>JBGATX010000280.1:0-4106 GCA_044228975.1 Planctomycetota bacterium | reverse complement strand
CGTCCCCCGATGGTCTCCGGCACGCCGCCGCCCGCGCAGTCGACACCTTCCCCCGCGGAAATCGTCTGCACCCTGCCGACCTACAACGAGTCCGGCAACATCGTCGCGCTCTCGCGCGAGATCCTCGCCCTCGACCCTCGCTACCACGTCCTCGTCATCGACGACAACTCTCCCGACGGCACCGCGAAGCTCGTCGCCGAGACCTCCCTCCACGAACCCCGTCTGCACCTCCTCCTGCGCACGCACGACCGAGGTCGCGGACGCTCCGGCCGCGACGGCTTCATCGAAGCCCTGCGCATGGGAGCGCGCATCGTGATCGAGATGGACGCCGACTTCTCGCACCAACCGCGCTACATCCCGGCCTTGATCGCCGCTCTCGAACACGACCCGCGCCGCCCCGGCCTCGTCCTCGGCTCGCGCGCCGTGCAAGGCGGCTCCGACGCGGACCGCGGTCTCTTCCGCCGCGCACTGACCAAGGCCGCCAACGCCTACATCCGCATCCTGCTCGGCGTCTCCATCCGCGACTGCAACTCGGGCTTCCGCTGCTGGTCGCGCGCGACGCTCGAGCGCATCGACATCGCGCGCACCTTCTCTCCTGGCCCCGCGATCGTGCAGGAGCTGCTCTACAAGACCGCGCGCGCGAAGATCCCGATCGTCGAGCTCCCGATCGTCTTCGCCAACCGTCTGCACGGCGAGTCGACGCTGACCTTCCGCTCGCTGCTCCAGGGCTACACGACGGTGCTGCGCCTGCGCTGGTTGAGCCTCACCGGACGTCTGTGAGCCGCGTGCGCGAGCGCCGGCCGCACCTCCGCGCCATGGACCTTCTCTCGACGTCCGGCGAGACTCGCGCGCGATGAAGCGGCTCCCCTGGGACCTCCTCGCCGCCGCCGCGGTCTATCTGCTCGTGCGCGGATTGATCCTGCACACGGCCTTCGACTCGACGGCGCTGCCGATGTACGAGCTCTTCCCGATGGGCACGATGGCCGAGCTCGCGCGAGAGGGCGTCGAGCTGCCGCTCTCCTACTACTACGACAACGCGGCGGGGCAGATCCTCTTCGGCCTGGTGACGCGGCCTTTCTTCGCGCTCTTCGGGCCGAGCTACCTCACGTTGAAATGCGTGACCTTCGCGCTGGGGCTCGGCGTGCTCGTGCTCGTGTGGAGCTTCGTGCGCGCGAACTTCGGCCGGCGCGCGGCGGCGATCGCGGCGTTTCTCTACGCGCTCGGGCCGACGACGCTCGTCAAGTACTCGTTGATGCACTCGGGCAACCACTTCGAGAATCTGTTCTTCTCGATGGCCTTCCTGTGCGCGTTCTATCGCTTCCACAGGAGTGAAAATCGGCTCCGCTGGCTCTTCGCGAGCGGCGCGTGCGCCGGCTTCGCGCTCTTCGTGTTCCTCGGCGCGCTGATCCCGATCGGACTGTGCGCCGGTGTTCACCTGGGAGCGCGTGGGCTCAAGCGCAGCCTGCGCGATGCACCCGTCGCGCTCGGCGGTTTCGCGCTCGGCATCCTGCCGCTCGTGCTCGTCAACCTCGCGACGAACGCGCGCGGCCTGGGCTTTCTCGAAGCAAAATTCGCCGAGGACACGCCCGCCGCGCCGAGCAACGTGTTCGCGCGCGTGTGGGAGTTCGTCAGCGTGCACCTGTTCGATTCGACGGTGTACGAGAGCGCCGCGGGCGTCGATCCGCGCGTGTTCGGTGCCCTGTTTCTCGTCGCGTTCGCTGCCGCGTACCTCGCGAGCGTGCCCGAAGCGTTGCGCGGGCTCGCGACGCTTGCGCGCGGTCTGTTCGGCGCTGGGAACGACGCGCGCGAACGTTTCCAGCGAGCGGCGCTCGTACCCTTCGTGCTCTACCTGCCGTTCACCGCGCTCGCTTACGGCGTCTCGAACTTCCGCATCGGCGGACACGGACCGCCGGTCGTCATCGCGGGTTACCGCTACTTCCTCCCTCACCTTCTTTTCGCGCTGATCCTGATCGCGATCGTCGCGGCGCGTTGGTGGGAGCGCGGCGGTTCACGGCGCATGCTCGGTGCGAGCCTGGCTGCGCTGCCGCTCGTCGCGGGGCTCTCGAACTTCGCGATCGTCGACTGGAGCTTCTCGCACGCGGGCTTGGGCTCGCGTTACGCCGGCTACAACCTCGCGCAGGTCGGTCGCGCGCTGATCGCCGGACGCAATGCGCTCACGCAGGAGCAGATCGTCGCGCACCTGGCGAGCTTCCCGCCGCTCTTGCGCCATCGCGTCGCGACCTCGATCGGATTCAACCGCGGCGTGCTGCAGATCGAGGAGCAACGCGATCGCGCGGCGCAGCCGGGAGCCGATCCGAGCTGGCGCGTCGATCTGGCGCGCCTCGCGGCGGAGTTTCCCGCGGAGCTGCGCATCGACCTCGCGCGCGGCCTGGGCGTCGCCGTGCGTTTCTCGTGCGCCGGTCCGGCCGGTCGTGCGGAGATCGCGCGCGTCGTCGGCGCAGCCATCGAGGACGATGCGCGTCTCGGTGCGTGCGTCGCCGAGGGTGCGTGCCTGCCTCCAGGCACGGAACCGCTCGAATCGAAGTCGGCGGCGATCCTCGGCACGAACGCCGCGCTGCGCGACGCGATCGGCGAGCGCGCGCGTCCGGCGTTGATGCGTGGCGCCGGGCTCTTCGCCGGACGCTTGTGGGTGCGCGGCATCGAGAGCGAGCGCCCTCTGCTCGAGGATTGGATGAACGCGGAGCGCGACGACGCCGACTTCTGGATCGGATTCGGTCAGGGACTCGCGGATGGAGGCGCGCAACCGCGCTCGCCCGAGTTCCTGAGCTCGCGTGTCGACGCTCAGCGCTATGCGGACGCTTGTCGCGGCTTCGGATTCGGTCTCGCGCGCACACGAGAGCTCGTTGACGCGCCGAGCGCGCTCACCCGCTACTTCGAACGCGCGGATGGGTCGGCGGCGGACGCGCTGCGTCGCGGAATGGAATGGCGCGACTATCCGGCGCGAGCGCCGTGAGCCCAGCGGACGCAACGAGGCTCAGCGCGCGCGCGCGACGACGGTGAGACGCGCGGGCGGTGCGAGGCGCAGGCGCATCAGTCGATCGAGGAGTCGGAACACGGCGCGCAGGCAGCGCGTGCGCAGGTCGGGGCGGGCGACCTTGAAAAGGTGCGCGGGCAGCGGCAGTGATCCTTCGACGCGCACGATCTCGAAGCCGCTCTTCTCGAGCAGCGGGAGGAGCGTGCGACGGTCGAACTCGAGGATGTGGTACGGCGGGCCGGCGTCGCGCTCGGGGTCGAGCTTGAGCAGGCGCACGAGCTGCGCTCCGAGAAGACGGCGCGGCAGCATGCGTTGCGCGAGGAGCAGCGCGCGGAACCAGGGCGAGTTCACGTAGCTCGGGACGATGACGATCAGGTGTCCGCGCGGACGCAGGAGCGAGTGGAGCTTGCGCACGACGGAGGTCGGGTCGGTCGTGTGCTCGAGGACGTTGTCGGCGTAGGCGACGTCGAAGCTCGCGTCGGGCCAGGGGGCGTCGGCGAGCTCGCCGTAGAAGATCTCGAGCTTCAATTCGCGGCGCGCGTAGTCGACGGCGGTCGGGGAGAGCTCGACGCCGCGGACCTTGAAGCCGGCGCGACGCGCGCCTTCGAGGAAGAAGCCGCCGGCGCTGCCGAGCTCGAGGAGGTCGCCGGTGGTGTTCAGCTCCTTGGCGAGGGCGCGGGCGGTGGATTCGTACTGGGTGATGAGCTCGTCGCGGCGGGTGAAGTAGTTGTCGGTCTCGACGCCGAGGTTGTAGCCGTCGGTGTAGTAGGCGGGGTCGGCGTACATCAGGCCGAGGGTGGGACCGTCGGGGCGCGGGTTGACGTAGACCAGCGAGCAGGGACAGCGCACGAGGTCGAAGGGGTGGCCGGCGAGGGAGTACATCGCGCGGCGGTAGGGGCGGAAGTCGGTGCGCGCGCAGAGGGGGCAGGCGATCTTGTCGGCGCGGATCCGTGGCGCGGGGGCGGGTTGGATTTGGGCCGACGGCAACGACATGATCCGGAGAAGTTAGCACGTGAGGTGAGTGGTGTCGGTCGGGGCGGTTCTGCCGGAACCGGACGAAGGCGTTGTTCGGAGCAACGCGCCACACACGCGTGCTACCGCATCGCGGACC
>JBGATX010000048.1:0-35177 GCA_044228975.1 Planctomycetota bacterium | reverse complement strand
CGACGAACGTGGAGCGCGGTGAAACGCCGCGCTCCACGCGCGAACTCACGCAGGCCGCGCGCACGGGCGCGCGGCCTGCTCCTTTTCCCGTGGACCCGGTCAGGCCGGCTGGGGCTGGGTCGAAGCGGAAACACGTCGGCCCTCCCGGCGCTCGAGCACGGCTCGTGGGCGGCTGCCCGCGCGCGACGGGCGGGCTCGGTCGAAACGAATCGATCGCCATGCATCGTCGCTCGAGCGCGGGAGCGAATGCACGTACGCTCGCAAGCGTCGCTTCGCGCGCGTGCCGAAGCCCGCATCACCGTCGCTCCAACGCGCCCGCGGGTTGCGGTGCGCGGCCTCCATCTCGCCGATTCGCCGGCGCGCAAGCGCGTGCGCCGACGACGTCGGATCGGTGACGAAGATGCCGTGCACCGTATTCGCGAAGTCGGTCCGGGAAGGGTTTTCCTTCCGGTGCCCTTGCGAGCGCAGGAAGACGGGCCGCGCGCCCGCGCGCCCTTCGGGCGTCGCGGCACCGGCGTTTTCCTTATTGCGACTTCCTATGCAGGCGGTAGCTTGGTGGTATTCCCAGGTCGGTTCGTGCCGGCGGGCAACCGCGCGGCGAGCATCGGCCGTCCTCTCCCCCTCAACCGAGCGGCCGCAGTTCCCACGCAGTGAAGCGGTCGTACACCTCGAGTCTGCAACATGATCTCCAAGCTCCTTCCCTCCCTCGCCTTCATCGGCGTGGCTGTCGCCGGATTGACCGTCCAAGCTCGCGCGGAGCACCAGACTCCGTCGAGCCTGCTGGTCTTCCCGTGCTTCGACAACACGCGCAACACCAACACGCTGTTCACCGTCACGAACACGAACGACGACAGCACCTTGGGAAACAACAACCTCCCCAACGGCACGATCGACGTCGAGTTCGTCTACATCAACGGCGACAACTGCCTCGAGACCAACCGCACGCGTCGGCTCACGCCGAACGACACGCTGACGGTGCTCGCCGGCGCGGACAACCCGAACTACCAGCGCGGCTACCTCTACGTGTTCGCCAAGCGCAATGGCGTCGCGGTCTCCTTCAACTACCTGGTCGGCTCGTCGCTGACGTTCTCGAGCTCGGACAGCAAGGACTTCGAGCTGGCTCCGATCGGCTTCAAGGCGCTCGCGGCCACCGGTCAGCCGACGGACGTCGACAGCGACGGTCGTCGCGACATGAACGGCGTCGAGTACGCGAAGGTCCCCGACGAGCTGGTGATCCCGCGCTTCCTCGGCCAGGGCGAAGCCAACACGACGTACGGCCCGATCGAAGAAGCCAAGACGCAGCTGGTCCTCATCAACCTGGCCGGCGCCCGCTTCACTGCGGTCGTCGACTTCCTCGTCTACAACGACAACGAAGAAGTCTTCTCGGCCCAGTACACGATCGACTGCTGGGATCGCGTCTGGCTGAACCAGATCAACGGCGTGTTCACGGACGACTTCCTCGAAGAGAACACGAACCACAACCCCAACGAGATCTACGCGCCGGGTGTCGACGACGATCCGGCCGAGCAGGGCTGGTACCGCATCAACGGCCTGATCGCCAACTCGTCGGCCGCCTCGGTGGACGATCCGGCGATCCTCGCCGCGCAGATCGAGACTCTGCGTGGTGACGGCGGAGCCCAGCTCCCGTGGGGCATCGGCGAGCAGGACAACGGCGACCTGCTCAACCTCAGCATCTTCCCCGACAACAACTGATTCGTGCTGACGCCGGCGCATCCGCGAAGGTCCTTCGCGGCCTCGCGCGGGCTTGATCGGACGGGACCGGGGGCGATTCGACGCGAATCGTCCTCGGTCCTGTCGTTCTCGCGCGCCAACCCGGTCGCGCGCGCAAGTCCTCGGGGACGTTCGAGGAGCGCGCCTCGCGACGAAGCGCTCGTGCGGGCACGGTCGAGGGTGCGCCCGGACGCTCCCGCGGTTCCGCGCGAGCTCGCCCTCCGGCGGTCGCCGCCAGCCGCGCGATCGAATCGGCGCTGTTCCCGCACGCGGCTCTCCCGCAGATGACGCACCCGCGCGGCTGCCGTGTGGACGCACCGCGCTCGAAGCGCACGGCCGTGGTCTGCGGCCCCGCTGCGCGCTCAGCGCGACGCTTCGACGAACAGCACGTCCTCGGGTCCGCTCCCGAGCTCGGGCTCGTACCGCAGCGGACGGTAGCCGTGCGCTTCGAACGTGAGCACGCCGGGCCACCGCTGGAGATCGAGCTCGATGCGCCCGTCCGCTCCCGTGGTACCGAGCGCCTGGCCGTGGTCCAGCACCCGCGCTCCCGCCAGCGGACGCTGCGTGGCGCGATCGCGCAGACACAAGCGGCGCTCGAAACCCGGCTCGAGCGCCACGCGCACGACGACGCGCGTCGGATCGCGGCGGTAGAGCTCGTCGACGCGTCCGACGACGCGACGGTAGCCGCGCGCCTCCGCGACGTAGGTGAGGTCCGCGTGCGCGAGGAACGTCACTTCCGCCGCTCCGGCGGGCGCGAGGAACACGCTCGGTCGAGGCGTGAAGACCGCTGCGGGCGCGGAGCGAGTGAGGGAGACACACGCCTCGCGCAGTCGCTCGCCGTCGGCGCGCGCGACGATCTCGAACGCGAGCTCGCGCGCGGGCGGCACCGCCTCGCGGCGCAGCACGACGCCGCGCGTGCCGAACGGGACGCGCAACGCGGGCGGATCGAAGCGCGCATCGCCCACGCCCGCTCCGGCGCACACCCACAGCACCTCGTGCGGCCGGCCCCAGTAGTCGAATTCGCCGTGCACACCGGTCTCGAGCCGCACCGGGTCCGCTCCCGAGCGCACGATCGTGATCGGCACGCCGGCGAGGGGCGCGTCGCGCTCGTCGAGCACGAGTCCCTGCACGCCCTGGCGCAAGCCCGCGAGCGAGAGGTGGAGCTCGGAGCTCGCGTGCTCGCCGCGCGCGAGGTCGATGACGCGCTCGATGCGCTCGCCGCTCCAGGGATGGGCGTAGACGAGCGTCCAGCAGCCGCCGCGCAAGGGCAGCAGCGCACACTCGCCGGCGCGATCGGTGACGCCGGTGTGGCGTTCGAGCGTCGAGAGCGGATCGTTGCGCACGATCTCGATCGCGACGCCTTCAACCGGCCGGCCCGCGTCGTCGAACGCGCGCGCGGAGAGCGAACCAGCGGGTTGGAGGGCGAGCGAGACGACGTGCGCCGCAAGCGGCGGCTCGAGCAGCGCGACGTCGCTCACGAGCGCGTCGCCGAGCAGGGCCTCGATGCTCAGGGTGCCCTCGGTGATCTCGTCGCGCTGCAGGCCGAAGCGCGCCACGCCGCGCTCGTCGGCGGTCTCGAAGGCCGTCGTCAGCACTCCGAGCGTGCCGTTCGACGCGCGCCGGCCACAGCGCAGCCAGATGGCGGCGCCCTGCGCGGGCTTGCCGTCGGGACGCAGCGCCGCGACCTCGAGGACATCCGCCGGACGGCGCGCGAAGAGCACGAGCTCGCGGCTCGCATCGCTCGCGTTCACCGGCGGTAACACGAAGAGGCCGGGCTCCAGCACGCGCCGCGTCGAGACGAGCGGGTCGTCGCCGCGCGGGATGTGCAGCACGCTCACGGCTCCGGCGGCGAGCTCGGGCGAGCTCTCGAAGCGCCCCGCCGAATCGGTGACGACGCGCAGCGTGCGCGGGCGGCGCGAGAGGAACGACAGCTCGAGCCCGGCGACTGGCTCCTGCGTGGTCGCGTCTCGCACGACACCGTGCACGGACCGCAACGTCGTCGCGTCGCTGCGCACGATCTCGGGAGTGCGTCCCGAATCCTCGCCGCCGGGGACGATGCCCTGGGATATCCATGGCCCCGTCGAGCACGACGCGCGGGATCGGCGCGGAATCGGCCGCGCTTGGCTTCGTCGTGGCCGCGCGCGAGGCCGTCGATCGTTGCGGCGCGAGCTCGAACGCGAGCCAACCGCACAGCCCGGCGGCTGCGATGGCGAACACGATCAGGAGTCGGCCGGCGCGCATGCTCGGGTGAGGCGTGCGGGGCTCAGCGACTCGCGGCGGCGGCGGCCGGCGCGGGCGTGGACCAATCGAACCGGCCGGTGAAGCTCGCGTTCTCGCCCGGGCGCGACCACACGCGTCCCAGACCTCGATCGTCGTGACGGAACACGTCGTTGCGACCGACGATCGGCTGCTGCAGAGCCACGAACGGCCGGTACCAGACCTGGTAGGGCATCTTGCAGCACGCGCGATCGGCGAGCGTCGTGCCCCGGAGCTGGAATCGCTCCGCGAGCTCGACGCGGTAGGCATCGCTCTCGAGCGCGACCGAGAGTTCGACACTGCGCACGTCGTCGAACACGCCGAGGGCGGAGCCCAAACGCTCGCGCAACGCGGTCACGACCGCGTCGCGCTGCGCCTCCGAAGCGCGCGCCGACACGTAGGCGATCGAATGCGGAGCGGCGTCGGAGGCAGCGCGCGCCTCGGCGAGGTTGCGCTCGCCGACGATCACGATCGCGACGTTGACTCCTGCGAGGTCGACGCCGTCGGCGCACCCGCCTTCGAACTGCCACACGAGCAGCGCTTCACGCCCGTCCGTCGTCGCCTCGCCCGCGTAGTGGCAGGCACCGGCGAAAACCGTCGCCGTGCGCGCCTCGACGTAGCGGCCGAAGGGCGCGCGCGGCGCCGGGCTCGTGGAGGCGGGCGAGCGGGTGGAGAGCGCGGAGAGGAGACAGAATGCGACCGTCGACAGCATGGGGACCTCCGGGAACCTGCGCCGACCAGTCTAGCCGATGCGTTCGAAGCACGAGCGGCCGCTGCGGCAGTCCTCCACATCGACCACGCCGCCATCGGGCCCAAGGGCCTGTTGCGTGCGACGGCACCAGACGTGACGGCTGGCGTCGAGCACGTCGTCCGCGACCTGGGGCGGACTCGTGCGGAAGCAGAGCTTCTTGCTCGCGAGGTGGCAGCAGAAGGGACTGAGCTCGAACGCCGCGGCGGCGCTGGCGGTGGGTCTGGGTTCCATGGAAGCTCCTACGCGAGGCTCTGGAGCGCGCGCGCGACGAGGCCGCGCGTCAACGGGATCTTGTAGTCGTTCTGACCGAGCGGCTCGGCGCCCTCGACCGCGGCCTTGGCTGCTGCTTCGATCGATTCAGCATGGAACTCGCGTCCCTCGAGCGCCTTTTCGCTCCCGAGCGCGCGCCAGGGCACGGGCGCGACGCCCCCGAGGGCGATGCGCGCGCGCTTCACGCGCGCACCGTCGCGCGAGAGAACCAGCGCGACGGACGACAGCGCGAAATCGAAGGAGCCGCGCTCGCGGAACTTGAGGTAGGTGCTCTTCGATCCCGCGTCGGGCGCGGGGACGTTCACCGCCGTCAGCACCTCATCGGGGGCGAGCACGTTCTCGCGCTTCGAATCGACGTTGGGGAGAACGAAGAAGCTCTCGATCGGGAGCTTGCGCTCGCCGCGCGGGCTGCGCAGCACGACCTCCGCGCCGAGTGCCACCAGCGCGGGCGCGAGATCCGACGGATGCACGATGTACGAAGGACCCCCGCCGAGGATCGCGTTGTACTTGTTCATCCCGCCGTAGCTGAAGCACTCGTCGCCGCCCTTCTTCAGGCACTTCGCGTTCTCGCTGCGGTAGTACCAGCAGCGCGGACGCTGGCAGAGGTTGCCGCCGAGCGTGCCGATGCTGCGGATCTGCGGGCTGGCGACGCTCGTCGCGGCCTCGGTGAGCACGGGGAAGCGCTCGCGCAGCCCCGCATGCTGCTCGAGCGCCGCGATCGTGACCAGCGCGCCGAGGCGCGCGTTGCCTTGCGCGTCGAGCTCGATGCGGTCGAGACCGGCGACGCCTTTCAGGTTCACGACGCGCTCCGGCTCGACCAGGTGCTCCTTCATCTCGGTGAGCAGGTCCTGGCCGCCGGCGAGCAGCTTCGTGTTCTCGTGCGCGAGCGCCGCGAGCGTGTCCTCGAGCGTGCGTGGCTGGATCAGCGTGAAGGCCTTCATCGTGTCTCCTCGTCTAGGCGCGCTGGCCCAGGGCCGCGAGAACCTTGTCGGGCGTGAGCGGCAGGTCGCGCACTCGCGCGCCGCAGGCATTGAACACCGCATTGGCGATCGCGGAGTGTCCGGCGATGATCGCCGGCTCCGCCATGCCGATGACGACCTGGCGCGTGTCTCCGTCGTCGATGAGCGCGGTGAGCTTGGGGATCTCCGTCGGCCCGGCCAGCTTGTAGTCCTCGAAGTTCGCGTTGAGCATCAGGCCGAGCGACGGATCGATGACGCGTTCCTCGAGCAGGGCGTACGAGAGCGCCTGGATCATGCCGCCGTTCAGCTGGCTCTTCACCGCCATTCGGTTGAGCGGCAGGCCGCAGTCCTGGACGCCGACCATCTCGAGCACGCGCACGCGACCCGTGACGACGTCGACTTCGACCTTCGCGGCCTGTGCGCCGTGGACACCGTTGCCCATCAAGCTCGCCTGCCATTCGCCGCGCACGCTGAGGCCGTCCTTGGAGAGCGCGGCGCACGCTTGCGACCACGAGAGCGCCTTCTTCGCATCGGAAGAATCGACCACGCGACCGTTCTCGAAGCGCAGCAGCTCCGCCTGCGTCTTCAGCACGCCCGCGAGGTGCTCGGCGAACTTCGTGCGCGCGAGCCACGCGCCGTGCTTCACCGCCGGCGCGAGACCCGCGGTCGTCGTGCTGCCGCCGGAACCGGTCGCGTTGGGGAACTGGCTCGAACCGATGCGCGCTTCGACGGCGGAGAGCGGCAGGCCGAGCTCCTCGGCGACGATCGCGGAGATGTACGTGCGCGTCCCGGTGCCGAGGTCCTGCGTGCCGACGGTCGCCGTGACGCTCCCGTCGGGCAGGATGCGCACGTCGACCAGGTTGCCGTCGCGATTGCCGCCGCCCCAGGTCGAGATGCCGAATCCGATGCCGATGCACGCACCCTGCTTGGGATCGCCCGGCTGCGTGCGGTGCGGGTGCTCGTACCAGCCGATCTCCTTCGCGCAGCGCTCGAGCTGCCGCACCCACGCGGGGTCGGGCACGTTCTTCTTGCGCACTTCGAGCGGATCGAGCCCGAGCTTGCAGGCGAGCTCGTCGAGCAGTGACTCCATGCCGAACGACGCCTGCGGATGTCCCGGCGCGCGCATCGCGCGGCTCGCGTCGGTGTGCGTGAAGATCGAAAGGCGCTCGGAATAGCTCGTGCCGAACTTGTAGATGTAGGGCGGCTTGGGATACGAACCCTCGCCGAGCCCTCCGAAGCGCTCCGCGCGCGCGACGAGCGCCACGAGCGTCCCGTCGGCGTTCATGCCGCCCTTCAACGTCGCGCGATTGCCGCTGCGATTGCCCGCGGTGACGAACTCGTCGGCGCGCGCGAGCATCAAATGGACCGGACGCTTCAGCTCCTTCGCGAGCTTGCAAGCGGCCGCGCCCTTCGACCCCAGGCGAACTTCGAGCCGAAGCCGCCGCCCATGTGCTCGACGATGCTCGTCACCTGGCTCGTCTTCAGTCCGGCTCCTTGGCCGCGTCTTCTCCGGCGGAGAACGTGTGCTGCGTCGAGATGTAGAGCGTCGCCGAATCGCCTCCGCGGTAGTCGACGACGACGCCGTGCGTCTCGAGCGAGGCGTGGTGCTGCACGGGCACCGTGTACGTCGCTTCGACGACCGCCGCGGCGCCCGCGAGCGCCGCATCGCTCTCGGCCTTGTCGCCGCTCTTCGCCGGAACGCTCTCTATGCCGCGCGAGCGCACCGTCGGCGCGCCAGCAGCCAGCGACTGCTCGCGATTCACGGCGAACGGAGCGGGCGTGTGCTCGACGACGAGCGCGCGCAGCGCGTCCTCGGCGAGCTCGCTCGTGCGCGCCGCGACTGCGACGAGCGGATCGCCCAGGTAGCCGATCTTCTCCTTGAGCACGATCACGGCCTCGACGCCGGGGATCGCATTGGCCTTCGCGGCGTCGACGCGCACGCTGCCTTGCGGCCAGGGCGAGCAGTAGAGCCGCGCCCAGACCATGCCGGGCAAGCGCACGTCGTGCGTGTAGCGCGCGCGCCCCGTCACCTTGAGCGGCGCGTCGACGCGGCGCAGATCGGTGTTGAGCAGGCGATGCGCGTCGCGCGGCCCCCACGTCGGACCTTCGACGTCGTCGACCTCGATCTCGATCTCCTGCGGGACGCCGTTCACGTCCTTGGTGGTCTTGATCTTCTTCTTCGGCGCGGGCTTCTGCGCGTCCTGCGCGGAGGTGACGAGCTCCCCCGGTTCGATCGGCTCGATGGGCTCGGGCGCTCTCGGTGTGCTCGACATCAGCCCTTCCTCCCGCCCTTGCCGGCCGCCTCGAGCGCGGCGGCGAACACGTGCGGATACGTGCCGCAGCGGCACACGTTGCCCGCGCACGCGGCGCGGATCGTCTCGAGGTCGGCGCCGGGAGTCTTCTCGAGACACGCGGTGATCGACATGACGAAACCCGGCGTGCAGAAGCCGCACATCGACGCGTCGTGCGCGCAGAACGATTCCTGCAACGGCGAGAGCTGCTCGGGCGTGCCGATGCCCTCGATCGTGCGCAGCTTCTTGCCGCGCACGTCGACCGCGAGCAGCAGGCAGGCGTAGGCCGGCGCCCCGTCGACGATCACCGTGCACGCGCCGCAGTTGCCGCGGTCGCACACGAGCTTCGTGCCGGTCAGCGGCGGCTCGCAGCGATTGCGCAGCGCATCGAGCAGCGTCGTGCGCGGCTCGACGCGCAGCTTCTGGCGCGCACCGTTGACGTCGAGCTCGATCTCGACCTCGCCCGCGAGCGTCTCGACCGCGCCGGCCGAGGCAGCCTTCGCCTGCGCAGGCTGCGCGGGAGCTGCGTCCTTCGGACTCTCGCAACCGGCGAGCAGTCCGTGCGCGAGCACGCTGCCGGCGGCGACTCCGCCGGCGTTCCTGAGGAACAGACGGCGCGAGAGGCTCGCACGGTCTGCATCGTTCGATTCGCGATCCGAGCTCATGAGTCCTCCAGCCGAAGAACGCGCACGCGGCGCGGCCGGATTCTAGGGGCATGGTGCGCGCGCTGACCAGGACGAGTTGGCGCGCGAACGCAGTTCTGCTGTCGAAACTCGCAACGGCCTTCGACGCTGCGCCACGAGCCGCGCGGCGCCTGGAGAAGGATTCCAACGCTGGGTAGACTCTCGCGCTCCTCCCCGTTCCGCTTCGAACCCTCGCTGGGCTCCCGCGGCCTGTTCCCGCGCGCCCTCGGAAAGGTCGTGCCGTGATGCACTTCGTTCGTTGGCTCGTGCCGAGCCTCGCGCTCGTCGCCCTGGTCTCGTCCTTCGCGCTCGCCCGTGATCCGCTCGCCGCTCCTTCGCCCCTCGAGCCCGTCGCGGAGCAGGCCAAGGCGGCCAAGACACTGCGTTTCACGGGCATCCCCACCACGAACACGACGGAGCTCGCCGCGAAGTACGCGCCGCTCGCCAAGCACCTGACCGAGAAGCTCGGCGTGCCGGTCGAGTACGTGCCTTCCGCCGATTACAACGCCTCCGTCGACGGCTTCGTCAACGGGGACATCCTGCTGTGCTGGTTCGGCGGTTACACCGGAGTGCAGGCGCGCGATCGCGTGCCCAATGCGCGCGTGATCGCCTGCGGCAAGGTCGACCGCGCGTTCAAGAGCTACTTCGTCGCGAACAAGTCGCTCGGCCTGAAGCCTTCGGACGAGTTCCCGATGGCGCTCAAGGGCAAGAAGTTCACCTTCGGCTCCGACAAGTCGACGTCGGGCCGCCTGATGCCCGAATACTTCATCCGCAAGTTCACCAAGCAGTCGCCCAAGGAGTTCTTCGGCGCCGAGATGAACTTCTCCGGCGGTCACGACAAGACGGCGAAGCTCGTCGAAGCCGGCACATTCGACGCCGGCGCGCTCGACTACACGATCTACGAGCGCATGGTGAACGACTTCAAGAAGGACCCGGCGAAGGGCGTCGACCCCGACAAGTGCCAGGTCATCTGGACGACGCCGACCTACGTCGACTACCACTTCACGGCGCACCCCCAGATCGAGGAGATCTTCGGCAAGGGCTTCACCGACAAGCTGCAGACCGTGCTCACCGAGATCACGGATCCCGAGCTGCTCAAGGCACTGGAACGCCCGGGCGGATTGGTCAAGGCGACGAACGAGGACTTCGACGGCCTGCGCGCCGTCGCCAAGGAAATCGGCTTGGTCAAGTAGGGAGCGGATCCTGGCCAGCCTCGATCGGCCGCGCGACGGTGGCGCCCTGGGCTTCGAGCTCCAAGGCGCCGCCGTTCGCTATCACGGGCGCGCGGTGCTCGCGCAGGTGAGCCTTTCCATCGCGGCCGGCTCGTCGACGGCGCTCGTCGGTCCGAGCGGGGCCGGCAAGACCACGCTCCTGCGCCTCTTGAACGCACTCGTGCGTCCGGACGACGGCGTCGTCGCGGCGGGCGGTCGCGACCTCTCGCGGCTCACGCCGAGCGAGCTGCGTGAGCTGCGCTCGCGCATCGGCTTCGTGCACCAGGATCTCGCGCTCGTCCCCAACCTGCGCGTGGCGCAGAACGTCGTCAGCGGACGCCTGGGACGGCGCGGCTTCCTCGGCGCGCTGCGCACGCTCGTGCGGCCGTCGCGCGCCGATCTCGAGCAGAGCGCGGCGTTGCTCGCGCGCGTGGGCATCGGCGAGAAGCTCTTCCAGCGCACGGACACGCTGTCGGGCGGCCAGCGCCAGCGCGTGGCGATCGCGCGCGCCCTGTTCCAGGAACCGGCGGCGCACTTGTGCGACGAGCCCGTCTCCTCGGTCGATCCGGCGCGCGCGCGCGACACCGTGCGCCTGCTGACCGAGCTCGCGCGCGAGCGCGGGCTGACGCTGATCGTGAGCCTGCACGACGTGGGGCTGGCGCGCGAATTCTTCCCGCGCCTCGTGGGCCTGCGCGGCGGGACCGTGCGCTTCGATCGGTCGGCGAGCGAACTGCGCGACGGCGAGCTGCGCGAGCTCTACCGCCTCGACGAAGCCGAGCTCCTCGCCGATGGAAGCTGAGCCCGAGCGCGCGAGGCGCTGACGATGCGCGAGCCCGAACGGGATCCCGTGCGCGCCGAGCACCCGCGTTCGCGCGAGCCGCGCGTCTCGCGACGCGTGCTCGTCGTCTCGGCGATCGTCGCCGCCGCCCTGCTCGCGTTCTGGCGCCTCGACGCGCCGCTCTCCGCGCTCGTTCCGCAACGCGGCGGCTGGGAGCTCGCGCGCTCGTTCTTCGCGCGCGCCCTCTCGCCCGCGCTGACCTACGAGAGCGAAGTCCCGGCGTCGACGCCTCCGCTGTGGCTCGCGGCGCTCGACGCCGCGCGACGCACGCTGATCTTCGCCGTGGCGGCGATGAGCCTCGCGCTCGTCGGCGGGACGCTGCTCGGATTCCTCGGCTCGAGCGCCTGCTGGTCCGGCGAGAAGAGCGGCGGAGCGAGCGGCGCCGCGCGCCTGCTGCGCAACGTCGTCGCGCCCTCGATCTACGCCGCGACACGCGTCGTCATCGTCGGTCTGCGCTCGGTGCACGAGCTCCTGTGGGCCGTGCTCTTCCTCGCCGCGTTCGGGTTGAACAACGTGACGGCGGTGATCGCGATCTCGATCCCCTACACGGGCACGCTGGCGAAGATCTTCTCCGAGATGATCGACGAGGCGCCGCGCGACGCCGCGCTCGCGTTGCGCGGCGCGGGAGCGAGCCAGCTCTCCGTCTTCGCCGTGGGGCTCGTGCCGCGCGCGCTGCCCGACATGTCGGCCTACGCGTGCTACCGCTTCGAGTGCGCGGTGCGCAGCTCGGCGATCCTGGGTTTCTTCGGCTTCCCGACGCTCGGCTACTCGATCAGCGCGTCCTTCGAGAGCCTGCACTACGGCGAGGTGTGGACCTACCTCTACACGCTGTGCGCGATCGTCGTCGCGACGGAGCTGTGGAGCGGCGCCCTGCGCCGCAGGTTCGTGGCATGACGCGCGCGACCCGGAGCGCGGCGACGCCGGTCGACGTCGACGCCCTGTGGCGCGCGCGGCCGCGCAGCCGGCTCGTGCGCCTGAGCTGGATCGGCATCGCGGCGCTCGTCGTCTGGGCGTGGAGTTCGCGCGACTTCGATTGGGCCGATCTCTTCGCGCAGCGGCGCGTGGAGAACGTGCGGCGCTTCCTGGCGAGCGAGGTCACGCCCTATCCGCTGCGCGAGTCGGGTTTCTCGTGGAGCGCGCTCTGGAGCTGGACGAGCGGGCTGTGGAGCGAGCGCGGCGCGCAAGGGACGCTCGCCACGCTCTGCATGGCCGTGCTCGCGATCTCGCTCGCGGCGCTGCTCGCGACGCTCTTCGCGCCCTTCGCGGCGCGCAACCTGATGGCCGCGAGGCCGTTCGAGTTCTCCGTCTCTCGCGCGCGCATGCGGTCGAGCATCGAGGAGCGCCAGCACCGGCGCCTCGCGTGGCGCGCGCTCGCGAGTGGCGTGCGCGCGTTCCTGATCCTGCTGCGCGCCATCCCCGAGTACGTGTGGGCCTACCTGCTGCTCGCGATGCTCGGACCGAGCGCGTGGCCGGCGGTGCTCGCGCTCGCGATCCACAACTCGGGCATCCTCGGCAAGCTCGGCGCCGAGACGATCGAGAACCTCGAGGCGCGCCCGCTCGTCGCCTGGCACGGCCTGGGCGCGACGCGCGCGCAGGTCTGGCTCGGAGCCGTGCTGCCGCTCGCCCTGTCGCGCTTCCTGCTGTACTTCTTCTACCGCTTCGAGACCTGCGTGCGCGAAGCGACCGTGCTCGGGATGCTCGGCGTCGCTTCGCTGGGCTACTGGATCCAGGACGCGCGCGCGAAGCACTTCTACGACGAGATGCTCTTCTTCGTCCTGCTCGGCGCGGCGATCGTGCTCCTTGGAGATCTCGTCTCGGCCCTGGCGCGGGCCGCGTTGCGTCGCGCGGCCTGATGACCGGCCGCGGTGCGCGCGCGAGCGGCCTGCGCGCGGCTGCGCGAGCCTGAAACAAGGAATCTGTCGCGCTGGCGCGCCGCGCATGCGACCCTGGTGAGTTCCACGCCCGTCTCGCGGACGCGAACTCATGACCGAGCCCGAATCCATCCCTGCCCCGCTGTCCGGTTTCGCAACGCTCGGCCTGAGCGCCAGGCTGCTCACGACGCTCTCGACTCTGGGCTACGAAGAGCCCACGCCGATCCAGCGCGAGGCGATTCCGCCGCTCTTGCTCGGACGCGACCTCCTCGGCCAGGCGGGCACGGGCACGGGCAAGACGGCGGCCTTCGCGCTGCCGATGCTGCAGCGCCTCGCCGACGAGAAGCCCGCGCCGGGCCGGCCGCTCGCGCTCGTGCTGGTGCCGACGCGCGAGCTCGCGATGCAAGTCGCCGAGGCCGTGCACAAGTACGGCCGCGAACTGCAGATGAGCGTGCTGCCGATCTACGGCGGCCAGTCGTTCGGCCTGCAGCTGCGCGGCCTCGCGCGCGGCGTCTCGGTGATCGTGGCGACGCCCGGGCGCGCGCTCGACCATCTCGAGCGCGGCACGCTGCACCTCGACGCGTTGCGCATGGTCGTGCTCGACGAAGCGGACGAGATGCTCGACATGGGCTTCGCCGAGGACCTCGAGTCGATCCTGAAGCGGGCGCCCGAGAGCCACCAGACGGCGCTCTTCTCCGCCACGCTGCCGCCGCGCATCCTGGCGATCGCCGAGCAGCATCTCGAGAACCCGCTGCGTATCTCGATCGCGCGCGAGCGCACGCAGGCCGGCGACGTGCCGCGCGTGCGCCAGGTCGCGTACCTCGTGCAGCGCTCGGCCAAGCACGCTGCGCTGGGCCGCGTGCTCGACATGGAAACCTGCACGTCGGCGATCGTCTTCTGCCGCACGCGCATCGAGGTCGACGAGCTGACCGAAGCGATGAACTCGCGCGGCTACCGCGCCGAGGCGCTGCACGGCGGCTTCTCGCAGGAGCAGCGCGACCGCGTCATGAAGCGCTTCCGCTCGACGCAGGCCGACTTGCTGATCGCCACGGACGTCGCGGCGCGCGGTCTCGACATCGATCACGTCTCGCACGTCGTGAACTACGACGTGCCGACCGATCCGGACACGTACGTGCACCGCATCGGACGCACCGGGCGCGCCGGCCGCGAAGGCGCGGCGATCACCTTCGCCGAACCGCGCGAGCAACGCCTCCTGCGCACGATCCAGCACGCGACGCAGCAGCGCATCACGATGGCGACTCTGCCGACCGTGGCCGACCTGCGCCACCGCCGTCTCGAGCTGACGAAGGCCGCGCTCAAGGAGGCGGTCGTCGCGGGTGACCTCGAGCGCTTCCGCAGCATCGCGCTCGAGCTCTCGAGCGAGCTCGATCCGATGGACGTCGCCGCCGCAGCGGTGAAGCTCTACCACGAGACGACGCACGCGCAGGTCGAAGCCAACGCCGAGGAGAAGGACGCGGAGCTGCAGCCGCCGGCGCACGAGATGCGCCGCTGGGACGGCGACGGGGGCGAGCCCGACGGCGATCGCCGCGGGCCGCGCGGCCGCGAGTTCCGTCCGCACTTGCGCGATCGCGGCCCGCGACCGGGGCCGCCTGCCGAGCACGCGCACGGGCGAGACCAGGGGCGCGGGACCGAGCGCGGCTTCGATCGCGGAGCGCGTCCTCGCACGGATCGCGCGCCTCAACCGGGCGGCTGGCGTCCCACGGAGGGCGATGGGCCGGCCTGGGATCGCGTGCGGCTCTTCGTCGGCCTCGGGCGCGATGCCGGCTTGCGGCCGGGCGACCTCGTCGGCGCCATCGCGAACGAAGCGGGCATCGACGGCCGCGCGATCGGCTCGATCGAGATCTCCGACCGCTTCTCGCTCGTCGAAGTGCCCGCGCAAGCGGCGGAGCAGGTGATCCGCGCGCTGCGCTTCACCACGCTGCGCGGACGCAAGGTCCAGATCCGTCGCGACCGCGGCGTGTAACGGGCGCGGCCGAGCGAGCGTAGGCGAGGCGCATGCGTCGCGCTCGGCGCGTCCCGAGTCCGCCGCTCGATTCGATACCTGCTGGCCGATACCTGCCGGCCGAGCGGCGGCGAAGTCGCATCGAGCGCGTCGCGACGCTGCAATGCTCCCGATGGACGCGCGTAGCGTCGCCGCCTAGAGTCGCGCGCACTCCGTCCGATCGATGAGCTCCCCCGTGATCGAGATTCGCGGCCTGTCGAAGGCCTATGGCAAGGTGCGCGCGCTCGACGGCCTCGACCTCACGCTGCAACCGGGCCCCGTCGGACTGCTCGGACCCAACGGCGCGGGCAAGACGACGCTGCTCAAACTGCTGCTCGGACTGCTCGCGCCCGACGCGGGCAGCGCGCGCATCGCCGGTTGCGATCCGAGTCTCGCCGCGGAGCGCATGCGCTTGCGGCGCGTCGTCGGGTACATGCCCGAAGGCGACTGCCTGATCCCGGGCATGAGCGCCGTCGAGCTCACGGCGACGCTCGGCCGGCTCTCGGGCCTGACGGCTTCCGATGCGCTGACGCGCGCCCACGAGGTGCTCGACTACGTCGGACTCGACGAATCGCGCTACAGGCCGGCGGACGGCTACTCGACCGGCATGAAACAGAGGTTGAAGCTCGCGCAGGCTCTCGTGCACGACCCCGAGATCGTGCTGCTCGACGAGCCGACGAACGGACTCGACCCCAAGGCGCGGCGGCAGATGCTCGAGCTCGTGCACGATCTCGGTCACGTGCAGCACAAGAACGTCCTGGTGTGCTCGCACCTCCTGCCGGACGTCGAGCGCACGTGCCGCGACGTCGTCGTGCTGCGCCAGGGGCGCGTGCAGCTCTCGGGGAACATCGCCACGCTGACCGCCAGCGAAGGCCGGCGCATCGCGGTCGAGATCCGCGGCGACGCGGACTCCTTCCGCGCCGCATTGCAGCGCAAGGGCTGGGCGAGCGATTCCGAGAGCGACGCGCGCATCGTCGTGCGCACGGCCGACGAGCTCGCGGACGCCGACGAGCTCTTCGCGCTCGCGCGCGAGTGCGGAGCACGCATCACGTCGCTCACGGAACGGCGCGCGACGCTCGAGCAGGTCTTCATGGACGGCGTCGCGTCGAAGGAAGCGTCGTGACGCTCGTCGCCGGCGAGGAGCAGGGCCGGTGAAGGCCAGCACGCACACCGAGATCTACCGGCGCTTCCAGGGCGAGTTGAAGCCGGCTCGCTCCGGTGCGTTCCCGCTGGCCTCGAGCGGCATCCGCGTCGCGCTCAAACAGCGCTGGCCGTGGCTGCTCTACCTGCCGCCCCTGATCGCGACGGTGATCTTCTCGTTCGTCGTCTACTCGAAGTTCGCGCTCGAGCAGGGCGTCACGCCGAGCCCGCTAGGCGGACCGGATCCGCAGACGAGCGCGGCCGTCACCGCGATCGGCGGCATGGCGAGCCAGCTGATCCAGGTGCGGGACATGATCGTCGGCTTCATCGTCGCCATGGCGGTCTTCTCGCTGCTCATCGCCGCCTGGTACGGTTCGGGCCTGATCGCCGAGGACCGCCGCGCGGGCGCGCACCTGCTCTACTTCGCGCGGCCGCTCTCGAAACGCGACTACCTGCTGGGCAAGCTGCTCGTCGTCGGCGCGTTCGTGCTCGTGAGCGTGCTCGCACCCGGCCTGATGATCTGCGCGGTCGCCACGGTCGCCTCGCCGGAGTGGTCCTTCCTCAAGCAGGAAGGCTGGATGTTCCTGCGCGTGATCGAATTCGCGCTCGTGCACACGCTCGTGCTCGGCAGCATCGCACTCGCCATCTCGAGCCTTGCGTCGCGCAAGACCTTCGCCCTGGTCGGGATCCTGGGCTACTTCATGCTGTCGCAGGGCGTCGGGATCCTGCTCGGCGCGCTGCAGAAGGACTGGCGCTGGCTCGCGCTCAGCCCGCTCTCCAGCTTGCGGCGCGTCGCGAGCGGCATCTTCGGCGTCAAGCGCGTGCCCGGCGTGCGACTGGAGTGGGACGTGTCGTGGTCGTGGGCCGTGCTCGCCGCGATCGTGATCGTGAGCTGGATCGTGCTCGCGAGCCGCGTGCGACGCATGGAGGCCGTCGCTTGAGCCTGCTGCTGCGCGCGCGCGACCTCTCGCGCTACTACGGCGACGTCGTCGGGCTCAACGACCTGACGCTCGAGCTCGAGCGCGGCGTGATCGGCCTGCTCGGTCCCAACGGCGCGGGCAAGTCGACCTTTCTGAAGCTCGTAGCCGGCGAGATCCGGCCGTCGCGCGGCGCGCTCGAGGTGCTCGGACGCGATCCGTTCGCGAATCGCGAGTACTACCGCGAGCTGGGCTTCGCGCCGCAGCAGGACGCGCTCTACGGCGAGATGACCGGCCAGCAATTCGTCGAGTACCTCCTGCGCCTCTCGGGTTTCTGCCGCGACGACGCGCGCGCGCGAGCCACGCTCGCCATCGGCCGCGTGGGGCTCTCGGAAGCGGCCACGCGGCGCACGCGCGGCTACTCGAAGGGCATGCGCCAGCGGCTGCGCCTCGCGCAGGCGATCGCGCACGATCCGCGCTTCCTCGTCGTCGACGAACCGATGACGGGACTCGATCCGCTCGCGCGGCGCCAGACCAGCGCGCTCTTTTCGGAACTCGCGCGCGCCGGCATGTCGATCCTGCTCTCGAGCCACATCCTGCACGAGGTCGAGGAGCTCACCTCGCGCGTCGTGCTCCTGCACCGCGGACGCCTGCTCGCGCAGGGCGGCGTGAGCGAGATCCGCGACCTGCTCGGGCGCCATCCGCGCAAGATCGAGATCCAGGCCCGCGAACCGCGTCGGCTGGCGCGCGAGCTCATCGAGCTCGAATGCGTGAGCTCGCTGCGCCTGGGAGCCGACGGCGCGAGCCTGTCGCTCGAGACGAGCAGCCTCGAACGCTTCCATGAGGCTCTCGGGCCCGCCGTCGAGCGTTCGCGGCCGGGAATGCGCGGCCTGGATTCCCCGGACGCGAGCCTCGAAGCCGTGTTCGACTACCTGGTGACCTGATGGGCTATGCGCGCACGTTTCTGCTCGTGTTCACCGCGCACGCGCGACGCGTCGCGTGGAGCCGGCGCAGCCTCTTGTGCGTGCTACTCGCCTTCGTGCCGGTGTTGTGCGGCTTCGCGCTGGCGCGGCTCGCGCGGCGCACCGACGCGGCCGAGCTCGTGACGCATCTGGGCTTCCTGCTCCAGATCCAGGTCGTCGTGCCCGTGCTCGCGCTCATCGCCGGCTCGGCCGCGATCGCCGAGGAAGTCGACGACCGCACGATCACGTTCCTCTTCACGCGGCCAGTCGCTCGTTCCGCCGTGTTCCTCGGCCGCTGGACGGCGATCGCGTTGTTCGTCGCGTGCGTGCTCGCGCTCTCGGTGCTCGCGCTGCGTCTCGCCGTGAATCCCGCGCGCGGTGCCGCCACGAACCTCGAGCCGGGCATCACCCGACCGCTGTTCCTGGGCGTGCTGGCCGGCGGTGTCGTGTACTCGGCGCTGTTCGCGTCGCTGGGCGTGTTCGTGCGCCACTCGATGGTCGTCGGACTCGGTTACGCCTTCGCGGTCGAAGGACTGCTCGCGAATCTGCCAGGGCGCAACCAGGCTCTCACGGTCCAGTACTACCTGCGGAGCCTGATTTCCCGCAGTGGCAGCGACGACTGGAACGACGTCGAGGGATTCGCGAGCGCGACCTTCGCGACGTACGACGAGGCGTGGACGACACTCGCCTGCGTGCTCGTCTTCGCGCTGCTCCTCGGAGCGTGGCGCCTGCGGCGCAAGCAGTTCCTGCTGAGCGCCTGAGACGGCGCGTGCGCGGCGCGTGTTCTGGAGCGTCAGTGGCCCGCCGCGGCGCGCGCGTAGTGCGTGCGACGGACGACGCGATCCTCGGCTCCGAGCGATTCGAGCACGAAGTGATCGGGTGCGAGCAACCTCAACAGGCTGACGAGCCGCACCCGCTGGTTGGACGCGGGATCGAAGCTCTCGAGCGTGAATCGGATCCCGCTCCCGCGCAGATCCCCCACGCCGTCGGCGACGCCCATTCCGGTCGAGAGCGACGAGACCATCAGCAATTGGTAGCGCGACCCGCGCAGGTCGTATCCCAGGAACCCGCTCGTGGTCCCCGCAGAATCGAGTTGCGCGCTCCAGGCGAGATAGCGGCCTCCGTGCGTCCATTCGAGATGCGCGTGACCCGACGCGAGGACCGTCTCCGCCTGCGTGAGCGCGACGTCGGCCAACGTCACGTTCCAGTCGCCCACCAGCGGATCCAGCCGCCGGTGCATCGCGCCGGGCGCGCTCGACGTAGCCAGCGCGTGCACCTGCTCGGCGAGCGGCGGGAGCCCGTGAGCCGGCTCGGGCGGACGTCTCTCGCGCGGATCGGGCGCGCTGCAGGCCGCGAGAAAGACCCCGAGACAAGCACAGCGATCCTGGAGCGATGTCCTCATGCGAGCGCAGAGGCTAGCGCGTCACACCGTCTGCTGCACTCCCGAGGAGACGTCGCGGGCGCGGCTCGCGACTCGGATCCAGCGTTCGCGCGCGCCCTCGCGGCACCCTGCACGCTCCATCCGGCGCTGGCACGTGTTTCGCCATCGCGAGGCCGCGCGCCGATCGCCGCGCCCCCGAAGGAGATCCAAGATGTTCCAGTTCGAACGTGCCCTGCTTCCCCTGCTCGCTTTCTCCGCACTGCTCGCCCCGCGCGCCGACGCTCACGGCTTCGAGCTGATCCTCGGCAAGAAGTTCAAGCACGGCTCCATCTCTCTGACCGTCGGCAACGGCGCCGAGTACGGCCGCCGCGGACACGCTCCCGTCTGCGCGCCGCCGCGCGCATGGATCGCGGGACACTACGAGACGCGTTGCGAGCGCGTCTGGATCCCGGGCCGCTGCGAATCGGTGTGGGTCGAGCCGGTGTACCAGTGGCGCCACGACTCGTGTGGTCGCGCGTATCAGGTCGTGGTCTGCGCTGGCTACTGGAAGACGGTCGAGCAACCGGGCTGCTGGCAGGAGCGCAACGTCCAGGTGTGGGTCGAAGGACATTGGCAATGATCGCCGTCGCGCGACGTAGTCGCGCGCGGATTTGGACACGGCGGCGAAGCTCCTCATGAGCCGACGCCGCGAAGAGCGCGGGGCCATTTCTTGGATGGGGGTGGCTCCCGGAGCGTGGGTCGCAAGGCACTGGGCCTGGCGACCCACGCTGGTTCGTGCGAGCCCGTACGGCTCGCAGGCCTGGACGGGCGCTCCTCGATCCGTTGCAGGCCCGCGGCGAGCACGTCATCGTTGGCGCATGCTGCGCGAGAGCTACCCGTATTACCTGGCGAATCGAGCCGAGGCGCCGAACGCCGACCTCGCCGTCGAGGACAAGTACTCGCACGAAGTCGCGACGCGTGTCGCGTTGGCCGATGCCGAGACCCTCGGACGCGCGATCACGGCGGCTCAGCGCGCGCGACCGACGCTCGCCGCCCTCGCTGCCTGCGATCGAGCCGACGTCCTGCGTCACTGCGTGCGACGCTTCGAGGAGCGCGCGGACGAGTTCGCCTTCGCCCTGTGCGTCGAGGCCGGCAAACCGATGAAGGACAGCCGCGGCGAGGTCACGCGCTTGATCGACACGTTTCGCATCGCGTCCGAGGAGGCGACGCGCATCGGCGGCGAAGTCCTCCCCATGGACGTCACGCCGCGCGCCCGCGGTTACCGCGGTCTGTGGAAGCGCGTTCCGGTCGGCGTGTGCGCGTTCATCACGCCGTTCAACTTCCCGCTGAATCTGGCGGCGCACAAGATCGCGCCGGCGATCGCGGCCGGCTGCCCGTTCGTGCTGAAACCGGCGAGCGCGACGCCGGTCGGCGCGCTGCTCATCGCGGAGGTCCTGGCGGAGACCGGATTGCCCGCGGGCGCGTTCTCCGTCCTGCCGTGCTCGCGCGCCGACGCGCAGCAGCTCACGAGCGACGAGCGCATCCAGCTGCTCTCGTTCACCGGTTCGCCGGAGGTCGGCTGGGGTCTCAAGCGGTGCGCGGGCAAGAAGAAGGTCGTGCTCGAGCTCGGCGGCAACGCGGCAGTCATCGTCGAGCGCGACGCCGACCTCGACGATGCCGTCGGACGCATCGTCTTCGGAGCCTTCTATCAGTCGGGTCAGAGCTGCATCAAGACGCAGCGCATCCTCGTGCACGCCAGCATCTACGCCGCCTTCCGCGAACGGCTCGTCGCCGCGACGCGCGCGCTGCAGAGCGGCGACCCGCGCCACGAGACGACCTCGATCGGTCCGCTGATCACGGAAGGCGACGCCCAGCGTCTCGAGGAATGGATCGCCGCCGCGAAACGAGCGGGAGCGCGCGTGCTGTGCGGCGGGACGCGCCGCGGCGCGATCCTCGAGGCGACGCTGCTCGAGAACGTCGGTCGCGAGCAGCCGCTGGTGTGCCGCGAAGCATTCGGACCGGTGGCGGTGCTCTCGACCTTCGATGACTTCGAGGCTGCGCTGGCGGACGTGAACGCGAGCGCCTACGGCCTCCAGGCCGGCGTGTTCACCCGCGACCTGCACAAGGCGCTGCGCGCGTGGGACGCGCTCGAAGTCGGCGCCGTGCTGATCGGCGAAGTGCCGAGCTTCCGTGCCGACCACATGCCCTACGGTGGCGTGAAGGACTCGGGCCTGGGTCGCGAAGGAGTGAAGAACGCGATCGAGGAGTTCACCGAGCAACGCCTGCTCGTCTTGCGTGGCGCATAGCTCCAGGGTCACACAGCCTTTGCTTGACCTGATCGACGCCGGCGGGAACGCTCTCCATCCATTCCGTGCGCGCGGAGCTCGGCAGGCATCGCGCGCGCGTTCGACGTCGACGCAATCCGCTCGCTGAATCCTTCGGCAGAATCCGGCAGACCATGACGCTCGACCTTGTCCACGCCGCGTGCGCAGCGCTGGCCCTCACGATCGCCTCCTCGGCCAGCAGTCCGGCCGCGACCGGCGCCGCTGGCCCAACTCGCAGCGGCGACGAGCTGCCCTTCCAGAAGTTCGGCGAAGCCTTCGTGAAGGCGCACGGCAGCAAGGATGGCATCGCCGGGCTGCCGATCGAGAAGCTGTTCGCCGACCATTACTTGCGCGGCGCGGTCGGCGTGTTCGACGTCGCGTACCCCTGCGAGTTCCTCGACGAGAAGACCCGTCAGGAGGAGCTGCGCGCGCAGTGTCTGGCGCTGGTCGACATGCAGACGCGTTGGATCGAGTGGCTCGCCGGACCGGACAAGCGCTGCGAGAGCGGACTGAAGGGGGCGAAGGCGATCTCGACCTGGATCAAGTCGTGGAAGCAGCCGGCTTTCTACAAGCTCAAGACGGCGGCGAAGAAGGACCTCTACGAGGTGCTCGGCGCCGAGGCGGACGTGATCGCGGCGCAGACGGCGCTGAACGAGCTCATGCACAACGCCGAGGTGCTGGGCGCCGTGCCGAAGGACGGCGGCCGGCTGTCGTTCGTCTTCGCGCCGTCGAGGCGCAATTTCGTCGAGCTCGCGGGCTACGCGGGCCTGCTCGACGCCAAGGATCGCGAAACGCTCTGGCAGGCATCGACGCCGAAGTGGACGACGTTCTGGATCGGCTGGAACTTCGTCGCGGCGCTCGAGTATCCCGCGTGGAGCGAGGACCCCGAGTTCCGCAGCGGGACCGCGATGAACAAGTTCGACCCGACCGGGCGCGAGCAGCACACGGTCCAGAACGCTGCGAACGGTCTGCAATGGCTGTGCTTCGGCGAGGACGACGCGACGTACTTGCACCAGGGTCTTTCGATGAACCTCGCCATCGCCGTCTGCGGCGGATGCAACACGCTCGAGGGCGATCTCGTGCGCGGCACGACGGGCGCGCAAACGCAGCCCTACGAGAAGTTCGTCCCCGGGGGCAATCCGGCCGGCGGAACTCTGCCTCCGATCCCCGCGGCCGGCGGAGACGCGCTCAAGGACGGACGCTGGCGCGACGGCAAGGGCAAGGACCACTTCGCGGGCGTCCTGCGCAAGAACCAGAAGGACGGCTGGAAGGAGATCACGAAACACAGGCCCGAGAAGGCGGATCCGTCGGTCGTGCGCGATTCGGAAGCGCACTTTCCCATCATGGGTCCGACCGGCGAGGACCGCCAGGCCGTCAGCGCTCCGTTCCTCGGTCCGTACGCGAACGAGAAGCCGTATCCGCCGCAGAACGTGCTGCTCGACTACCGCGAGTTCTTCCGCGCCTACAAGTGCTGCTTCTTCGCCTGGATGCAATCCAACGCGGACAAGGACAATGCCGAGACCTCGGCGGTGAAGTTCCGCGAGCTCTTGCACAAGGTCGCGGCGCGCGCGACGGACGACGGCTTCGACGCGCTCGTGAAACAGGTGTACGGCATGCCGCTCTCCGCCCGCAACGGCGATACGGCGAGCATGGAGTGGCGCTTCCTGCAGTGGCTCAGCAAGAGCGGCAAGTTCGCCGAGTGAGCGCGGACGCGCGCGCTCGCGACGTTCGACCGGCGAGCCCGACGGCGAGTTCGAGGGCGCGCGCGAAGATGCGATCGAGCATCGCCTCGGTCAAGCGCCCCGTGAACGTGTTCTGCTGGCTGACGTGGTAGCAGCCGAGCAGCGTCCGCGCGCCCAGCGCGAGCTCGGCGCCGTGCGCGAATCGAGGACGGGGCCGCGGGAGCTCGCAGCCGTCATTCCGCGCGAGGCGCAGCGCAGCGTCCCAGGCGATGCCGCCGAGGCAGACGATGACGCGCACACGCCAGAGCAGGGCCGACTCGCGCGCGAGGAACGGCGCGCAACGCTCCAGCTCCCCGGGCGTCGGCTTGTTGCCCGGCGGAGCGCACCGTCCCGCGGAGCTGACGAACGCGTCGCGCAGCTCCAGGCCGTCGTCGCGCGCTCGCGAGCGCGCCTGGTTGGCGAGACCGGCGCGATGGAGCGCGGCGTACAGGAAATCGCCCGAGCGATCGCCCGTGAAAACGCGCCCGGTGCGGTTCGCGCCGTGCGCTCCGGGGGCGAGTCCGAGGATCCAGATGCGGGCGCTCGCGTCACCGAAGCCGGGCACGGGGCGGCCCCAGTACGACTCCGTCGCGTACGCGCGCCGGCGCGTGCGGGCGACGGCCTGGCAGTGATTCACGAGGCGCGGACACGCGCGGCAGGCGACGATCTCGCGCTCGAGCGCCGCCCTCGCGCGCGAGTTCGACGACGCGCGTCGCGAACTCGCGCCTGCCTTCGCGGCGCGCCTCACGCGCGGAACGCCTCGAGTCGCCGGCAGGCTTCGTCGAGCACGTCGTGCTCCTTGGCGAAGCAGAAGCGCAACCAGCGCTCGCCTTCGGCGCCGCGGAAGAAGGCACTCCCGGGCACGCTCGCGACCTTGCAGCTCTCGAGCAGCAGCATGGCGGCATCGCGCGCGCTCGCCGCGGAGAGACGCGTCACGTCCGCGAGAACGTAGTACGCGCCCTCGGGCCACACCGGCGCGAGCCCGGCGCGCTCGAGCGCGCGACACCTGCGTTCGCGCTTCTTCGCGTAGTCGTCGGCGAGGTCGGTGAAGAAGCTCTCCGGCGCTCCGAATCCGGCCGCGACACCGTGCTGCAACGGCGTGGGCGCGCAGATGTAGTAGAGGTCGTTGACGAGCGTCAATGCCTGCGCGAGCTCCGGCTTCGCGACGGCGTAACCCAGGCGCCAGCCGGTGATGCTGAAGGTCTTCGAGAGCCCCAGGATCGTCACCGTGCGCTCCGCGAGCCCGCCGACCGTCGCCGGCGAGAGGTGCGCGCGCCCGTCGTAGCGGATGTCCTCGTAGATCTCGTCGGTGATCACGAGCAGGTCCTGCTCGTGCGCCACGCGCGCGAGCAGCTCGAGCTCCGCGCGCTCGAACATTCGCCCGCAGGGATTGCTCGGCGTGCAGATCACGACCGCGCGCGTGTTCGGACGAAGCGCAGCGCGCAGCTCGCTCTCGATCAGCCGGAACCGCGGACCGCGCAGCGTCAGGAAGTGCGGCTCGAGGCCCGCGACGAGCGCGCAGTTCAGGTGGTAGCCGTAGTACGGCTCGAGGATCAGGATGCCGTCGCCCGGATCGAGCAGTGCGTGGATCGCGCACGTGAACGCGCCCGTCGCGCCGGCGGTGACGACGATCTCGCCCTTGGGATCCGCCCGGATGCCGTTCTTTCGCTCGAGCTTGCGCGCGATCGCGTTGCGCAGCTCGAGCGTGCCCTCGGCGTAGGAGTACGTGCTGTGGCGCGCTCGAATCGCCTCGATCGCGCCGTCGCGCACGAGCGGCGGCGTCGGCAGATCGCAGATGCCCTGTCCGAGGTTGATCCCGCCGACGCGCTCGCACTCGCGCGTCATGCGACGGATGTCCGACTGGGCGAGACCGGCGAGGCGTCGGGAGCGTTGCGGCGGCATGCGTGGTCTTCGAGGACCACGACAGCGTAGCGCAGCCCGCCGCCGGTGCGCTCGTCGAAGCCGCGCGAGGCGGCGCGCGAACTACGGCCAGACGATGCGCACGCCATTCGTCGCGTTGAACGTGCCGCCCGCGGGCGCGGGGCAGAACGCGGCGGCCGCGTTGCGGTAGTACACCTGATAGAAGCGCGACGCGCCCGGCGGAATCGGAGCGCCGAGGTTCGCCGAACGCACGGGGATCGGCGGCAGCGCTCCCTCGGGGTACTGCGCGAAGCCTCCGAGCGCGGCGCGCGTCGAGAGGCGCAGGAGCTGACCGTCGACGCAACGCGCCCCGTCGCCCCAGAATGTCGGCGCGAGCGCGAGATCGCCCTGGAGGAAGATGCACGTCGCGTTCGCGGGCAAGCCGCTCGCCTGCAACGTCATGCGCGCGCTCGTGCTGCCTCCCGCGACGAGCAGCGCGCCGTCGGAGCCGTCGAGCGAGTTCTCGCAGCCGTGACCGAAGTCGCCGGCGTTGCCGCAGGGACACGCGCCGCTGACCGGATCGGCCGAGCACGTGGTCTCGACGATCTGCGTCGGGAAGAAGTGCTGCTCGAGAAAGAGCCCGACGGTGATGTCGTGCGGACCGCCGAGACCGTGTCCCGCGCCGATCGCCTGGCTGTAGACGTGCTCCACGCCCGCGACACGCAAGGCCTCGGCGAGGCGCACGCTCTGGTGCATCGGCACGGACGTGTCCGCCGTCCCGTGCGCGAGGAGCAGCGGCGGATCTCCGGCATCGATCCACGTCGCAGGATCGAGATCGCGCGCGAGCTGCACGAACGCCGGGAACGGCGGCGTCGGGTCGAACTCGTGCGCGCGCAGGACGCCGACTCCTTGTCCGGGTTGATCGAAGCCGATCAGGTGCGATTCGGGCGAGCTCGACGCGTCGTGGTCGATGACGCTGCCCGGTGGCGTCGTCACGTCGGGGTTCATGCGCAGGATGTCGGCCGGTCCGAACCAGTCGACCGCGACCTGCACGGCGCTCGAGAACGCGAGGTTGCCGCCCGTGGAGCCTTCGAGTGCCGCGACGCCGCCCGAGGTGGCGAGCAGCGCGGACAAGTGCCCGCCCGCGGAGCTCCCCCACGATCCGAAACGCGACGCATCGAGTCCGAAGCTCGACGCATTCGCGCGCAGCCAGCGCACGGCGCCCTTCACGTCCTCGATCTGCGCCGGGAACGTGACCGGGAACGTCCCGAACTGTCCGGCCTGGCTCGTGAGCCGGTACTCGACGCTCGCGATCGCGATGCCGCGCGCGAGCAGCGCCGTGACGCCCGTGGGAACGGGGAAGCGCGTCCCGCCGCTCCATCCGCCGCCGTGGATCCAGACCACGGTCGGCACCGGCGCCGTCGCTCCCGCCGGAAGGTACAGGTCGAGGTGCAGATCGCGCCCGCCGAGGTTGGCGTACACGAGGTCGGGGGTCGTGGGGAGCACCTGCGCAGCGACCGGAGTCGCCGCGAACGCGCCCAGGAGCAGGAGACGGATGCCGAACGGGGTGCGTGAGTGCATGGGAGTTCGAGCCTGCAACCCGCCGCGGCACCGCGGGTTCTCCCCGTACTCGCGAATCTCTGCCGACGGACCGTCGACGAGGTCCGCCGAGCCCGATTCAGCGTCGCTCGAGCCGCACCCGCCGCGGCTAGACTGCCGCGATGCACCGCGTCCGACTCGGGAGCGCTGCACTCGTGCTCGCGCTGTCGGCGTGCACGGTGCGAGAGCCGCAAACAGCGGAGCCCGACCCGCGAGGGACCGACGCGCGGACGCTTGCGCCGGAAGCGCGAGTGGCGCAGCCGCTGCCGGCGGATCCGCGCGGCGCGAAGCTCGTTGCGCTGCTCCCCGCGCGTTCCGTCGGCGCCGCGCCATCCTTCGACGGCCACGTCGCGCTCGTGCGCTGGTGGACGGACGGTTGTCCGTACTGCGAGCGCTCGCTGCCGGCGCTGGAGGCGCTGCGCGCTCGCCACGCCGAGCGCGGATTGATCGGCGTCGCGGTCTACCATCCCAAGCCGCCGCGCGCCGTCCTCGACGAGGAGGTCGCGGCCGCGGCACGCGCGCTGGGCCGGCACGGTTTCGTGCTCGTCGACGAGGACTGGTCGTCGCTGCGCGCGGCCTGGCTCGATGCGACCGAGCGCGCGGCGACGAGCGTCACGTTCCTCCTCGATCGCGAGGGACGCGTGCGCTTCGTGCATCCTGGCGCGGAACTCCATCCGTCCGACGACGCGGATCACGCGCACTGCGCGGCGGACTTTCGAGCGCTCGAGTCCGCCGTCGACGCGCTGCTCGCCGACCCGCTGCGTTGACGCGCGCCTACTCCGCAGCCGGCGCGCGCGCACCGGGTTGATTCGGCATGGATGCCGCGGTGTCGAGCTCCGACAGACCCGCGACGGCGCGAGTCACGGCCGCGTGCGTGCCGGTGAGCGCGAGCAGGTCGCCGCTGTGCAGCCGCTCGTCGCCGCCGGGCAGCACGAGGCGCCGCTCGCCGCGCACGATCGCGACCACGCGAGCTCCGGCGACGACCTCGACGGCGAGCTCGCGCAGGCTCGAGCCGGCGACCGACGCGCGCGGCTCGATGCGCACCATGGTCACCTCCCCGAGGCCGGGCAGGAGGCGATTCACGTCGTCGAGCGCGCGCGAGTGCTCGTCCTTGGGCCGGCGCACGAGCGCTTCGACGATGACCTCCGCTCCCGCGCGCAGGTGACCTTCGAGACCGGTTGCACTGCGCCACAGGAGCCACGCGACGGGTGCGACGAGCACGAGCAGCACGAGCGGGCTGACGAAGCGCGGCAGGAACGGCTCGGTCGCGACCGCCATCGGCACGCCGACGCACACGATCAATCCGAACTGCAGGCCGACGTCGAGCGCGCGTCTCGGCGCCGCGCCGGCGTCCATGCGTCCTTCGGCGGGCCGCGGCAGCGCCATCTCCGAGAGCACGCGCGCCAGGCGCCGCGCGCCGCGCGCGATGCCGAGCCACGGGTACGTGCACAGCGCCGCGAAGACGCCGATCGTCAGCGCGGTCGCCCAGCGCCCGTCGATGCCCAGGGACTCGTGCACGCGCGCCGAGAAACGCGTCGCGCCGAGGCTGCCGGCGATGATCAGCGCCGTGAGCACGAGCGCGTCGAGCGCGAGCACGATTCCCGCGCGCCGCACGCTGCGCCAGCGCAGGTCGCGCGAGCTGCGCTCGCGGATCTCCGCCAGCCAGCTGCCGTAGAGCGTCGCGTAGGTCGACACCTTGCGCGGCAGGTGCGCTTCGATCCACGCTGCGATCGGCTGCGAATCGCGGATCAGGAACGGCGACGCGAACGCGCTCAACGACGAGACGCCGACGGCGACGGGATAGAGGAACTCGCCCGTGGCGCGCGAGCTGACGCCCAGCGCCGCGATGACGAACGAGAGCTCGCCGATCTGCGCCATGCAGATGCCCGAGCGCAGCGCGCTCTGGGTGTCCTTCCCGGTGAGGAACGAGCCGAAGGAGACGCCCGCGACCTTGCCGACGAGCACGACGAGCGTGAGCGCCACGACCGCCGGCCAATGCCTCAGCATCAGCGAGGGATCGATCGACATGCCGACGGAGACGAAGAAGATGGCCGCGAACACGTCGCGCACGGGCCGCACGAGCTCCTCGATCCACTCGCCCTCGCCCGATTCGGCGACCAGCGTGCCCGCGAGGAACGCCCCGAGCGCGAGCGAGCAGCCCGAACGTTCGGCGAAGAGCGCGAGCGCGAACGAGAGTCCGACGCAGGCGACGAGCACCGTCTCCTTGCGCCGCAGCGCGAGGATCGCGCGCATCGCACGCGGCACGATCAAGAGGCCGACGCCGAGCGCGACGCCGAGGAACACCCCCAGGCGCAGGAGCGCGTCGCCGACGACTTGCGCGCTGAGCTCCTCTCCCGCCGCGAGCGCGGTCAAGCTCGCGAGCAGCACGACCGCGACGAGATCCTCGAACACGAGGATGCCCGTGACCGTGTCGCGGATGCGCCGCTCGATCGAGACTTCGGCGAAGACCTTGCGGATGAGCATCGTGCTCGACACGGCCACGACGCCGCCGCTGAACAGGCACTCGCGCCAGCTCCAGCCGAAGAGCCGCCCGACGCTGAAGCCCAGCCAGAGCATCAACCCGACCTCGATCAGCGTCACGAACGCCGCCGACGGACCGAGCGCGACGATGCGCCCGAGCGTGAACTCGAGGCCCAGCGAGAACATGAGCAGCACGACGCCGAGCGACGAAAGGGTCTGGATCGTCCCTGGATCGCCCACGAGCTGGAAGTAGAGCTGCGGACCGACGATCAGCCCCGCGAGCAGGTACCCGAGCACGACGGGCTGGCGCAGCCGCTGGAACAGCACGGTCGTCACCGCCGCGACGCACAAGACGAGCGCGAGATCGCGCAGGAACCCGTGTTCCGTCAACCCGCCAGAAACCAGGCTCGAGAGCGCGCCAAGGACCATGAACGCACGGTGCCAAAGCGAGCGTGCCGACCTCAAGCCTGCTCCACGATCGATCGAGCTCCACGCCAGGAAGTGCGAACAGGGTCACGCTCCGCTCACCCTCCTCCACCCGCCTTCGCTCCTCGTCTCCCCTCTGCAAACGCGACCCGCGGAGGAATGCGATCCGCCGCGGATCGCGTTCCGTCGCGGGCGATCCCCGCACCTCCGCCCGCGCCGCGCCCGCTCACCCGCCCTCTCGCTCCCCAAGGCACGAGTCACGTCTCATCGAACACCGCGATCGCGACACGCTCACCCACGCGAGGCATCATGCCCCCATGCTCTCGCGCTGCATCCCGCTCACGCTCGCGCTCCTGCCTCTGGCGCGCGTCACCCCCGCCGAGCGCCCTCGCGACGGTACCGTCGTCGCGCGCATGGCCTTGCTCGCGCCGCAAGAGCGCCGCTTCCTCCTCCACGGCACTGTTCCGCTCCCGACGAACCTCGGACCGCTCGACCACGTCTTGCACATCCGCAGCCACGACCCCGCCCACACGCTGATCGAGGCGCAAGTCGACGTCGTCTCGCGCGCGCCGACCGGCGAACCCGACGTGATCGAGATCTCCGCTCCCGTCGAGCTCGACGCCGATGAGAAACGCGGCCAGCCGTCGAGCTTCGAGCTCGTCCTCCAGTCCCCCGACCCCAACGCCCCGGCGCAACCGCGCTTCGAGACCGGCAAGCTCGCCGCCGCGCTGCTCGGCTCGAACCGCACGCCGAGTCCGGGCGAGACTTCGCGCTTCGGACTGCGCACGCGCGACGTCTTCGGCAACACGTACCGGGCCGACCTCGGCATCGCCGTGCCGAGCGGAGCGCCGACGAGCTTCGACCTGCGCTCGAAGGACGCGCTGTGGCGCCACCGCGAGCGCCGCAACAGCGTGCTCGCGCCCATCGGAACGCCGACCGGCACTCCGCTCCCCCATCTGATGGGCGTGCACGCCTACCTCGAGGCGCGCCGCCACGACGACCTCGTGCGACTCGACCTGCGCATCCACAACGGGCTCACGAGCGGCAGCCATCCGGGCACCGCGCTCGACGCGCCGATCGGCGCGATCTACTGGACGAGCCTCGAGCTCGTGCTCCCCACGGGCTGGGCCGTCGCGCCCGACGTGCGCGATCCGTTCTTCGGCGAGGCCTACGACGAGGGCGAGACGCGCGTGTTCCCGATCGTCAAGCCGCTCGAGGGCGGCAAGCTGCACTTGATGGGACCGCAGGCGCAGTTCGAGCGCCGGCTCGTGCTCGTCCCGAGCGGCGACAAGAAGCGCGCGAAGGCCGAGCTCAACCGCGAGAACCTCGCGTTCTGCCAGCGCGGAGAGAACCTCTGGTCGTGGTTCGATCCGCGCACGGCGCGCTGGTTCGCGTCGCGCGACATCCTCGCGAGCCTCGACCTCGCGCGCTACGGCGAGATGACCGGCAAGGCGGCGCTGCGCGCGAAGCACGAGCGCGAAGCGGGCGATCTCGTCGCCGCGCTCGAGAGCGGCGGCGTGCGCGGCTGGTACGTGACCTCCGGCGTCATGGGCTGGTCGCATCCGTGGTTCGTCAAGGAAGCGGGCGGCGTCGGCGGCGAAGGGATCTCGATGCTCGAGGGCCACGACGTCGCCTACGCCGCATCGCGCGCGGGCTACCGCTACTTCGAGCTCCTGCACCGCATGAACGTGTGCCGCCAGCCCGAGGCGATGTACGACCACGCGGGCAACATCACCGGTCACGCGGCCTGGCTGGACGGCGAAGGCCGCATCCCGTTCGACTTCCGCACGAACGGCGGCGTCGTCGCGCCGGTCTTTCGCCTGCCGTGCCATTGGGGCTCACCGGCGAACACGCATGTCACCGAGGTGGTCGCGCGCGGTCTGCGTCCTCCGTACGACTACGGCAACTGGTACGAGGAGAGCGGCAAGGTCGAGGACTGGCCGCAGAACCTGCTCGCGTGGTGGCCGCACGACGACGAGCACCTCGTGCGCTACACGAAGAACACCAAGGCGCTGGTGTGGCTCGGCAACGACGCGCTGGCGAAGGACGATCTGCTGCTCTCGGCCGAGCTCTATCACCTGATGCGCCACGAGAGCCCGCACATCCCGGCCGACTGGTCGAACGGCGTCACCCTGCGCGTCCTCGAAGGACTCGTGAAGGAGCGCCCGCATCAAGGCGCGTGGGTCGGCCGCACCGACGGCTGGGGCATCGACGCGATGTGCGCCGCATACTCCGTCGCGTCGGAGGACTGGCGCGCGCGCAACCGTCCGTGGTTCGACCGCATGTCGCAGCTCCTCCTCGACGGCGCGCTCGAGAACGGTCTCGTGCAGCGCGTGATCAACGAGCGCTGGCTCGGCGACACGCGATACATGGTGACGCAGACCTTCGAGGCCTTCTTCCTGATGCACGGCATGCGCTGCATGGAGGAGAGCGTCTATCGCGGCGTCGACGATGCGCGGCGCAAGGAGCTGGCGGAGCTCGCGCGGCGCGGGATCGAGTACCTGTTGTGGGGACCGCCGTGGGCGAAGCTCCCCGCGGACTGGCAGCCCGATCCCGCGCATCCCTCGCGCTTCATGGCGGGACCGCGCTGGGCGTTCGCGATCTCGAACAACGACAACTACGCGACGCCGCCGTTCTGCGACCGCGCGCGCTGGGGCCTGAACTACCTGCCGGCCGATGGCCTCGGCGGCGGAGTCGAGATCTTCCAGGTCTGGCACGCGCTCGCGTACACCGCCGATGCGACGCAGGAGTCGCACGGCAAGGGCCTCGAGAACCGCTACCTGAAGCGCGCGCTCGACTGCGGCGACGGAGCGGCGACGTTCGCGGGGTTGCTCGAAGCGCTGTACAAGCAGATGAACGACGCGTCGGCGGACAACTCCGATCAGTGGGCCGGGCTGGCGGGACGCCTGCAGGCGCTCGGAATCCGCTGAATCGTCGGGCGACGGTCGCGTGCCATCGTTCGTTGCGCGCGCGTCGCCGCACGGCATCGTAGGTGCTCTTCGTTCGCGGTGCATCGCAGTGCACCGCGGCGAACGAGAGCGTCGCGCCTCTCGCGCTCCGCCGGACTCCTGTCGCCGCAAGCCTCCACGGATTTCACGGACGCTCCGCGCGGCGGTCGCGAAAGGGCGGGCGATCACTCCTCTTTTTGCCCGGAAGGGAGCGCACGTGCCGCGCTCGCCCTTAGCATGGTGAATGCACCGAGCACGGCTCACCGGCCGTTCGCGCATCGCGCGGACACGTGCTCGAAGCGTTCCCCTTCCCTTTCCCAACAGGACGTTCCCCATGCTGCGCTTCAGGGTCTTTCTCCCCGTGTTCGCCGCGTCCGCGGCCGTGTCCGTCGCCCAGACGACGGGTCAGAGCTCCTCGACCGCGATGCCGGCATCCGCCACGCCGGCCGGTCCGACGGTCGCCGCGGCGAGCGGCAATCCGCTGCACGTGATCTTCACCAACCTCGCGACGAGCACGACCTCCGACGTGCCCGGCCTGCCCGGAGCGAAGTTCGCCGGCGCGTCGGTCTCGACCGCGTTCGATCGTCCGTGGGTCAGCCGCAATGGACTGCACTGGGCGCTGCGCGCCGACACGGATCAGGTCAGCACCGCGGACCAGGTCGTGCTCATCGACGGAACGCTCGCGCAGCGCGAAGGAGACCCCGCACCGTTCGCCGTCGGACAGACGCTGGGCATCTTCGACGTGCGCATCGGCATCAACGACAGCGGCTCGTACGCGTTCTTCAACAACCTCGGCAGCACGACGACGAATGACGACTACGTCGTGCGCGTCGACACGGGGCCGGTCTACACCGTCGTCGCCCAGGAGGGACAGCCCATCCCCGCGCTGCCGACGTCGACCTATGACGACGACCTCGAAGGCGTGGTGTTGCTGAACTCGGGCGACGTCGCGGTCGCGGCCGACCTGATCGACGGTGGCGGGATCACGACCGCGATGGACGAGGTGCTCGTGAACGGAGCGACGCTCGTCGCGCAGGAAGGTGTCACCATTCCGACCGGCCAGGCCGGGGGCGGCGCGGCGGCGTGGGAGAACTTCTCCTTCGAGGACCAGTGGTTCGACAACGCCGGCAATGTGCTCATCTTCGGCGACCTGCTCGGCGCGACCACCGACGACAACGTCGTCGTCTACAACGGCGCGGTCGTGCTGCAGGAGAACCAGATCATCCCCGGCTCGGGCTTCCTCAATCCCATCGACCTCTCGGGCATCGTCGAGGTCGGCATGGACCACGGCGGCAACTGGTTCGCGCGCGGCAACAACGACACGACCGAGCAGGACTGGGTCGTGCGCAACGGCACCGTGATCGCGAGCGAGGGCTCGCCCGTGCTCACGAGCCCGGGACGCTATCGCGTGCTCGCCGCGACGCTCGATCCGTTGCAGGTCGTCCCGCCGGCGGTCTCGACCGGCAGCGGCACGGCGGCGGTGACCGTCGACACGCTCGACAACGTGATCTACTTCACGATCACCACCACGTCGCTGACGAGCGCCGAGACTGCCGCCGACATCCACGGGTTCGCAGCCGCGGGTGCGAACGCCCCGGCGCTCTATCCGTTGCCGCTGGGCACGCCCAAGAGCGGTTCGGTCAGCTACCTCGAGGCCGACGAGGCTTCGATCCTCGCTGGCCTCACCTATGTCAGCATCGACACCGTCGGCTTCCCTGGCGGCGAGATCCGCGGGCAGCTCAACCCCGTGACCGAGGTCTACGACGACCGCGACTTCAGCGACTGCTTCTTCCTGCACGTGGGCAACTCCCTCGGTGACTGGGTCGTCGGCGCGACGACCAACGGCAGCGCGCTGCGCAACGGCGTGCTCGCGCTCAACGGCACGGTCGAGGTCGCGCGCGAAGGCGAGCCGATCGACGTCGACAACAACGGCTTGTTCGACGACGACGCGTTCCTGAACACGTTCGGCAACGACGACGCCTTCCTGCGCGACGACGGCACGCTCGTCTTCGTGGCCACGATCCGCAACGCGGCCGGAGTGCAGACCGGTCACGGCGTCTTCGAGCGCAGCACCCAGAAGAACATCGTCTCCTACTGCTCCGGCGACGGGCTCGACCCGCAGGTGACGACAGGCTGCCCGTGCGGCAACACCGGCGCGAGCGGCAACGGCTGCGCGAGCTCGTTCAACCCTGCCGGCGCGCACATCACGACCAGCGGCGCCGTCGCGACCGACGACGTCGTGCTGCTCGGCTCGGGCATGCAGGCCACGGGCATCTGCATCTTCCTCAAGGGCACGGCGATCGATCCCTTCGGGTTCGTGTTCGGCGACGGCATCACGTGCACGGGCGGCAGCCTGCTGCGCCTGCGCGCCGTGGCGCTCTCCGGCGGCGGAGCGGGCTTCCCGCTGCCGCCCGAGACGATCACGCTCTCCGCGCGCGGCAGTACGCCGGTCGGCTCGGGCATCACGGCGAGCTACACGGTGTTCTATCGCAACGCGGCGGCGGGGTTCTGTCCGCCGCTGACGTTCAACGTGGCGAACAGCGTGCGCATTCTCTGGTGACCTCTCGCGCGCGGCG
>JBGATX010000047.1:0-36572 GCA_044228975.1 Planctomycetota bacterium | reverse complement strand
GAGAAAGGGCGTTCCTCCTTCATCAAAGAGCTCAACTTGCTTCGCCAAGCGCTTCAGTTCGTCGACTTGATCTTGCGGAAAAATCATAGCTGGCCTTGGAACTCACGAGGATCCGCCGCTGGGGGGGTGGCTCAGGAAGACTTCGCCGCCCACGATCGTGACGAATGCGTTGTCTTCAACCGGGATCAGCTCCCCCTCCACGACCTGATCGAGTTCGTCGCTCGGCGGGACCTCGCCTTGGTGCTTGATCCTGGTGCCCGTCTGCGGCCCCGTCTGGATGCGGTGGGGTTGGCCGTTGACAGTGATCAGGACAGGCGTGGTAGAAGTGGTGTCCATACGTCTCATGCTCCTTTCGGTGTCGCGTTCGACGGCTAGCCTAGCGAGGTTCGCGATCACATCCGTCAGAAACTGACGCGCCTGTTTGGAGCCGGCTCAGCTTCGCTCTAAGCCGCCGTCCTGACGGCACTTGCCGAGTCCCAAAGGTAGGACTGTGGAGCTCGCGTATGGCGTTCCCGGGATACTGACCCGCAGGTTGGCAGGCTCCAACCCTTCCTTCGGCGATAGGGTGGAGCGTACAAGTGTGGCAGAACATGACGAACCAAGCGCTCGCTTTCGGTCGGCGCCTAGCCGAGCTCCGTGTGAACCGGCAGCTCTCTCAAGAGAGCATCGCCGAAGCTCTCGGTGTCACTCGCATGACGGTCGTACAAATGGAGAAAGGCCTCCACAGCCCTGGGGCCGAGCAGCTAGCGAAGCTTGCCGCGGTGTTCCAGGTGCAGGTGGCGGACCTCTTCAGCACCGAATCTGCCAAAGACAGCGGGCCAGTCCTTGTTCTTCAGCGTATTAGCGAGCTCGCGAATGACGAAGAAGTAAGCCGCGCCACCGAGCGCTGCATAGCCCTCTGCCGTACAGGCGTGTCACTCGAAGGGTTGCTGGAACGCCCAGCCCGTGTCGGACCACCGCTCTACAATTATGGAATCCCGCGGCAGTTCTCCGAGGCCGCGACCCACGGGCAGCGAGGAGCAGAGGACGAGCGACGCAGAATGCAACTGGGAGATTCTCCGGCATTTGCGGTAAGGGAATTGATTGCTTCGCAGTGGATATGGGCAGCAGAGACAGAGCTGCCCGACAGCGTATCAGGTGTTTTCCTCCACCACTCCAGTATTGGCTTTGTCGTGCTCGTAAATCACAAGCACGGCGAAATGAGAAAGCGCTTCTCGTTGCTGCACGAATACGCCCATGCTCTCTTTGATCGCGATCTGATGTATACGTTGACGTCGCAGGACAACGCAAATGATCTTCGAGAGCGGCGCGCCAATGCATTTGCCGCGTCATTCATAATGCCTCGCAGTGGTGTGGAGGCGGTGCTCTGTCAGCTCCGAAAGGGAGGACCGAGCAGAACGCATTACCATGCCTATGATGTTGCTAATGACTCTGGAGCCGGTACTGAGAAGCGGGTGTCGGCACAGGACCAACAAATTACCGGGCGAGACATCGTCTCTGTTGCGCGACACTTCGGCGCCAGCTTTCAGGCCACTTGCTACCGACTCTTTGAGCTAGATTATTTCGATCGCCAACAGCGCGATGCGTTTCTGGCGCGGCACAAAGAGAGCCCGGGGATGTTTCAGATATTTGGCCTAGCCGAAGACCAATGCAGTTCGCCTGCGTTGTCAAGATCCATCACGTGTGCGAGCGCGACGCTAGCGCCCCGGGAGCTGGTGGTTCAGATCGCCCTTCTCGCCGCTGAGGCATGGCAGCGAGGCGCCATAAGTCGCGGGCGCTTGTTTGATATCGCGGAACAACTCCAGATTCTTCCGAATGACTTGCTGCTAGCGACACAGAATACGGCGGTGCCGAGAAAGGAGCCCTCGGATGGCCGGCGGCAAACAGCGGATTGAAACCTTGTTGGATGCTGAAGTCCTCGGGGACTATCTCTTGATCGATCGACTTGATCTGCTTGCGCGAAGTCCCCATCGCCGTTTCGTCATGATGGCACACGCAGTGGACCGCATGCGGAAGTGGTACCCAGACCGGGAGAGCAAGCTGGCTTTTGCGCTGTCATCTGGCCGAATCGGGTTGACGTCTCCGTCCCTCGGCCAAGAGGCGCAATTCCGTGCCGCCTTCGCAAGGGTGGGGCGATTGTCGGATGGTGCCTGTGCATTGCTCGCAGCCGGTATCGCTCGCGGAATGCCCGTAGCCGTGGACGGTGATGTGCCGAACCGTGTCGCCCGGGAGATGTTTGGATTTACCAACATGATCGACACGTCGGATATCATGGTGGACGCAATTCGTGCCACGTTGGTGCCCGTCGATGTCGCCGATGGTTACATCGACCTTTGGAACGAGCGGCGCTTGCTCCCATTGCCGTTCAAATCGTACACGAAGATTCTTTAGCCCGGATAGTTCGCGAGAAGTAGTCGCGGGTGACGAGACCACCCAGTGCGTCTTGTTCGACGGCCTCGCGCGCAAAGCTGTGACGGTCGTCTTCAACACTCCCGCGCGGAGTTCGGACGGCGGTCAGCCGTTGCTGGCGGCGCCGACTGCAAACTCGGACTGACCGAGCTGCTGCGACATCAGGGTGTGTTCTCGAGTGCGCGGGGCTACGTGGACTGCAACGACTTGTACGATTGCTGACGGTGCGTGTGGATCGTCCACGCCTCGACTGCGACAAGGCGCGTCTGGCCTACCGTTCCAGGTTTGTTCCAGGGAATTGGCCCCGCTTGCGTCCGTTCGCGACCGGAGCATGAGCTGGCATCGACGGCCGAGAACGTGTGTAACATATGCTCTCACAGGACTTTCGGTGGCTTCCGTCCGTTCCCGCCCTTCCGCGTCCGCTTGCCCTTCTTCCGACTCATAATCGCTTGGTCGCAGGTTCGAGTCCTGCGGGGCCCACCTTCCATTCGTGCATGTCGCTCGCACTCGAACGATTGCTCGCCGCCGACGGACGCAGTCTCGCGATGGAGGAAGGCGAGCCGGATGTGCTGCGTGTCTTGCCGCGGTGTCCGCCGGCGCGCGTGGCGGAGATCGAGGCCGAGATCGGCTTTGCGCTGCCGCGCGAGTTGAAGGACATCCTCGCGCGCTGCATCGGCTTGGAGGGCGCGATCACGGAGACCGTGGATCTCGCGCGCGTCGAACGCTGTGGCCTCGACTCGCTCTTCGGTTGGATGATCAACCTCGTCGGCGACGGCGCGGGCAACTACTGGCAACTCGAACTGCGGCCGGAGATGGAGGTGCTCGGGCCGGTGTGGTTCCTCTGCCACGACCCCGGTGTGGTGGTGTACCAGAGCGACGACCTGGCCTCGTTTCTCGACGGTTGGATCCGCTACAACACGTTTCCGGGTTCCGGGCCGCTGGTGGAGGTCGCCGAGACGAGGGTGAACGACGTTTGGGAGCAGACGAGCGACGTCCCGCGCGACGAGCTCGTCGAGTCCCGCGATCCGGTCTTGCGCGAGTTCGCCATGCGTCTCGACTCGAAGTGGTTCATCACCGACCTGCGCCAAGCGCGCATCGGTCACGGCATGCCGCTCTACCGTTACGGCTCGAAGACGCCGCACGCGCGCGCCGGCACGGAGCGCGTCTTCGCCTACGCCACGCGCACGCGCACGGAGCGCCTCAAGACGTGGTTCACCGGACGTTGATTCGGCAGCCTTCGAGCGGAGCGGGTTGCGCGGCGCGCGCCGCACGCGTTCGGCGGTGCTGAACCGGGACCAGCGGCCTCTCGGCGCGCGAACGATCTGCTGACTCGCGCCGATCTCGCGCGCCGTTCAGCGCGCCCGCACGCTGGTCCATCCCGCCCAGAAGAAAGGATGAGCGCGGGAGAAGCCGCGCGGATCGTCGCTCGCGAAGACGAGGCGGCGCGCGCGTCGCAACGCTTCGAGCGAGTCCGCGCCCGCCGCGAGCGCGGTGTAGTAGCTCTGCCACAGCTCGGCGGCGGCGCGATCCTCGACCGTCCAGAGGCTGGCGACGACCTCGCGCGCTCCGGCGGCGAGGAGGCTGCGCGTCAGACCGAGCAATCCCTCGCCGGGTGCGTAACGACCTTCGCCGCTGCGGCAGGCCGAGAGCACGACGAGCTCGGCATCGAGCGGTTGGCGCGCGAGCTCCCAGGCTTCGACGCACGCCGGAGCGCCGCGCGCGTCCGTCCACGACAGGCGCGAGCTCGCGGGATGCTCGCGATCGATCTCGCCGTGCGCCGCGAGGTGATCCAACGCGCCGAGCCGAGCAGCAGTTCGCTGCTCGACGGATCGCGCAGCTCGACCCACGCACCTTGCGTCTCCGATCGCCGCTCGCGCAGCGAGCGCAGTTCGTCCGCGACCGAGCCGAACCCGCGCTCGGCCGACGTCGTGAGCACGAGCGTGCCCGTGGCCGTGCCGGCGCCGTGCGAGCGAGCGACGAGGCGCGCGGAGGGAAACTGCACGAAAGCCCGGTCCTGCGCCGCGAAATGCAGCGCGCCGAGTTCGGCGAAGGGCCGGCGCGCCGAACGCGCACCGCGCTCGCCGCTCTCGACGAGACACTCCAGCGGCAACGATGCGAGCTCACCGTCGGCCACGACCGCCACGCGCGAGCCCAGCTGCGCCGCGATCGGACGCAACAAGCGATCGTAGAGCTCGCGCGCGGCCGCGTCGTCGAAGGAGATGCGCGAGGTCGATCTCTCCAGGTCGAGCGCCTCGATCGGCGCGCGGACGCGCTCGACCAGCGCCGCGAGCCGGACGGCCGTCAGATCGAGCGGGTATGCCCGCGCCGCGAGGCCCGACGACCAGCGCGGCGCTCGAGCGCGCGCCCACGACGAACTCGACCAGCGCATCGAAGCGCGCCTGCGCGAGCTCGCCGGCGAGCGCCTCGAGGTCGAAGGCGCGTTGCGCGCGACCGCACAGCGCCGCGCCGCGTGCGTCGCGCGCGCTCGGCGAGCAAGGCGGCGTCGAGCGCCACGCGCGCGGCCTCGAGCCTGCTCGTCGAAGCGGGCTCGCTCGTCGACTCGAGCCCGCGTTTCGGGTCGATCCGCGCGGAGCTGCGCGCGCGCGCGCCTCGAGCTCGCTCACGGCGCGGCGCGCCGCCAGCACAGCGTCCGAGATCGCAGGCGCCGCGCGCGCGTCGAGCCGGCTCGCATCGCGCAGCTCCTGCAGCTCGCGCCCGCGCAGGAGCTCGGAAGCGCGCCACGCGGCGGCGAGGTCGCCGTCGCGCACGGCGGCGAGCGCGAGCTCGCGGTACGGATCCGCGCGTCCGTGCAGCAGGCGTTCGAGCAGCCCGGCGCGCGAGAAGCGCGCGCGCAACGCCTCCCAGGCCGCGACGCTCTCCTCGAGCTCGCGGCGTTGCGCGGCGTGGTCACCGCCGCGGCGCGCGAGCTCGGCCCGCGCCGCGCCGATGCGCGCGCGCAACTCGAGACTGCGCAGCTCGCGGCCCTGCTGCTCGGCCTCGTCGAGCAGCGCACCGATCGAAGGCGCGAGCGGAGCGTCGTCACGTCGCAACTCCACCTCGGCGCGCCCGAGAGCGCTGAACGCCGCCAGGAACGGCTCGTCGTGCTCGCGCGCGTACTCGCTCGCGGCCGCGAACTCGCGCGCCGCGAGAGCGAGATCTCCGCAGGCCGCGTTCACGTAGCCCAGGTTCTTGTGCGCCCACGCGGCCGCGCGCGGATCGCCGAGCTCCACGGCCGCGCGTTGCACTTGTTCGAGCAGCGCGACGGCGCTCGGCGCGTCACCGAGATCCCCTTCGAGCAGACCGAGCGCGAGACGCACTTCGATGAGCAGCTCGGGATCGGCGGGAGCGAGGCGCTGAGCGAGATCATGTGCGCGTTCGAGCGCGTTGCGCGCGATGGGGAGCTCGCCGATGTCGGCCAGGATGTTCCCGCGCAGGAGCTCGATGCGCACCTCGCGCGCATCCGCGGCCAAAGTTCGGGTCCGCATCGCGCGCGCAGGTCGACCGCGAGCGCGTCGAGCCGCGCGAGCGCTTGTTCGTGCTGGCCGAGCTCGAGCTCGACCGACGCGAGGCACTCGGTGCTCGCCAGGCGCGCCCCGCGCTCGCCGAGCGTGCGCGCGAGCTCGGCGGCGGAGCGTGCATGGTTCCACGCCGCGGTCAACTCGCCCAGGCCGAGCTCGATGCTGGAGAGATCGCACGCGCGCGCGACCGCTTTGGAATCGTTACCGAGCGCCTGCTCGAGATCGAACGCGCGCGCATGGAAGGGTCGCGCGGAAGCGAGATCGCCGCGGCTCCAAGCGGCGCGTCCGACGGCTTCCAGGCACCAGACGAACGTGTCTCCGTCGCGGAACTCCTCGGCCGCGGCGGCGCACGCTCCGATCAGCGTGGCTTGCGAGAACGGCGCTGACTCCGCGGGCCCGGCGAGCGCGCCGACGTCGCCGAGCGCGAACGCGCGCGCCGCGTCGTCCGACGCGAGCGCGACGCGCGCGATGCGCGTCGAGACCGGTCCGAAGAGCACGCGCGCGCCGTCGGGGACGCGCGATAGCTCGTCCAGCGCGGCTTGCAACACGCTCTCGATCGGCGGCGCCGTCGCTCGCTCGCGCGTCGCTTCGGATTCGATCCGCTCGAGCTCGCCGCGCGCGCGGTCGTAGGCCGCGCACTCGGCGGCCGACCAGTGCAGCACGGCGCGCAGCGCTTGCGACCAGCGTTCGTCACCGAGCTCGTTCGCCAGCGTCTCGAGCTCCTCGCGCAGGACCGACGCGCGTTCGTCGTCTCCGCGCGCGCGCGCCTGTTGCAAGAGCGTCAGCAGCACGCGCAGCTCGGTGCCCGTCGACCACGGCCGGGTGCTCGCGCGCTCGCGAATGGCCGCGGCGTCGTGCGCGCGCGCCAGCTGCTCGAGCCGCGGCGCATCTTGGCTCGTCGCGCTCGATGGCCAAGCAGCTGGAGCGGCAAGGAGGAGTAGCTCGTGCAGCGTGCAGGCGAAGGACATGGCTCAGCGCTCTTCGCGAACGGCCGGCGTGGCCGGCAGCCGCCGCAGCAGCGACGACGCGTCGTCGGCGAACGAGCCGTGCTCGGCGGCGAGAGCCTCCAGGAACTTGCGCGCCTGAGCGAGGTGACCGGCGACGAGCTCGATCTGCGCGAGAACCCAGCGCGCGTGCTCGCGCAACAGCACGCTCGTCGCCCCTTTCGGCTCCGTCCATCGAGCGCAGAGCTCGAGATCGTCGCGCGCGCCGTCGAGATCGCCGACCTGGAAACGCGCGGCGCCGCGATAGAAGCGCGCCGGCGGGTCCTCGGGGTGCGCTTCGAGGTACTGCGACAAGGCCTTCACGGCTTGCGCGTAGTCGCCGCGCACGTACGGCTGCATCGCCGCGGCGAACGAGCGCGTGCGCGCGTCGTCGACGCCGCGCAACTCGATCTCGACGTAGGCGGGAGCGCTGCGATCGGCGAGTGCCGCCGGATCCGACGCGCGCAGGCAGAAGAAGAGCACGACGGCGGCGGCGGCGGCGAGGAGTCCGGCTGCGCGCCATGTCCAAGCGCGCGCCGTGCCGTTCGCGACGCGTGGCGCGCGACCGGCCGACGCGTGTGGAGCGAGTGCGACCGCCGACTCGAGCGGCTGCGCGGCGCCGGGCGCGGCGGCGATCACATCCGCCAGCCAGTCGAGCTCGCGCGAGCACACCGCGCAGGTCTCCACGTGGTCGAGCACGGCCGCGCTGCGCAACGCGTCGAGCTCGCCGAGCGCGAACGCGCGCAGATCGGCACCGCAGGCGTGCGCACAGCGGCTCATGCGCGCTCCTCCCGCCCGTCGATCTCCTTGCGCAGGCGATCGAGCAGCGACTGTTCGCGCGCGTGCAGCGTCGAGATCGCGACACCGAGACGCGCGGCCAGCTCGGCCAGCGTGTCGTGCTCGAAGAAGCGGGCCGCGAGCAGCGCGCGTTCGGGCTCCGAGAGACGCGCGATCGCGCTCGCCAGGCGCTCGCGGCGCGAGCGCAGCTCCTCGACGAGCGCCGGATCCGCGACGTCGTCGGTCGGTTCGATGCTGAGCGGTTGCATGGGGAGGTCGCGCTCGCGCGACTTGGCCGCGAGGTTGCGCACGCTGCGCAAGAAGTAGTTTCGGGCGTGTTCCAGGCTCTCGAACGCGGCCGGGTCGCGTTCCGCGGCCCGCACGAGCGCGATCAACGCCTCCTGCACGATGTCGTCGACGTCGCGTCTTCGACCGCCGGCCCCTGTGGCCACGTTGCGCGCCAGCGGGCCGTAGCGCGCAACGAAGCTCTCCCAGGGGATGTGCATGCCCGCCGCAGTCTAGCGGCGGTCGCGAGCGCGGCGTGCGCGCGCGGGAGCCGTGATCAAGGTCCCGGATCGGGCGTCGTGATGTTCGGTCGGTGCTTGACGCGCACGTTGGTGATCGAGAACAGATTGCACTGCGTCTCGGCCGTGCCGTGGATCAACATCTCGTTCGGCGTCACGTCGCTGTCGAGGATGCGACCGTCGGCGATCATCGTGAAGCGGTAGATCATCTGATCGTCCGACAAGAGGGGCGCGAGGTTCGGCAGGCCGTTGACGCCGTACCAGGAGTCGACGCTGGCCTGCTCGAAAGCGAAGGTCAGGTTGGGTCCCGTCGTTCCGTAGATCGTCGCGCACGTGCCGCCGCCGACGATGCCGCCGGGCACGAGCGATCCGGTCGGCATGTCGAAGTAGGTGTCGCTGAAGGTCGTGTAGACCGTCGGCCACATCGGGTGCGGCCCAGGACCGGCGATGTTGGGGAAGTTGCCCGTCATGATCATCCCGGCGAAGCCCGGTCCGGGCAGCGGGTCGAGCGGCTTGGGCGTCGGAGGATTCGTCGACGGATCGAACCAGCACGGAATGCGCACCTCGAACCCGACGAGGAACGGCTCGCGCATCGCGTCCGGGAAGACGTTCGAATCGACCGTGCTCACCCAATCGGGCGCGAAGAACGACGTCGTCGGCGTCTGGCCGCTGCCACCCGTCGCCGTGCAGGGGAAGAACTGCGGATCGAAGCCGTGCTTGGCGATCACCTGATCCGTCCGGCCGTTGATCGTCGCGGTGAGCAGCGTCGTCAGGCTGAGATCGATGTCGATCACCTGGAAGATCTGCGGCACGACGCACCAGGCAAGACGCGTCGTCTGGTCGCCGCCGTGCTGGATCTCGCTGCCGATCATCTCGAACAGGCTCGCCAGGTTCGTGCCCGCGGGAAGCAGCGTGCCGTTGACCAAGAGGTCGTCGCTGAAGGTCAGCGTGAGACCCGGGATCCCCGGATGCGGATCACCCTTGATGCCGTCGTTGTTGACGTCGGTCGGGAGCGGCGCGGCGAGTCCCGGCGAAGGCTTGTAGTGCAGCTCGCGCACCGGCGTGAGCTGACCCGCGACCTGCTCGAGACCGAGCTCGAGGATCACGTGCCAGGCCTGGAAAGGCGGAGGACCGTGCAGGACCGGAATCTCCTCGGCCGCCGTCGGCGAGAGGAACTCGATCGCCGTCTTCGCCACGCAATTGCCGCTCGAGATGCGCTGCACGTGGACGGACGAAGGGGGGATGGACTGCGCCAGCGCGAGCGCGCCCACCAGGGGCACGGCGATCGAGGCGGCGAGAGGACGGGGAAGAGCTTCGATGGAGAGCATGACGGGGGTTTCGTCCGCCGCGGTGCGTGGCAGCGGTCTCGGCCCTGTCTTTCCAGTCGCGAGCGGATTTTCGGAGCCGGTCTCGAAAAACGATTCGGGCGCAGCGGCTCGGCTGCTCGCGATGGGGACGGCATGGATCGCCACGGCTACGATGGAACCTCGGACGACCGCGCTCCAGCGCGGATCGGGACGCGCCGCGATGCCCGCCGAATCCCATTCCGAGCCGACATCCACGGGGTCTGGACCTGAGCACGGACTGCTGCGCGGCTGCAGCGTGGGCGAAAGGCTGTCGCTGCTCGACGAGGAGTCGCGTGCGCTCGCGCGGCATCGAGTCGAGCAAGGCGTCTTCGCGCGGCTCGCGCAGACGGAGTCCGCGGCGGTGCGGGAGTGGAGGCAGCGCGAGCTCTCTCGCTGAGTGCGCCGTGGAACGAGCCCGTCGAAAGGTGCGGTTGCAGGAGCTCTTCGCGGCGGCGCTCGCGATCGATGCCTCGGAACGTCCGGCGTGGCTCGCGCTGCTTTCGTCCGAGGACGCCGAGCTGCGCGAGGAGCTCGAGAGCCTGCTCGATCACCTCGAACGCGCCGCCGATCTGCTCGAGCGGCCGGTTTTCGTCCCGGAGGCGCGCGCCACATCGATCCCCGAGCGCATCGGTTCGTTCCAGGTCGTGCGCGAGCTCGGAGCGGGCGGGATGGGAGTCGTCTACCTGGCCCGGCAGGAACATCCGCGACGCAGCGTCGCGCTCAAGGTGCTCCTGCCGGGGATCGCGAGCCCGCGCACGTTGAAGCGCTTCGAGCGCGAAGCGCACGCGCTCGCGCGCCTCCAGCATCCCGGCATCGCAGCCATCCACGAGACCGGAACGGCGGACTGGGGCGCCGGACCGCAACCCTTCTTCGCGATGGAGTACGTCGACGGCAGGCGACTGTCGGACGACGCCTGGACGCGCACGCTCTCCGTGCGCGTGCGCGTCGAGATCCTCGCGCAGATCTGCGACGCCCTCGACCACGCACACGAGCGCGGCGTGATCCATCGCGACCTCAAGCCCTCGAACGTGCTCGTCGAATCCGTGTCGGGGAAGTTGCGCGCGCGCGTCCTCGACTTCGGCATCGCCCGCTTCACCGACTCCGACTTGCGCACGACCTCGCTGCGAACGGACGTCGGCCAGGTGCTCGGAACGCTTCCGTACATGAGCCCGGAGCAGGCCGGCGGTGATCCCGAGGCTCTCGACAGGCGCAGTGACGTCTACGCGCTGGGTGTGATCGGGTACGAGCTCCTCTCGGGCCGGCTGCCGCTGGACGTGCTCGGGAAACCGCTGCCCGAGGCCGTCCGCATCGTGCGCGACGACACTCCCACGCCGCTCTCGCGCGCGGAGCCCACGCTGCGCGGCGACCTCGAGACGATCCTGGCGCGCGCTCTCGAGAAGGAGCCGGCGCGGCGCTACGCGACGGCCGGCGCGTTGGCCGCGGACCTGCGGCGGTTCCTCGAGGACCGCCCGATCACCGCGCGTCCGACGAGCCGGGCGTACCTGCTCGCGAAGTTCGCGCGACGCAATCGCGTGCTCGTCGCGGGTGTGGCTGCCGTCCTGCTGGCACTCCTCGTCGGACTCGCGGGCACGGGTTGGCAGGCGGTCGTGGCCGCGGAACAACGCGATCGCGCCAACGACGAGGCGGGCCGGGCGGGTCGAGAAGCGAAACGTGCGAACGCGGTGGCGCGTTTTCAGCGCGACATGCTGAGCCGCGTCAAGCCGACGCGCGACGGACGCGAGGTGAAGCTCGTCGACGTGCTCGACTCCGCGGCGGCGGTCGTGGACTCGACCTTCGCGGAGGATCAGGCAGGAGCGGGGGCCGTGCACGGCACGCTGGGCGATTCCTACGATGCGATCGGAGCGCTCGAATCCGCGGCACGCGAGTACCGCGCCGCGGCCGCAAGCTGCGAGCGGGAGTACGGCGAAGCGGCTGCCGAGACCTGGGTCGCACGCCATCAGCTCGGGCGCGTGCTCCTGAAGCTCGACGAGCTCGACGAAGCCGACGCACAGCTGCGAGGCGCGTTCGAGTCCCTCGAGCGGCGCTTCGGCTTCGACGACGTCCGCACGTTGTCGGCCGCGCACTCCGTGGTGCTGCTCGAGCTGCGCCGGCGGAACCCGACCGGGGCGGAACGACTGGCGCGGCGCATCCTGGAAGCGCGCCGCCGTGTGCAGCCTGGTGATCGCCGCGAGATCGCCACCGCTGTCGGCCAACTCGGAAGTGCCTTGTGGCAGCTCGGGCGGCTCGACGAGGCGCAGCCCGCTCTCGAGGAAGCTCTCGCAATCGACCGCGACGTTCTCGGGCCCGAGGATCCCGCCTTGGCGACGGGCTGCAGCTTGCTCGCCAACGTCCTGCGCGATCGGGGTGAACTCGCTCGCTCCGAGGAGCTCTACCGCGAGGCGGTCGCGATCGGCCGCAAGGTGCTCGGCGACGAGCACCACGATCTCTGGGTGTGGTTGAACAACCTCGCCGGGGTCCTCGAACAGGAGCGGAAGTTCGGGGAGGCCGAGCCGCTGCTGCGCGAGGTCGTGAGGCGCCGCACGGCGGAGTTCGGAGAGGACAACGAGCAGACGCTCACCACGCTGAACAACCTCGCGATGCTCCTGACCAACCAGGGGCGCCACGACGAGGCCGAGCCGTTGCACGAACGCGTGCTCGCGATCAAGGAACGCGTGCTGGGCCCGAACGACCGGAGTGCGCTCACGTCGCGGCACAACCTGGCGCTGTCCCGGCTCCTGCGCGGCCACCTCGACGACGCGCTGCCGCTCTTCCGGGAGTGCGCCGAGCGCGCGACCGAGGCCTACCCGCCCGGTCACTGGGTCATCGCGAAATTCCGCGAGAGCTACGGCACCTGCCTGCACCTCATGAAGCGCTGGAGCGAAGCGGAGCCGGAGCTCCTGCGCGCGCTCGAACAGATGCGTGCCGCGTTCCCCGAGAGCGATGCGCGCGTGCAGTCGATCGTCGATCGACTGCACGACCTGTACGTCGCCTGGGGCAAGCCGGAAGAGGCCGAGCGGTGGAAGTCCTCGAAGTGACGTCGTCCGATCCGCCGGTGTTCGAGCGTGGCAGCACCAGGGACGGACGAGTCTCCGCGGCCGCACGCCTGGATCCGCTACAACGCGCATTCAAGTTCCGGCCCGATGCACGACGTCGTCACGAACGCGGCGCAGAGCGCGTGGGTCCATTCGAGCGACTCGCCGCGCGACGAGCTCCTCCTGAGGCTTGCGGCCGGAATTCGAGCCGAGAGCTCTCGTCCAGCTCGTTCGTCGTCGATGCGCGCTGGATTCGCGGTCGCGGCCATTCCACGATGTCGCCGTGAGCCTGGGCGCGATCCGATTCCGTCTGCGAGCTGCGCTGCTCCTCGCGCTCGTCACGCTCGCGCAGCTGACGAGCTGCACGACGACCGCGCTTGCCGCGCCTCCGCGCGCGGCGCAGGAGCTCGCGCCTGCCGAACGCGCGCGCTTCGAGGCGCCCAAGGTCGAGCTCGTGAGCCTCGCGCCGCTCGAAGAGCACTTCGACGTCGACGTGCAGCGCGGCAAGCTCGCGATCGACGGGCAGGAGCTGCGCTTCTACTGCTACTTGCCCAAGCGCTGGAAATCGCCGCGGCCGTTCCTGAGCGTGCTCCCGATCCTCGGCGGTGGCGAGGAGATCAACGAGATGGTCTGCGTGCGCCTCGCGCGGCGCGGCATCGCGGCGGGCACGCTCGAGCGGCGCTGGAAGATCTTCAAGAGCCATGAGCAGGTGGCCGAGCTCGAGACGAAGTTCATCTCCGCCGTGCGGCAGCAGCGCGCGTTCCTCGATTGGATCGCGACGCAACCGCGGATCGACGCGCAGCATCTGGGCGTCTTCGGACTCTCGGTCGGCGGCATGATCGCGACGCTCGTCGCGGCGGTCGATGCGCGCGTGTCGTGCGCCGTGATCGCGCTCGCGGGCGGCAACCTCGGCACGCTCGTCGTCCGCGCGGACGAGATCCAGACGCAGCGCTGGGTGAAGGAGCGCCTGCAGCTCGACCAGATCACCCCGCGCGAGCTCGAAGAGCGCATCGCCGAGCAAGTGAGCGTCGATCCCGTGCGTTATGCGCCGTACGTCGACCCGCGTGCCGTGCTGTTCATCGCCGCGCGCTTCGACGCCGTCGTGCCGCACGAGAACATCGAGGCGTTGTGGGATGCGCTCGGCCGCCCGCAGCGCATTCGCACGCCGCTCGGTCATTACACGTCTATCCTCGTGCTCGATTCGATCGTCGCCGCGGCCGACCGGTTCGCGCGCGAGCGCTTCGGCCTGGAGCGCGAGCACCCGCTCGGCTGGCGCGACGACGGTGACTGAGCGACGTCAACGCGCCGAGTAGCGCGCCATCAACGCCAGGTCGCGCAAGCCCTCGACACACCGCTCGCCCGCGTGACGGCCGATGCACAACGTGCGCTCGTAGTCGTAGTACGCCATGTCGTACTCGATCGACGGGAACATGTAGCCGAGCTCGTCGTTCGCGAGTCCCACGAGCAAGGTGCGCTTGCCGGGGCAGAAGCTCTTGATGCGCAAGCCGAGATCGGGCGAGAGCTCGCCGGGGATCGTCGCGAGCGAGAGCTCGCCGACTTCCCACAGGTTCACTTCGCTCAGGAAGAAGTTCCGTCCGTACACCTTGCGGTCGACGAGACCGAGCCAGCGCATCAAGTCGTAGCGCCAGTTCTCGTTCTCGAGGTAGAGCGGCGTGTGCCAGACCGCAAGACGCGGCGCGCGCTCGTACTCTCCCAGGCCGTGCACGACGTCGATCGCGTGGCCCGCGAGGCGCTCGCCGATCTTCTGTGCCAGATCGAAGCGGAACGGATCGGTGTAGGTGTTGTTCGTGCGATCGGGCGACACGAGCGCACCGAGCGCGCCCGAGACGTAGACGCCGACGCCGCCGAGCTCGGCCTCGAGGCGCGTGACGGTCCAGTGGGGGAAATCCGCGCTGACGAGCCGGTTGGAGTACTTGACCGCCTCGGGATGGCAACCGAGCTCCACCAAGGTCGCGATCGTCGCACCGCCAGCCTTCGCATCGGGAGATCCGGGTGCATCCGCCGCGCCGAGCGCGCGCACGTGCATCACGACGATCTCGGGATCGACGAGTCCCTGGCGATTCACGTTGCGGTACAGGCCGAACGGATCGACCGAAACACTGCCGGAAGCGATTTCCGCCGGTCGCAGGCGCTCGCGCGCGAGGCGCACGGCCTCGACCACTCCGTCGGAGACCTTGCGCATGAATTTCGGGTCCATGCCCGACTTGAACGGCGGCACGCCCCAGATGCCCATCGTGTCGGGGCTGTGGTGGTCGTGGGTCGAGGCGATGAGCACCCGGCGCGGTGAAATCCCTTCGATGCGCGCCTTGATCGCCTCGACTTCCGTGCGCATCACGCCCACGAGGTCGAGCGCGACCAGCGCGACCTCGAGCTCACCGCGCTTGAGCACGATCGCACGCGCGTAGAGCGGGTCGTGCACGCCCTCGCTGACGCGGTTGGTCTTGAAGCCCGCCATGTAGACGGGCCCGTCGGGCGAGATGTCGACCGCCGCGGCGCCCGCGAGCAGGTCGCCGCTCGCCGCCTGCGCGGAGTACAGCGGCACCTTGCCCGGCACGGGGTCGTGGAAGAGCGCGCACCCGGCGAAAGCGAACGCGAAGAGCGCGAGCAGCGCCGCACGGACCGCGTGCGTCAACGCGCGCCGCGCGCTCCGCTCTCTCGGCGCGGGCCTGCGCAGAGAGCTGGAGAACGGAGCACGCAAACCGATCGATCGGGTCACCTGAGGCATTTTGCAGAGCTACTCTTCCTGGTCGGAGCATCCACACTTCGTGGGGTCACGAGGCCAGTTCCGACGGTCCTTCTCGTCGCGGTCGCGGGTTGCTCCCAAGGCGCTCGCATCGCGCGGTCGATGGAACGTCCATGGGCGGGAACGCCGAGCGCATCCAGAGCTCTCCACCGAGCCAAGCGAGCTTTCGCCCGAGCGAAGCGGAAGCGAGCTGTCCATCGAGTGAAGCGCAACCCACGCGCGTGTTGCGCGAGAGCGTAGCTCCGCGCGGGGTGGAAGTCCTTTCCGCGCCTGCTCGGCGGGCACGCTGGACCGGCGCGTTCGCGCTGGCGGCCCTGCTCGCGAGCTGCTCCGCGCCCTGGACGATCCGCGGCCTGCACGCCGATCTCGCCGAGCTGCGCGAGCGCCTCGCACCGCCTCCCGCGCCGGCGGGTCTCGACGCGGCCGAGCTCGTGCCCGTGCGCACCGCGGTCCACGTGCACTCGAAGTACTCGCACGACTCGGACGGAAGCATTCGCGACATCGCCAAGGCGGCGCGCGCGGCCGGCGTGGAGGTCGTCTTCCTGACCGATCACACGAACCGCGAGATCTTCGAGGACGGACCCGAGGGCTGGGTCGACGGCGTCTTCTTCGTGCGCGGCGAGGAGATCTCGAAGAGCGGCTCGATCCTCGCCATGGGCACGCACACGTCGATCGACAAGGACGAGCTCAGCGCCCAGGAGTGCATCGACGCGGTGCTCGAGCAGGAAGGCGTGGCCGCGATCGGTCATCTCGACTGCACCGACCCGCGTCCGCTGCGCGGCTACGACGCGGTCAGCGTGCGCAACCTGCACGCGGACCTGAAGCGCATCCCGCTGTTCCAGTATCCGGGGTTGCTGCTCGACGTGCTGCTCTACGGCAACGGGCGCTCGAACGAGCTCTTCCTGCACCACCTGATCCGCCAGCGCGGCCCGGAGCTCTCGATCTGGGACGAGCTGCTCGCACAGCGCCCGGTCTCGGCCTTCGCCGAGGTCGACGCGCACCAGAACGTGAAGATCCTCGGTCTGCAGCTCGATCCGTACCGGCGCACGCTGCGCCTGCTGCACACGTTCCTGCTCGTGCCGCGCGATTGGACGCGCGACGATCTGCTGGGCGCGTTGCGGCGCGGGCGCTCGTACATCGGCTTCTCGGTGATCGCCGATCCCACGGGTTTCTCGTTCGACGGCACGACCGCCGACGGGACGTTCGTGCTCGCCGGCGACGAGCTGCCGTGGAGCGCGGGGCTCGAGCTGCGCATCGTCGCGCCGGCGCCGGCGCAGATCGTGCTCGTCAAGGACGGACGCGCGTGCGCGCGCCGCAGCGGACGCGAGCTCTCCTTCGCCTGCAAGGAGCCCGGCGTCTATCGAGCCGAGGTGCGCGTCGAGCTCGCCGGACACACGTATCCGTGGATCCTCTCGAACCCCATCTATGTGCGCGCCGCGCGGCCCGAGCCGGAGCGCGAGCTCCCGCGACCGCTGCCTGACCCGTCGCTGTTGACGCAGCGCGAGCCGGCGCGCGACTGATCGCCGGGCGCGGCGCCGGAACGAGCCCGGGCCGACGCGAGCCGCTCGCCGCGCGTCGAGAACGTGCCGCGCGCGCTCCCGCGGGCTCGCGCAGGCGCTTTGGCCCTCGACGCCGCGCCGAGGTTGCGATCGCCGCCGCCGCCGTCCTATCCTGCGCGTTCCGGCTCCCGCACCCCGGCGTCTCGGAACCATCCCCACCTCCCGCGCGCCCGCACGGCCGATCCCAGCGTCTCCCGTCTTGTCCAAACTGGCCGCGCCCGTACCGACCGCAAGTCCGAGCGACAGCTCGCTGCGGCAGCTCACGCCGCTGCTCGTCTGGGCGGTCGTCTTCTGCGACATCGGCACGTCGCTCTACTACGTCCCGGGGATCCTCTACAAGAACCCCGAGGTCGGCGACCTCGCGCCGTTCTTCGTCGCCGCCGCGTTCCTCGGCTTCATCTTCCTCGCGGCGAAGTACGTCGAGATCTGCTGGCGCAACCCCGACGGCGGAGGCGTCGTCTCGGTCGCCAACCAGGCCTTCAGCCCGTTGATCGGCTGCTTCGGCGGCATGCTGATCTCGGTCGACTACTTCCTGACCTCGGCCATCTCGGCCGTGTCGGGGATCAACTACCTCGCCAGCGTCTTCCCGTTCTTCGAGCACCACGTCATCGCGCTCTCGGTCGCGACGCTCATCGTGCTCGCGATCGTGAACACGATCGGCATCCGCGAGAGCGCGACGTTGTCGCTCTGCATGGCGGGCATCGCGTTCGTGGTCACGCTGGTCCTGATCTGCGTCGTGCTCTTCAACGCGAACTCGGACGACTGGCTGCGCGTGCGCGGGAACCTCGAACAGGCGCACGAGATCACGCCCTGGAAGTTCCTGGTCGGGTTCTCGGGCGCGTGGCTCGCCTTCTCGGGCCTGGAGAGCATCAGCCAGCTCTCCCCGGCGATGCGCGATCCGATCAAGACCACGGCGCGCAACGGCATGCGCTACGTCATCGTGACGATGCTGCTCACGTCGCCGATCCTGACGCTGCTCGCGATCTCGCTCCTGCCGACGGACGTCAAGACGCACGACTACGAGCGTCTGATCTCGGAACTCGGCGGCGCCTTCGGCGGCCAGTGGATCAAGTACGCGATCGTGGTCAGCGGCTCTGCGTTGCTCATCTTCGCCGCGAACACGGCCATCATCGGCGGCTACCACGTCTTCCTGGCGCTGGCGGAGAACGGCTTCATGCCCTCCGCGATCGCGCGCCGCAACCGGCGCTTCGGCACGCCGCAGATCGCGATCCTGGTCGCGACCTTCGTGCCCATGCTCGTGATCGCCGGCACGAAAGCGGACGTGGAGAAGCTCGGCGCGCTGTACGCCTTCGGCCTGCTGGGCGCCTTCGTGCTCAGTTCGTCGGGACTCGACGTGCTGCGCTGGCGCAGCAACGATCGCGGCTGGCACTTCTGGCTCGGCATCCTCGTGACGCTCATGGTGATCACCGCCTGGGTGATCAACCTGCACGAGAAGCCCGACGCGACGGTCTTCGGCTGCGTGCTGGTCGGATTCGGCCTGTTGATGGCCGTCGGCACGCGGCGCAAGTGGTTCTCGGACTGGTTCTATTCGATCGGCTGGGTCCGCAAGCGCACGCCGACGCGCATCCACGAGACCGAGGAGAGGATCGCGCTCAACGACAGCATCGAGATCCTCTCGCTCTCGCAGGCGCAGACGATCTCGCGTCTCTATCCGTCGAGCACGTTGATCGCGCTGCGCAGCGCGAATCCGGCGCTCGTCTCGGAGGCGATCGCGCGCGAGAAGGGACGCGGCGGCGCGGCGATCTACGCGCTGTATGTCGAAGAGCGCACGGGGCTCTTCGTGCGCAAGGCGAGCTGGGAGCCCGAGTCCGAAGGCGTGAGCGCGCTGCGCAACGCGATCAAGGCGGCCGAGAGCGAAGGCGTGACGCTCATCCCGGTCTGGACCATCTCGCACAACGCCGTCGAAGGCATCGTGCGCGCGGCGGAGCTGCTCGGGGTGAGCGCGGTGATGATCGGCCGTGCTGGCGGGATTGACGAAGAAGCTCCCGCCCGGCGTTCGGCTCCTGCTCTACGGTTGATGCCGCGCGCGCCCTGTACCGCCGGCGCGCGCGCCCGGTAGGATCCGCCACCGCGATGGAGAGCTGGATCCCGTGGACGATCTTCGGCGCCATCGTGCTCGGCATGCTGGTGCTCGACCTGGGCGTCGTGCACAAGAAGGCGCACGCCGTCTCGGTGCGCGAGGCGTTGACCTGGACCGGGGTGTGGGTCGCGATCGCGCTCGGCTTCGCGGTCTACGTGCACGTCGCGATGGACGGACCCGCGCGCGAAGCGGCGAGAGCGGCGGGCGCGGCGTTGCCGGAGCCGTTGTGGGTCGCGTACCTCACGTGCTGGATGACGGAGTACGCGCTCTCGGTCGACAACATCTTCGTCTTCCTGGTGATCTTCACCTTCTTCGGCGTGCCCGACGATTGCCGCCATCGCGTGCTGTTCTGGGGCATCCTCGGCGCGCTCGCGATGCGCGCCGTGTTCCTCGTCAGCGGCGTGGCGCTCATAGAGCGCGTGCCTTGGATGATCTACGTGGTGGGCGGGATCCTGCTGCTCACGGGTTTCAAGCTCCTGTTCTCCAAGGACGGCGAGGCCGAGCCCGAGCGCAACATCGTGCTGCGACTCGCGCGGCGCTTCCTGCCGGTCACGGAGAGCTACGAAGGCGGCCGCTTCTTCGTGCGGCGCGAGGGACGCACGTTCGCGACGCCGCTGTTCCTGACGCTGCTCGTGGTCGAGTCGACGGACGTGCTCTTCGCCGTGGATTCGGTGCCGGCGGCGCTGGGAATCTCGCAGAACACGTTCGTGCTCTACACGTCGAACATCTTCGCGATCCTCGGGCTGCGCTCGCTCTTCTTCGCCGTCTCGGGCCTGCTGCAGTACCTGCACTACTTGAAGGTCGGCCTGTCGGCGATCCTCATCTTCGTCGGCGTGAAGATGGTCCTGCCCGAGGAGCACAAGATCCCGATCCAGGTCTCGCTCGCCGTGGTGGGCGGGATCCTCGCGCTCGCCGTCGTCGCGTCGGTGGTGCGCCAGCGAGTCGTCGGTTCGAAGGCCCCGAAGCCGGATGCGTCCAAGGAGCGCTCGTCATGACGATCGTGTGCGGGACCGATTTCTCCGCCGGTGCACGCCAGGCGCTGCGAGCGGCTGTCGCGATCGCCAAACGCGAGCGCACGGCGGTGGAGCTCGTGCACGTCGTCGATCTGCGCGGCGTGCAAGCGTTGCTCGCGCGTTCCGAGGGACTCTCGCTCCCGTCGCCGCACGGGGCGATCGACGCGTGGCTCGACGGCGCGCGCGCGGTCGTCACCGCGGAAGCGCGCGGCGTCGCGGCGAGCGGCGTCGACGTCACTCCGCGCGTCGTCGACGGCTCGGCGGACGTCGCGCTCGTGGCGCACGCCGCCGCTTGCGGCGCGGATCTGATCGTCGTCGCGGCGCTCGGAGAACGCGCGGGCACGCCTTTCACGCTCGGCAGCACGGCCGATCGCGTCGCGCAGACCGCCGCGTGTCCCGTGCTCGTCGTGCGCGACTCGACGCCGTTCGAGGCCTGGGCCGACGGGCGCAAGGAGCTGCGACTGTGCGTCGGAGTCGACACGAGCTCCACCGCCGACGCCGCGTTGCGCTGGACCAGCCGGTTCGCGCAGCTCGGCAACGTCGCGGCCGGCGCGGGACACGTCTACTGGCCGCCCGAGCACCGCCAGAAGCATCCCGAGTGGCGCGCGCTGCCGCTCGGCGGCGGGCAACAGGTGATCGAGCGCGAGCTCGAGGCCGATCTCGCCGATCGGATCCGGCGTTGCGGCGGACCGCTGCGCATTCCGTTGCGCCTCGTCGGCGGGCTCGGGCGCGTCGCCGATCACCTCGCGCACATCGCGAGCGAGGATCGCGCCGACGCGCTCGTCGTCGGCGCGCACCAGCGCACCGGACTGCGGCGCTTGTGGCACGGCTCGGTCTCGCACGGCGTCGTCGACGCGGCGCACACGAACGTCTTCGTCGTCCCCGAGAGCGCGTGAGCGCGCTCTCGGACGCGGCTCGGACACCGGCTCGGATCGACGACGCACCCGCGCGGGAGATGGCCGCGGCCGCGAAGCTCGCGCGCCGCACGAGCGACGAGTCGGTCCGGCGCGATCCGACGGCGAAGGCTCCCGCTACGCACAGCTTGGCTCCGAAATCCGAACGAGCTCGAATGGCGTAGAGCATCCCGGGCCCACTCGAAAGGTGCGCCACGCGCCGTCGATTGGCATCCTATGCGCCGGCGTGGCCAGAGGGCCGCGCCGCTCGAGACCTTCGGGCAGGCCGCCGGCTCGCCGTCGCTCTCCCCACTCGCCGTCCACTCGACAGGAAACACCGATGAAGAAGAATGCGTTCCTCCAGAGCCGCGCCTCCGGCGCTCTGCTCCCGCTCGCCGTCGCGGGCATGCTCGCGGGCTTGAACTCCGGTTGCGCGAAGGAAGAGGCTCCGGCCGCGGGCAGCTCCTCGAAGAGCGCCGCGGAGAAGGTCGCCGATTCCGTCAAGGAAGGCGCCAACAAGGTGGCGGACGCCGGCAAGGACGCGGCCGGGCACGTTGCCGACGCCGCCGCGTCGCTCACGAAGCACGCGTGCAAGGCGATGAACGCCTGCAAGGGCCAAGGCGGCTGCAAGGCCGGCGACAACGGCTGCAAGGGCAAGAACTCGTGCAAGGGCAAGGGCGGTTGCGCCACCGTCGCCGCGCACGGCTGCGCCGGCAAGAACGACTGCAAGGGTCTCGGCGGCTGCAAGAGCGGCGACAACGGTTGCGTCGCGAAAAACAGCTGCAAGGGCAAGGGCGGTTGCGGCGTGCCCGTCACGCACTGAACGCTCCGCGCGCGCAGTCATGCGACGAGGCCCGGTGCACGCCGGGCCTTTTCGTTTCGCCACGGCCCGATTCCGTCGGGCCGATTGGATCGTCCCGATTCCATCAGCCCGGTTCGACCGTGTCATCGCCATCGACTCGGCTCGTTCGACTCGATTCGTTCAGGCGAGCACGCGCGGCACCGATGGCAAGCTTCGCGCGCCGATGCTCTGATGAGCGCCGCGTGAACACCCCGCACCGCGCCGCGCGACGATGAACCTCGCCGTCCTCGCCCTGGGTTTCCTGGCGCTGCTCGTCGTGAGCTACCGACTCTACGGCGGCTTCCTCGCGCGGCGCTTCGCGCTCGACGACGCTCGAAGCACGCCGGCGCACGCGCAGGAGGACGGCGTCGACTTCGTGCCGACGAAGCGCTTCTACCTCTTCGCGCAGCACTTCAGCGCCATCGCCGCCGCCGGTCCGGTGGTCGGCCCGATCCTGGCGTGCAAGACCTTCGGCTGGCTGCCGTGCCTGATCTGGATCGGCCTGGGCGTCGTGTTCATCGGAGCGGTGCACGATTTCGCGGCGCTGATCGCTTCGGTGCGCCACGGCGGCGTCTCGATCGCGGAGATCACGCGCGCGCGCCTCGGCGGTCCCGCGGGCCGCGCGATGATGGCCTTCATCTGGATCGCGCTCGTGTACGTGATCGTCGCGTTCGTCGACATCACCGCGGGCACGTTCGTCAGCGGGTCGGAGGAACTCGCGGGCACGGGCCAGAGCTTCAATCCCGGCGGCGCCGTGGCGATGGCGAGCGTGCTCTACCTGCTCGTCGCGATCGTGATGGGCCTGGTGCAGCGCTACCTGCGCGTGCCGTTGTGGCTCGCGACCGTGATCTTCGTGCCCGCGACCTTGTTCGTCGCGTGGGCCGGCACGCAGGTGTCGCAGTCGCTCCTGCTCGACCATCGCACGTGGGCCGTGCTGATCCTCGCGTACTGCTGCGTCGCGTCCGTGCTGCCGGTGTGGATGCTGCTCCAGCCGCGCGGCTATCTCGGCGGGATCGTGCTCTACCTCGCGCTCGCGCTGGGCGTGATCGGCGTGCTCTTCGGCGGCTACGAGGTGCAACAGCCCGCGTTCCGCGGCTTCGACGTGGGCACGTCGGCGGGGCAGCTCTTCCCGTTCCTGTTCGTGACGATCGCCTGCGGCGCGTGCTCGGGTTTCCACGGTCTGGTGTGCTCGGGCACGACCTCGAAGCAGGTCGATCGCGAGTCGCACGCGCACTTCGTCGGCTACGGAGCGATGCTCGCCGAGGGCTTCGTCGCGTTGATCGCGCTCGTGACGGTGATGATCGTCGCGCCCGACGCGGCCAAGGACCTGACGCCGAACAAGATCTACGGCGACGGCATCGGGCGCTTCCTGACGCTCGTCATCGGCCACGATCACGCGGCGTTCGCGGCGACGTTCGGCGCGATGGCGCTGTCGACCTTCATCTTCGACACGATCGACGTCGCCACGCGGTTGGGCCGCTACCTCGTGCAGGAGCTCTTCGGCTGGCGCGGAAGGGCGGGAGCGCTCGCCGCGACCCTGCTCACCATCGGTCCGGCGCTCTTCTTCCTCGTCTTCGGCGCGAGCGGCGGCTACCGCGTGTTCTGGACGCTCTTCGGGGCCTCGAATCAGCTGTTGGCGGCGTTGACGCTGATCTCGATCGCCGTGTGGCTGCGCGAGGAACGCCGTCCCAACGGTTTCGTGATCCTGCCGCTCGTCTTCGTGCTCTCGATAACGAGCTGGGCGCTCGTGCAGCTCCTGATCACGAGCGCGCGCGCCGCGCACGGCTTCGACACGTCGCTCGTGAACGCGCTCGCGGCCGGCTCGCTCCTGTGCCTCGCGGCGTTCCTGGTCTGGACCGGCGTGACGCGCCTGCGCCGGCCGGTGGGGGCGCTGGTCGCCAGCTGAGCGGCTCCCGCACGCCGCGATTTCCTGCCTTCTTTGCTCCGCAAAGTACTTGACAGATTCTGGGCGCGGGCAGAATCTGGGAAACATGCCGCCCCCGCGACCGCGCTCCCTCGATGCCGCGTCCGCGCCGACCTCGCTCGCGTCGCGCGCGCTCGACGACCTCAAGTACATCCGCTCGACGATGGAGCGCGCGGGCGAGCGCGCGGCGGGATTCACCGCCGTACCGGGCTGGGGCGGCGTGCTCATGGGCCTCGTGGCGCTCGCGGCGACCTTCGCGGCGCAACGCGCGACGGAGCCGCGCGAATGGGTGCTGACCTGGCTCGGCGCGGCGATCCTCGCCGGGCTGATCGGCGCGACGGACATGGCGCGCAAGGCGGCCGAGGCGCGCACGTCGCTCCTGCGCGGACCCGCGTGGCGCTTCGTGACGAGCCTCGTGGCACCGTTCGCGATCGGCGCGCTGATCTCGGTCGTGTTCTACCGTCACGGGCTCACCGCGCGATTGCCGGCCCTGTGGCTGCTCTCCTACGGCGCGGGCGTCGTCGCCGCGGGCGCGTTCTCGATCCGCGCCGTGCGCTGGATGGGCGCGACGTTCATGCTGCTCGGCTGCGCCGCGTTGATCGCGCCGCCGAGCTGGGCCGACGCCTTCATGGCCTGCGGTTTCGGCGGCTTGCACATCGCCTTCGGCCTGTGGATCGCGAGGCACCACGATGTCTGAGCGCCGCCCCTCGCGCAGGAACCATGCGGCCGAATCGAAGGCCGCGCGCGGAGCTCCACGCTTGCGGCGCATCGAAGGACTCTCGTTGACCTCGGGCAGCGAGCCCTTCGACAAGCTCATCCACGAACGGTTGCGGCTGGCGATCGTGAGCGTGCTCGCCGTGCACGAGACGCTCTCGTTCAATGCGTTGAAGGAGCTGCTCTCGATCACCGACGGCAACCTGTCGGTGCACGCGCGCAAGCTCGAGGAAGCGGGCTACCTCGCCTGCACCAAGGGCTTCGAAGGGCGCATGCCGAAGACGGAGTACAAGCTGACCACGGCCGGAAGGCGCTCGCTCGAGCGCTACCTGGCGCACATGGAGTCGTTGATCAAGGCGGTGCGCGAGCGCTGAGCGCGCTCGTGTCGACCGCTCGTTTCATGGGGACACACTTTATGCTGCAAAGCAAACCTGTCGCCGGCCGAGTTCTCGGTCTGCACGTCGCGATCATCATGGAGGGCAATCCGCGCTGGGCCGAGCAGCGCAAGAAGACGCGTGCGCAGGGCTATCGCGCCGGCGCGGCGGCCATGCGCAAGGTCGTGCGCGCGGCGCCGCAGTCGGGCGTCGGCACGCTGACGCTCTTCGGCCTCGCGGCGCAGAGCCTGGAATGCCTGACCGAGGAGAGCGATCTCGGCCTGCAGCTCGCGCGCGACTTCCTGCTCGAGGACATGGACGACCTCGCGTTGCGCGGCGTGCGTTTCGAGCTGCTCGGGCGGCGCGACCGCATGCCCGAGTCGCTGCTCGAGACTTTCGAGTTCGCGGAGAAGCTCACGGCGGGCGGCACGAAGCTCCACCTGCGCCTCGCGATCGACTACTCCGCGCGCGATGCGATCGTCGGAGCCGCGCGGCGCTTCCACGTCGCGCAGGCGGTCGGCGGGGGGCGCGAGGGTTTCGCGAGCCTCCTGTGCTCCGGCCGCTCGGGAGTCGAGCGCGTGGCCGACGTCGATCTGCTCATCCGCTGCGGCGGCGAGCAGCGCCTCTCCGACTTCCTCCTGTGGGAGTGCGCGCACGCCGAGATCGTCTTCACCAAGCGTCTGTGGCCCGACTTCGACTCCGTCGCGCTGCGCCGCGCCTTGATCGCGCACCGTTCGCGCGAGCGGCGCAACCAGCTGCTGCGAGGAAAGGCGAGCTGATGGAGACCGCGTTGTCGTCGACGCCGCCGGCCGCGCGCGGAACGCGGACCGTGCGAGTCGGCCCGTTCGTGCGCATCCTGCTGCTCGGGGCGGTCGTCGGCGCGGTGCTCCTGATCGCGTTCCTCGCGCTCGTGCGCAACGAGCAGCACGTCGCGCTCGGCGGCGAGATCGTGCACGACGACTTCGGCTTCCGCGTGCGCGAGGTGGGAGCGCGCGCGGCGCTCGGCCAGCCCGAGCAGCGCGCGAGCGGGCGCTGGCTCGTCGTGAGCTTCGACGTGAACAACCACGCCAGGCGCGTGCCCTTCGACCTCACGACCTGGACGCCGGTGCTCGTCGACGCTTCCGGCGCGACGTTCGAGCCCGACGAGAACGCGGAGCGCGTCCTCGCGGCCGAGCTCTCGCTGCCGGCCTTGCGCGACGGCTCGATCGACGCCGGCGAGTCGCGCCGATGTCGCGCGGTCTTCGACGTGCCGGCCGACGCGCGCGAGCTGCGCTTCGCGATCTCGTGGGGCGGCGAGACCGTCGACCTGCTCGATCGCCTGATCTTCGGCGCGAAGGACATCGCGCTCGGAGCGGTAGAAGCCGCCGGACCGCGCTGACACGCGTCCGCGTTCAGCTCGCTGCGTCGGCTCGGCCGAAGAAGCGCTTGACGTCCTTGCGCAGCCACAGAACGAGCAGCGGGATCGTCGCCGGCAGGCAGCAGACGCTCGTCATGCCGATCGCGATGAGCACGAGCCCGTACGTCCAGCCCCAGGGTCTGCGCGGCAGGAGCAGGCCGATCGCGAAACCCGCGCAGCACGGTGTGGCCAGTCCGGCGAGCAGCAGTCCGGCGCCGCGGCCCGCGACCTGATCCTCCGTCTGGATCCACGGCCGGTCGCTGAAGAGCAGCACGAAGCCGATCACGCCGCACACGAGGTACAGCCCGGCCATCAACGCGCAGTACGCGCGATACCAGCGCAGCACGCGCGGCTCGTCCGCCGTCGCGCCGCCCGGCGCGAGATCCGAGCGCTCGAGCCCAGGCTGCTTCGGATCGAAGCTCGTCACGCGCGCAAACTAGCGCGCCGCGCGGCGAGCCGCCAGCGGTGCACAGCTCGGCCCGGGATGTCCGGTTCGGAGCGCGCCGTCGCGCGCGCCGTGCCCTCGCCGCGCCGCGTCCGTACGATGTCGCGCCGCTCGGCAGGATCCCTTTCGACGGAGCTCCGCATGCAGTACACGCGCCTGGGTCGCACGGCCCTCGAGGTCTCGCGCTTGTGTCTGGGGACGATGAACTTCGGCCCGCAGACCAGCGAGGAAGACAGCTTCCGCATCATGGATCGCGCGCTCGAGCTCGGGATCAACTTCTTCGACACCGCCGATGTCTACGGCTGGAAGAAGGGAGAGGGCATCACGGAACGCATCCTCGGTCGCTGGTTCGCGCAAGGTGGCGGCCGGCGCGACAAGGTCGTCCTGGCGACCAAGGTCTACGGCGTCATGGGCGATTGGCCCAACAGCTCGCGTCTTTCCGCGCTGCACATCGCGCGCGCGTGCGAAGCGAGCTTGCGCCGCCTGCAGACCGATCGCCTCGATCTGTACCAGATGCACCACGTCTGGCGCGGCGCGCCGTGGGAAGAAGTCTGGCAGGCGTTCGAGCTGCTCGTGCAGCAAGGCAAGGTGATCTATGCCGGCTCGTCGAACTTCGCCGGCTGGCACATCGCGCAGGCCTGCGAGACCGCGCGCTCGCGGCATTTCCTCGGTCTGGTGAGCGAGCAGAGCCTCTACAACCTCTGCGATCGCACGGTCGAGCTCGAAGTGCTGCCCGCGTGCCAGGCCTACGGACTCGCGGTGCTGCCGTGGAGCCCGCTCGCGGGGGGGATCCTCGCCGGCGGGGCCGGCAAGTCGAAGGACGGCCGTCGCGCGAGCGAGGGCGGGCAGAAGAAGCTCGCGCGGCATGCGGCGCGCATCGAACCGTGGGAGTCGCTGTGTCGTGAGCTCGGCGAGGAGCCGGCCAACGTCGCGCTCGCCTGGTTGCTCGCGCAACCGGCCGTCACGGCGCCGATCGTCGGTCCGCGCTCGCTTGCGCAACTCGACGGCGCGCAGCGCGCGCTCGACATCGCGTTGACGCGCGAGATCGCCGCGCGTCTCGACGCGATCTTCCCCGGTCCCGGCGGGCCGGCACCTGAAGCGTACGCGTGGTGAGCGCCGCGTGAGGCCGCGACGCGGCGCGCGAGTCGCGCGCGACGGCCGATCGCCTGGAAGATCTCTGAAACCAGTCCTAGACTGCGCCGCGCATGTCCGAGTCGCACGAGGAGCACACGACTCGGCCACCGTGGAGCTGGGCGCCTGCACGCGCCCTTGCGCGTAGCGTCAGCGCTCCCATCGAGCGCTTTCTCGCCATCCAGTCCGCCAGCGGCATCCTCTTGATGCTCGCCGCCGCGATCGCCCTCGTCTGGGCCAACTCAGCTTGGAGCGCGAGCTACGTGTCGCTTTGGCAGACACCGATCGGCGTTCGATTGGGCGAGCACGCCTTCGAGCGCGAACTGGGCTGGTGGATCAACGACGGATTGATGGCGGTCTTCTTCTTCGTCGTCGGACTCGAGATCCGGCGCGAGATTCACGCTGGAGAACTCTCCGATTTGCGCCGCGCGGCGCTGCCCCTGGCTGCCGCCGTGGGCGGCATGATCGTGCCGGCGTCGATCTATGTCGCGCTGAACTTGGGCACGGACGCTGTCGACGGTTGGGGCATCCCGATGGCGACCGACATCGCCTTCGCGGTTGGTGTGCTCACGCTCCTTGGCCAACGCGTGCCGGCCGCCCTGCGCATCTTGTTGCTCGCCCTGGCTGTGATCGACGACGTGGGAGCGATCCTGGTGATCGCGCTCTTCTACTCCAATGGAATCGAACTCGCAGGCGTATGCGTGCTCGCCGGCGGCATCCTGGGTGTCCTCGCATTGCAGTGGTGGGGCGTGAGCTCGCCTTGGTTCTACGTCGTGCCAGCGCTCGTGGTCTGGGGCGGCGCCTACGCAGCGGGCATCCATCCGACGATCGCCGGCGTGATCGTCGGTTTGCTGACACCGGTGCGTGCGTGGTTCGACGACAAAGGCCTGGCAGCGGCGTCGGCACGCCACGTTGCCGGCTTTCGGCGCGAGATGGATCCGCACGCGCGTCTGGCGCACCTCGATGGACTCCGGCTGGCCAGTCTCGAAGCCAGCGCACCGGTCGAGCGCCTGCAGCACCGATTCCACGGCTGGGTGGCTTACGCGATCATGCCCGTCTTCGCGTTGGCCAATGCGGGCGTCGCTCTCGGCAGCGCCGACTTCGCGGGCCAGGGCCTGCGCATCTTCGGCGGCGTGGTGCTGGGGCTCGCCTGCGGAAAGCTGATCGGCATCCTCGGCTGTTCCTGGTTGGCGGTACGCCTGGGTTGGGCGGTGTTGCCCGACGGCGTGGATTGGCGCGGCGTCACGGTGGTCGGGCTCGTCGGCGGCATCGGATTCACGATGTCGCTCTTCATTGCGGGCCTCGCGTTGCCGCCGGGAGCGCAGCTCGAAACGGCGAAGCTTGCCATTCTGGCCGGATCGTGCCTCGTGGCCGTCGTTGCGCTGCTCTTCGGTCGGTTCGCGCTGAGTCCGACCCCAGACTCGGCCGCAGCGCTGCCCGTGGCCGGGGCCGAGCGATCGACGCGGCACTAGCCGCTCGGGCCGCGGCGCTTTCTGGGGCAGCTTGCGGACTCGGGCGAGCTGCGCTGACGCAGCACCGCGTGCGTCCAGCGCTCGCTCGGGGCGGGGCGGCGATTGGAGCGGAGTTCGCCGCGCATCGAATGCACGGAAGAAGGCGAGTCGAGGGAACGTCGGGCGGGGCAGCGTCCGTCCAAGGCGTGTGCTAGCTTCCGCTTCCCACCGGTCCACACGCTCCGTCTCTCGTCGATCCTGAACGATCGAGTCCCTCATGCTGCAGCGCACGCTGGCTTCCGCCTTCCTGGCTTGGACCGTCGTTTCCGTGTGCGTCCCCGCGGCGCGCGCGCAGGTTCCTCCGCCGGCGATCACCGGCGCGATGTACGACGGAGCGCAGAACGACATCTGCGCCAGCCAGCAGCGCGTCTGGATCGCGGCCGGACGCAACGTCGCCGTGCTCGACGCCGTGACGGGCCAGCGACTGGGCGTCGATACCTACTCGCCCTACGCGAGCAGCGTCCAGGCCATCGAGTACGACCCGCTGAGCGGCGTGCGCGCGGTCGCGACGGTTCGCGCGCTGAGCGTGATCTTCCCTTCCGGACAGCGCCGCGAATGGCAGGCACCCGCGGGCGAGAGCTTCCCGACCTTCCAGGACATCAAGCTCTGGCCGGGCACGAACAAGATCTTCGCGATCGCCGGCAGGAAGCTCGTCGTGTTCGACTACGCGAGCACCGGCATCGTGCGCCTGGGCGAGACCGATTGCCCGACGCCCGACGTGGGCGGGCTGCGCCGCCTCCACGTGCAAGACGTCGACGGTGATCTGCGCGCCTACATCGTCGCGGGCCTCGTCGGCGGAACGGCGCCGCGCAAGACGGCGCTGCTCTTCGCCGATCTCGATCGCGAGCACGGCTACGTCGCGCCGAGCTTCCAAGCCGCCGACTGGCGCGCGCACGTCTTCTACGCCAACCCGTTCGCCGGAGCGCGCGCGGTCGAAGTCATGCCCAACTTCGTCGGCACGCAGGACGTGGCTTTCGTCGCCGACAACTACGGCGAGCTGACGCTGCTCGACGTCTCCGATCCCGCGCAACCCGTCTTCTTGAGCCAGATCCATCCGGCAGGGAGCTGCGGCTCGTCGGGAGCCGCGTACAACCTGCTCGGCGAGCGCGCCCGCGATCGGCTGTACGTCGCCGGTGCGAACCGCATCTACACGCTGCAGCTCTCCGATCTCTCCGTCATCGGCTGCGCGGACGTCGAGTTCGTCGACGCGGGACGGCGCGACATGGCGCTCGTGCGCCGGCGCAACGGCGCGCGGCTCCTGTGGACGACGACGCCGCACGCGGCGACCTGGTCGTTGAACGGCATCGACGTCAGCGCGCTCCAGCCTTCGATCGCGCGACAAGGCTGGTGGATCGCCAGCAGCGACGGCGGCGTCGCGGCGCCGCAGTGGCACTCGATCTACCTGCCGACCTTCGGCGGCGTGGTGCGTTACGAGCTCCAGCAGGAATGGAATCCGCAGCCGGTCGACGCGAGCTACCGCCCGTCCGGTTTCGTCACCGAGCACATCGAGATCGCCTATCCCGATCCGTCGGACGCGAGCCATGCCGTGCTGCTCACCGCGCCCGCCAACGGCGGCGTGCAGGTCTGGCCCGTGTCCGCCGCGCAGCCGAATCCGGGCGCGCCGGTGATGTGGCAAGGCCGTCCGAGCTCGTGGAACGCGAGCGATCCCGTCTACCAGAACGACATCGAGCCCTTCACGCGCGCCGGACGGACGTGGGCGCTCTCCGACCTCACGAACAACAATACGGGCGAGCTCGCGCTGCTCGCCTTCGACATCGCGACGGGCGAGATGAAGAGCGCCGTGCTCCCGGTCGGAGTGCTCGTGCCGAACACGACCGACGTCGCCGTCGCGGGCAACTTCGCGCTCGTCGGCGCGGGTCGCGGCGTGTTCATCGTGCGCATCGACGGCCTGCCGAACGCGCTCGCGCTCTCCGGCACGCAGCTCATCGATCTCGATCAGGACGGGCAGGGCGACAACATCGCCGCCATCGCTTCGAACACCGCGGGCGACCTCGTGTTCGTCGCCACGGATTCGCCGGGCGCGGTGGGGAGCTTCACCTTCGACCGCACGAACGGAACATTGAGCGGTCCGGTGTCGGTGCTGCACGGCGCGGGATATCCCGGCTGCGTCGGGCGCATCCGCTATTTCGCGCCCACGGCGCGGCTCTACGTCGCGTCGCGCTCGGCGACGCTGCTCGAGATCCTCTCCAGTCCGTCGGGCCAGCTCCAGTTGCTCTCGACCTGGCGCGACGAGGGCTGCTACAGCGATCTCCAGGACGCGCACGTCTACGACTTCGGCCATGGGCCGCGCGTGCTGGCGGTCAAGAACACCGAAGGGTTCGTGCTCCTGAACCCCGTCGACGGCCTGTAGCGTCCGCGCACCGCGCCCACTTGTGCCTTTCACGCGCGGGGTCTAGCGTCCCGAATCAGGAGTTCGCGGCAGAAGTCGAGCTGAATGCGGCGTCCTGGCAAGGCGCGGTGACGACGCGGGATCGTTGTGACCCTCGCAGGAACCGCAACGCAGCCAGGGCGTCGCAGGCGGCTTGAATTCTGGTGCGAACTCGTGATTCGGGACACTAGCCTGCGCGTCGCCATGCAACGACTCCTCGCGCTCTGCGCCCTGCTCCCGCTCGCCTGTTCGTCTCCTTCGCGGACGCCGCGCGCGTCCGCTCCCGCGCGCGCCGCTGCGAACGCGAGCTTCGACGCGACGTTCACCGGTCGCACGTTGCGCTTCGACTACCAGCACTGCGGCACCGCGCGCGAAGAGCACATCGCTCCCGCCGGCTGGCGCGTCGAAGGCGAGTGGGCGGGCACGCGCACGCATCTCGTCGACGCGACGGGCTTCGGCAAGTACCGGCTGCGCGTCCTCGACGAAGCGGGCGCGAAAGAGCTCTTCTCGCGCGGCTTCTGCAGCATCTACGGCGAGTGGGAGACGACCGGCGAGGCGGCCACGAGCTGGCGCTCCTTCGCCGAGTCGCAGCGTTTCCCCGAGCCGCGCTCGAAGTCCGTCGTCGTGCTCGAGAAGCGCGCGGACGACGGCGCGTTCCGCGAGCTGTGGCGCGGCGGCGTCGACCCCGCGGATCGATTCGTCGATCGCTCGGCCATCGTTCCGCGCGGCGACGTGCTCGCGATCGTCGAGCACGGCGAGCCCGCGACGCAGCTCGATCTGCTCGTCGTCGCCGACGGCTACACGCGCGAGCAGCGCGGGAAGTTCGAGGCCGACTTGAAGCGCCTCTCCGGCGTCCTGCTCGCGACGCAACCCTACGCGCGCCACGCGGGCTCGATCAGCGTGCGCGGTCTCTTCGTGCCCTCGAGCGAGAGCGGCATTTCCAACCCGCGCAAGGGCGTCTGGCATCCGTCGGCCTACGGCCTCTCGTTCAACGCCTTCGACAGCGATCGCTACGTGCTCGCGCTCGACGACCACGCGCTGCGCGAGGCGGCCGCGCAGGCGCCGTACGACGCCCTGATCCTGCTCTTCAACGAGCGCAAGTACGGCGGCGGCGGCATCTACAACCTGTGGGCGACGGTCGCGAGCGACACGGAGGTCGCACCGTACGTCTTCGTGCACGAGTTCGGCCACAGCTTCGCGGGCCTCGCCGACGAGTACTACACCTCGCAGGTCGCCTACGAGCAGTTCACGCCGCACGGCGTCGAGCCGTGGGAGGCGAACGTGACGGCGCTGCTCGATCCCGCGCGCTTGAAGTGGAAGGACCTCGTCGCGGCGAGCACGCCGCTGCCGACGCCGTGGGCGCAGGCGCCCTACGACGAGCAGGACCTCGCCTACCAGAAGAAGCGCAAGGCGCTGATCGACGCGCACGCGAGCGAGGAGGAGTCGGAGGCCTTGATGCGCGAGGTGCGCGCGTCGAGCACGCCGCGCCTGCGCTCCGAGCCCTACTTCGGCCAGGTGGGAGCGTTCCAGGGCGCGATGTACGAGGCCAAGGGCCTCTATCGCCCCGAGGTCGACTGCATCATGTTCACGCGCAACCCGACGACGTTCTGCCGCGTGTGCGAGCGCGCCATCGAGCGCGTGCTCGCGACCTACATCGAGTGACGCCGTCAGCGCGCGTCGATCGCGGCGCGCGCGAGCTCGACGCAGAACGCTCCCGCGGTCGTGCCCGGGAAGTAGCCCGCGTGTCCGTAGGCGACGCCGAGCGGCGTCTGCCAGCGGATCATCGAGAGGCCGTAGCCCGCGTGAGGTCCGAGCAGGGGCGCGGGCACGCTCCGGCGCGCCTGCGCGAGCAACTCCGCGCCGAAGACCTCGCCGGTCTGGATGGCGCGATTCCAGCGCGCGAGATCGCGCGGACACGACGCGAAGCCGCCGCCCGCCCACTCGAACTGCGGATTGAACACGAGCCGGCCGCCGTCGAGCATGCGCCCGTCGGGCGCGCACAGCGCGGTGATCGGATCGTCGCTCGCGGCGTAGCCCTGCGCGAGATCCGCGATGCGAGGGCTCGTCGAAGGCAGCGTGCGCTCGAGCGCGTGCGGTCGGAGAAAACGCTGCTCGATCTCGGCGTAGCACGCGGTTCCCGTCAGTTGCTCGAGGATCAGGCCGAGCACGACGTAGTTCGTGTCGGAATACTCCCAGCCATCGCCCGCGGCGAACGGAGCAGGCTGGTCGAAGACATAGGCGAGCTCTTCCGCGGGCTCCCACTCGCGCTGCGGATCGCGGGCGAGCTCGGCGGCGAAGCGCGGGTCGAATTCGTAGCGCACGAGGCCCGAGCGGTGCTGCAGCAGCATGCGCACGCGGATCGAGCGCGCGTTGGGCAGGCGCCCGAACCACGGGCGATCGCCGAGGTAGCGCTCGATCGGCGCGTCGAGATCGAGCCGGCCAGCGCGCACGAGCTGCAGCGCGAGAGCGCCGAAGAAAGTCTTGCCGACGCTGCCGGCGAGCATGCGCGTGCGCGCCTCCATCGGCCGCGCGGCTTCGCGATCCGCCCAGCCGCTGACGAGCTCGATCGATGCGCCGTCGTCGAGCGCGACGCAAGCGCTCACGCCTGGCGCGCCGCACGAGCGCGCGAGCTCGTCGAAACGAGCGCGCAACGTGGACGATTCGAACGACGAGCCGTCTCGTGCCGGCGCCGGGCGCGAGCTCCTCGCGCCGCCGGCGCACGCGAGCAGCGTCCAGCCCGAGAGTGCGGAGACGAGGTGGAAGACGTGCGGCACGCCTACGGAAGTAGCCGCTCGCGCGGCGCTGCGCCATTCACCGCGGCAAGGTCCGTGTCGTTCTCTCGCGGCGAGCGTGCACCCGGAGGCGCGCTTTACAAAGCGGCCCGTCGCCCGCGCTTTCCGGGCGACGCGCTAGAATCGCGCGCCCGGAACCCGACCCACGGAGATCTCACCATGACCGCCGCCACTCCCGCCCCCGTGAATCCCGATCGCTACCTCAAGGCGCTCGGCGATCGCGATCCCGTCCAGGCGATGCGCAAGGCGCCCAAGCGCGTGCGCAAGCTGGTCAAGGATCTCTCGCAGAAGCAGCTGGACTGGAAGCCCTCGCCCGAGAAGTGGTCGATCAAGGAAGTGCTCGCGCACCTCGCGGACGGCGAAGTGATCCTCGGCGCGCGCGTGCGCTTCGTCGCGGCGATGGACAACCCTCCGCTGCCCGGCTACGACCAGGATCTCTTCGTCTCGCGCCTGGGCATCGAGAAAGTCGACGCGCGCGAGCTGTTCGAGGCCTTCGAGAGCATGCGCGCGCTCAACGTCGGCCTGCTCGAGCGGCTGCCCAAGGAAGCGTTCGCGCGCAGCGGACTGCACGCCGAGCGGGGCCCCGAGTCGATCCAGAAGATGGTCGGCATGTACGCCGGTCACGACGTGCTGCACGAGCAGCAGATCGAGCGCACGCTCGAGGCGCTCGAAGCGGCGACGAAGGCGAAGAAGCTCGCCAAGGAACAGGCGCGCAAGGCCACCGAGGCCGCCGAACGCGCCGCGCGCAAGCAGCGCAAGGCCGAGAAGCAGGCGCGCAAGGCGCAGAAGGCGTCGGCGCAGTCGAAGGATGCCGTCGACCCCAAGCTCGCGAAGAAGTCCGACGGCAAGCAGGAGAAGAAGCGCCTGGAGGCGATGCTCGCCGGACGTTGAGCGGTCGCAACGCGAGCGCGCGCGCCGTGGCGCGCGCGCGTTCGTTTCCAGGCTGCGTGAGTCGCACTCGGCGCGGCGCGCCCAGCCTCAGGGCAGGAAGCTTTTCCGGTTGGCCAGCTTGCGCGGCAGGTACTCCTCGATCACGAAGTTGAGGCCCCACTTCGCCAGCGCCTGCTGCTCGGCGCGCACACCCATCTTGAGCAGCTGCTCGATCGCCTTCTGCCAGGGTTTGTGGGCCTGGAAGAAGGGGTCGTTCTTGAGCGCGTCCTTCGCGCGCTTGACGTCGACCTCCTGCAGCTCGTGCGTCGCGTCCTCGAGCTTGAAGTCGATGATGTCCTGCGGCGTCAGTCCGAGGAACTGCGCGCGCGGCACGCAGAAGAACTGGTTGATGTGCGCGGCGTTGCCCGAGCCCACCTTGAGCGTGCGGTAGATGTTGGCGATGCCGTAGGGATCGCAGTCGACGAAGGCGTAGACCGGGATCTTCTTCTGGTCGGAGAGCCGGCGGATGAAGCGCCGGCACGCGCGCGACGGAACGCCCGCGGTCGAGATCAGCACGCAATTCGACGTGCGCCAGAACTCGTGCTCGTTCAGGCGCTCGTACATGCCGCCGGTCTCGATCGCCAGGATGAACTTCGCGTCCGTCTCGAAGCCCAGCTTCTCCACGTCCGAAGGGATCGAGTACGAGCCCGAGCCGAACTCGGTGCAGTCGATGCGCTTGCGATTGCCCTGCTTGTCCTGGTCGAGCACGACGAGCTGGCCCGCGACCGCGCCGCCGTGCTCCTCGGGCCGGTAGCGGAGTTGCTCGCGCGTCAGGCCTTCGATGCTGGCGAGCGCCTCGATGTCGTCCATCGCGGCGTCGGACTCCGGCTGCTCGTTGAACTTGCACTCGCCCCAGTTCTTCGAGACGTAGTAGGCCTCTCGTTTCGTGGCGTGATCGTCGTTCTCGATCATCTCCTTGCTGACCGACATGAGGCGCAGCGTCTGCGCGAAGTTCTTGACCGTGTTGACGGTCAGCGCGCGCCCGGTCGTTCCGCGTCCCAGCTCGAAGTAGCCGATCTTCGTGTCGTACTTCACGTTCGACAGCGAGCGCGTGGGGAAGCGCATCTCGGGCAGCGCGCGCGCGAGGATCTTCGCCTGCACCTTCTGCGCGGTGTGCTCGATCAGCTTGAGCGTCTTCTGGTCGAGCTCGGTGAGCTTGTAGTCCTTCTTCGTCTCGTCGCCGGTCGACTTCTTCTTCGCCATGGG
>JBGATX010000279.1:0-4170 GCA_044228975.1 Planctomycetota bacterium | reverse complement strand
TCGGCGCGCGCGAGGATCGCGGCGAGCACTTCGAGCGCGTGCACGTCCTGCTCGCGGCTCAGGCGCACGGCGCGCTGCGCGAGCTCGAGCGCTTCCGCAGGCGCGTGCAAGCTCGCATCGGGCGCGCCCGCGAGGATCGAGGCGAGATCGCACATCGGCGCGATCCACTCCGGACGCAAGGCGAGCGCCGCGCGCAGGTGCGGCAGCGCCTCCGCGTGCCTGCCTTGCGCCACCCGCACGGCGGCGAGCGTGCGCAGGTAGCCGGCGTCGGCGCGCAAGACGATCGCGCGCTCGAGCTCGCTCGCCGCCTCGTCGAACTTGCTCTCGAGCAGCCAGGCCGTGGCCATCGAATCGTGCGCGCTGGCGTCGTTCGGCGTGAGCGCCAACACCTTCGAGAGCGCCGCGCGCGCTTCCACCGTGCGTTGCTCCTGCAGCAGCGCCACGGCGTAGAGCTGGTGCGCGCTCGTGTCGGACGGCTTGAGCCGCGACGCGGCCTCGAAGTGCGGCAACGCCTCCTTCGCGCGGCCTTCGCGCTGCAGGAGGATGGCGAGGTTCAAGTGCGCGACCTGGTGCTCCGGCTGGATGGCGAGGCAACGTTCGTAGGCCTCGATCGCCTCCTTGGTGCGGCCTTCGTTGCCGAGCGAGAGGCCGACGTGGCTCCAGGCCTTGTAGCTCGCGGGGTTCACCTCGAGGGTGTGCTCGAAAAGGCGCCGCGAGTCGCTCCACACCTGCGTCTGGCGCCAGCTGATCACGGCGCTGATCGTGATCACGAAGCCGCAGGCGACGGGAGCGAGCTGGTTGCGCTGGCGCGCGAGCTGCGCGAGGAAGAGCGCCGGCCCGAGCAGCGCGACGTACGCGTAGCGATCGCCGACGGTCGAGATCTTCTGGAACGCGAAGGGCACCAGGCCGAGCACCGGCAGCAGCGCGGCGACGAAGAGCGACGCCGCGAGCCAGGTCCGCCGGCGCGCGCGCGCGGCGGCCAGCGCGCCGGCCAGCGCGAGCGGAATCAGCAACCGCCACGCTCCGGCGCCGTCCTGAAGCACGCGCGCGGGAGTGCGGCCGTAGTCGGGCGCGAGGCCGAAGGGCCAGGCGAGCTTCTCGACGTAGAACGAGAGCGCGTCGAGCGCGATGCGCGGCCGCTCTGACCACGGCACGGGAGCGCCGAACTTCTCGCTCTGCGCCGACTGCGCCAGGTAGATCGCGCCGAGCGCGAGCGCGCCGCCGAGTGCGACGCCCGGCAGGACGCGCCGCCATGGACGCTCGAGCCAGCAGCGCTCGAGGAGCAGCGCGAGCAGCGGAAAGACGACCGCGGAAGGCTTGGCGAGGAGCGCCGCGGCGAACGCGCACAGCGCGACGAGCGAGCTCGCGATGCGCCCCGCGCTCGTACGCGCGTCGTCGCGCCAGAGGTAGCGCTCGAGCGCGACGAGCCCGAGCGCGGCGGCGAGCAGGCCGCGCAGCTCGGAGACCCAGGCGACGGACTCGGTCTGCAGCGGATGCAGCGCGAAGAGGAGCGCTCCGCAGATCGCCGCGCCCTCGTGCGCGACGAGCCGGCGCAGGAGACGCAGCACGAGCCACGCGTTGCAGGCGTGCAGCAGGAGGTTCGCGCCGTGGAACAACGCGGCGTCGGGCGCGAGCAGTCCGTCGGCGCCCGGCGGACCCGAGACGAGCGCGAGCACGCGCCAGACGCTGTACGAGAGCGGCACGTAGAGGCCGGCGTAGGGTTCCGACCAGATGCGCGACCAGACGCCCTCCTCGTTCGAGCGCACGAGCGCGTTCAGCGAGACGTTTTCTCCGTCGTCCCACGACAGGAACGGGAACGCGCGCGCCGACGAGAACACGAAGAGCGCCGCGGCGAGCACGATCAGCGTGCCGCGCCAGCTCGCGGCCGCGGACGCCGCCTCGGTGGCGTCGCTCGGCGCGTGACGCGCGCTCGGCGCGGGCGACGGCAAGCTCATGCGCCTAGACGACGGTGGCCTTCGCCTGCGGCCGCGTCCCTCCGAGTATCGCTTCCCGCAGCCAGCCTTTGGTCATGGTTGTTGCCTCCAGCGGGACGAGCAAGGAACTTCACCAGGACGATTCTTGCGGTGGGATCGGCGGCTGCTGACCGACGGATCATACGCAGCCCGACCCCAGGCGCAACGCGCGCGGGGACAGGGGACGCTCCGCTCGATGAACCCCAAACAGGTGCTGCAGCTCAGCCCGTCGCGAGCTGCTTCGCCGGCCGCTTCCAGCCGCGGATCGCCTGGCGCGACCCGCTCTCGATCTCGGCCGCCTCGACCTTCTCCTGCTGCAGCGTGTCGCGATGAAGGATCGTCACCACGTCGTCCTCGAGCGTGTCACCCACGATCGGCCAGCCCACGCGTGAACGCCGCGAGCAACCGCCGACGACGCTCGGGCGACGAACCCTCCGCATCCCCCACCAATCGCAAGGGTCCATCGGGATCGCACTCGCGCTCGAGGATGCGCAGCACGCGCTCGACGACACCACTCGTCGGTCCCGCACACGACCCGACGAGCTCGCGTGCATCGTGCCCGAGCAGCCACGCGCCGAGCTCGTCCGCGTCCAGCTTGCCCAGCATCGATCCCGCGACCGTGTAGATCCGCTCCTCGTTCCCCGCCGCCTCGTAGCTGCGCAGCAGGAACACGAGGTCGCTCGCGTCCTTGCGCGGCACGCGCGCGTGTCGGTCATCGAACGCGAGGACCTTCAGCAACGCCATCATCGAGAGCTCGAGCACGCGCACGCGTTCTCCGCGCGGCAGGAGGGCGAGCCGCGACGTCGATGCGGCTTCGCGGAAGCCGAGCACGTTGAGCACCGGTTCGCCGCGCGGCGGCCAGGCGACCGCTCCGAGCGGACCCTCGACGGCGCCGAACGGCACGAGGTCGACGTCCCCCCACTCGACGTGCCGCACGCGGTGCTCGACGCCCTTGACGGACGTGAAACCCGGCTGCGCGAGCAGCGCGTTCCTCAGCCGCTCGAAGGCCGGCCAATCGTCGAGCGCGACCGCGAGGTCCACGTCGCGCGTCGCGCGTGCGAGCGGAATCGCGTGCACATGGTGGAGCAGGAGATCGCGTGCCGCGGCGCCAACGAGCAACGGCTCCGGTGCGCCGGCGGTGCGCAGCGCACCGACGATGCGCGCGAGCCTCTCGAGCGCCGGTCGGTCAGAGAGCTCGAGCTTCGATCCGCTCATGGAGCTCCCGCGCGGCGATCAGGCATCGTTCGTCGCCCGTCGCGAGCAGATCCGCGTACACGAGCGGCGCGGGAGCGAAGCCCGGCTCTCCGCCTTCGAACTCCCAGAAGCGGCGCAGGAACTCGACGTTGCCTTCGGGATCGGGGCTCAACCTCCACGTCGCGAGCACGTTCGGATCCGGCGGCGCGCCGTAGACCACCGCGCTGCCCGCCTGCAGCTCGCGCGTCCAGCGCGCTGCCGCGATCTCGCCACCCAGCAGAACTCCGTTCGGTCGTTTGCGCGCATCGGCGACACGCGCGAGATCTGCGGCGCGGTAGCGCGCGATCACGAGCGTCGGTCGCAACACGCGCGCATAGGCCTCCGCCCAGCGCGTGAGCAACCGGCCGCGCTGCAAGAGGCTTCGCTCGCCCTGGATCTCGTCGACGAAGCCCTGCTCGCGCAGCTCCTCGAGCACGGCACCCACGGATCCGTGGGCGACTCCGGCGACGCGCGCGAGCTCCCGGTACGCGAGGCGAGCCCATTCCGGATGGCACAACAGCGCAAACACCACCTGCAGGCCCTTCGATTGGAACGCGCGTCCGCGTTTGCGGCCGACCTGCCGCGGCGTCGTGAGCTTGCGGCCCGCGACCCACAACAAGAGCGGCGGCGCATTCAGATACACGTTGCCCGCCGTGTCGACGAAATGCTGCTCGCGCTCGCGCAGCGTCTCGGCCAACGGGAGGGCGACGTGATCGCACACGAGGAGCACGGGATCGTCCTCTCGCTCGAGCCCGTGCAGCGTCGCGCCCAAGCTCGCGGCTCGCAGTCCGCGTCGCAGCGCGATCGCATAGTCGGACTGCTGACCGCCGAAGGTCAGCCGCACGCGCGGTTCGACGGTTCCGCGGCCCTTGCCCTTCGCTCCGTTCCACACACGCACGGCCAACCCGTGCTCGCGCAGCCGCTCGACCGCGCGCTCGAGCTGGTCGCGGTCCGAGTCCGTCAG
>JBGATX010000046.1:0-35396 GCA_044228975.1 Planctomycetota bacterium | reverse complement strand
TCCTCGCCGCGCCGGCGGCGCGAAGGGCGTAGAGCGGGAACCAGTAGTGCTTGCAAAAGCTCGAGCGCCGCGCGGCTCATGGGCGAGCGCTCGTCGGCGGCGGCGAGCACGACGCTCCAGCGCGTCGTCAGAAGCGCTTTTCCCGGCGCGGGCCTGCGAGACCCGTGACTCGACGATCTTCCACAATTCGGCGATATCTTCAGCTCGCGGTGCCGCTCTTTGACGTCGGACGAATGGGCGTTTGGGTCGTTCGCCTCGGCTTCACGTTCGTCACGCCTCGTTCAACCGTTTTCGCGCGCGCGCAATCGCTCGAGCGGCTCGACGCCCATCGCCTGGCGTTCCGCGTCCGAGGTTGCCGGATCGACGAGTAGCAGACGCCAGCCGCGCAGCACGGAGCTCGTAGACGTGCGTGCCTGCGGCGCGCCGCGCTTCACGAGCAGCTTGTCGACCGCTTCGGCGGCGACGCGAAAGCCCTGGACTCGCCGAGCTCCGCGGACTTGAGCGCGAGCTCGCGCGCGGTCGCCAGATCGTCGTCGCCATCGGTCTCGGTCAGGATCACAGCGGCGTAGAGGTGATCGCGCGCGCTGACGACCTCGTGCGCGGCGATCATCTCGCGCACCTTGGTGATGCGCTCCTTCTGCCGCACCTGCCACGCCTCGCCGTCTCCCGAGCCGAGCTTGCGTTCGCCGAGCTCCGCTTCGAGCTCGTCGAACAAGCGTTCGAGGCGTTGCGACGGCGGCGCGCTCGAGCAGGCGGAGAACGGGAGCGGCGCGAGCAGCGCGGCGAGGACGAGGAGCAGCGTGCGTGTCTTCATGAGGAGGTCCGCGAGGCGGCGCGATCGTCGCGCGTGCATCGCGGCGCGCCATCGTGTCGAGCCCGCGCGCGAGGTCAAGGACGAGCCGCGGAAGCGTCGCTTTGCAGGCGCACGAGCAGCGCTCCGCCGCGACTGTGCTGCTCGAAGGAGACGACGCCCGCGCGCGCGCCGTGCGGACCGCGCAACCAGGCTTCGACGTGCGTGCGCAGGATGGGCTGCTGGAGTCGATTGCCCATGCCGCGGCCCGTGATGACGAGCACGCTGCTGCGCCGGCGCACGCGCGCGGCGTGCAGGTCCTGGAGGAGCTTGCGCAGCGCGCGCTCGGGAGCGAGGCCGTGCAGGTCGACTTCGTCGATGTCCTGCTCGTCGACGTCGTCGCCGGAATCCTCGGGCGGATCCTCCGCGGGGTGTCGCCGTCCGCGGAAGCCCTTCATGGGTTCATTTTATGAACTTCCAACTCGCGCGTGGGAGGTTCCCGCGTAGCCTGGAGCCGCTTTCCGGCGGATCTAGAGCCGCCGGGACCGGACGCGAGAGCGTTCGGGAATCCGATTGCGGCCCCGGCCGCCGTTCGAGCTCGCTCGAACGAGACCCATCGAAAGGAATTCCTCATGAAGCAAATGATCCTCGGCGTCGCGCTCGTCGCGTGTTGCCTGTTCTCCTGCAAGAGCTCGCAGAACGCCGCCGTGAGCGACCCGAACTCGGCCAACATGCCGAAGGCCGAGTGCTCAGGCTGCCGGGCAAGGCCGCCGCGAGCTGCACCGGCGAGAAGGCCGGCGCCTGCTCGGACAAGGCCGCCGCCTGCTGCGAGAAGAAGCCCCAGGGCTGAGCTCGAGCGGAGCTTGGAAAACCGAGGCCGGTGCACGTGCGCCGGCCTCGGCCGTTTTCTTGTCTTCGCGCGCGAAGCTCAGTGCGTCTGGACTTCGAGCACGTGCACCTCGAAGACCAGCGTCGAGTTCGGCGGGATCATGTCGGGCACGCCCTCGGCGCCGTAGCCGAGCTCCGGCGGCACCGTGACCTTGCGCCGGCCGTCGGTCTGCATGCCGACCAGCCCTTCGTCGAGGCCGCGCACCAGCGCTTCGCCGACCTTCATCGGGATCGGCACGCCGCGATCGAGCGTCGAGTCGACGCGCGTGCCGTCGGCGAGCCAGAGCGTGTAGTCGACGGTGAGCGTGTCGCCGAGCTTCGCGCGCTCGCCGCGCCCGAGGAACAGATCCTCGAAGTGCACGCCCGAAGCGAGCTCGCCCTCCTTGTGCTCGACCTGCAACTTGCGCGGGCCGAGCCCGAGCGCGCCGCACGATTCGAGCGCGAGCGCGGCGCAACACGCGAGCAGTGCGAGCGGGCGCCGCGAATCCATCAGCGCACCTCGACGAGCTCGATCTCGAACACGAGCTCCGCGTCGGCGGGCACGCCCGAGCTCGGCAGGCCGGTCTTGCCGTATCCGAGCGCCGCGGGGACGTGCACGCGCGCGCGCGTGCCCTGGTCGAGACCGACGAGCGCGCGAGAGAGCGCCGGGAGCGGGCTCGCGTCGCTCCGCGCATCGAGCACGAAGCGCTGCGGCTGATAGAGGCCTCGTGTCGTCGCGAACGGCTGCTCGGCGTCCTTGACGCGCGCTTCGTAGCGCACGAGCAGCGTGTCGCCCGGACGCGCCTTGCGGTTCGTGCCTTCGCGCAGGATGTCGACCTTGAGCTCGTCGCCGAGATCGAGCGTGCGGATGACGACGTCGCCGGCGGGGGAGGGAGCTCCATCGGTCGCCGGTCCCGAGGGAACCGGCGTTTCGGTGCCCGCCAGCGGTGCGGGCGTCGCGCCGCGGAGTCGCTCGACGTGGTCGAGGGCTCATGCGCTTCGCGGCTGCAGGCGCCCAACGCCAGTGCGAGCGCAGCGCCGCCGATGACGAGCCGCGCGCGCCGCGCGCTCCACGATCGACGACGACGAGGAGCTCATGTCGGCGACCAGCGTAGCGCGCCGACCGTCGACACCGGAAGGCGCAATTCAGCGCACGCCGCGGCCCGGCGTCACGCGGCCCGGATCGAGGTCACGCCCGGCTCGAAGTCACGAGAGGATCGACGCGATGCAAGCCACGTCGACGATGTCGTCGGACTTGCAGCCGCGCGAGAGGTCCATGAACGGGTGCTCGAGACCCTGGACGAGCGGACCGAGCGCCGTCGCGCCCGCGAGACGCTCGACGAGCTTGTAGGCGATGTTGCCCGAGTCGAGATCGGGGAAGATGAGCACGTTCGCGCGTCCCGCGAGCGGCGAGCTCGGTGCCTTGCGCTCGGCGACCTGCGGCACGAGCGCGGCGTCGGCCTGCAGCTCGCCGTCGACGGTCAAGCCGCTCGCGCGCGCGCGCAGGAGCTCGGTCGCCTGGCGCATCTTGTCGACGCGCGGATGCTCGGCCGAACCCTTGGTCGAGAACGAGAGCAGCGCGACACGCGGCGCGTCGCCGACGAGACGCCGATGGCTCTCGGCCGAGGCGAGCGCGATGTCGACCAATTGCTCCGCCGTCGGATCGGGCACGACGCCGCAGTCGGCGAACGTGAGCACGCGATCCTTCAGGATCATCAGGAAGCACGAGCTCAACGTCTTGATGCCGCGCGCGAGCCCGACGACCTGCAAGCCCGCGCGCAGCACGTCGGCCGTCGCCGCTTCGCTGCCCGCGACGGAACCGGCGCAATCGCCGCTGCGCACGAGGAACGCGCCGAAGGTCAGCGGCTCCAGCACGCGCTTCTTCGCTTCCTCGGCCGTCATGCCCTTGTTCTTGCGCAGCTCGAAGAGCTCCTCGGCGAAGCGCGGCGTGCGCGGATCGCGTTGGGGGCTCACGACCTCGATGCCCGGCGGCGCGGCGCCCATCTTGCCCGCGTCGACGAGCACGGGGGTGCACAGGCGTTCCGAGGCGAGGCGCGTCGCGGCCTGGCGCACCCGCGGATCCTGCGTTTCGGGCAGGACGATGCGCTTCTGCAGGCGGCGCGATTTCTCGTGCAGTTCGAGGATCAGGTTCATGGAGCGGGCGTGCTCTCCAACACCTGTTGCGGCACGTCGAGTTCCAGGCGCAAGAGCGCGAGCGCGTGCGTCTTGCCTTGCGCGTCGCTCTTGAGCGAAGCGGAGCCGCCGCCGCCCAGGCTGTCGGCCAGGATGAAGTTGAGCAGGCGCAGGTTGTCGGCCTCGTAGCGCTTCACGCCGCCGAAATTGATCGCGCGCATGTGCGCGCGCACGCGCTCGGGCGTGAGCTCCTGCTTCAGGAACTGGTACGCGGACTCGGAGCGCGCGAGCACGCCGACGTTGGAGCCCTCGCCCTTGTCGCCGGAGCGACCGCAAGCGATGCGCGCCAGCGGGACGATCACGCGCCACCTCCCGACGTGACCACGGTCACCTTGGGCTCGATCAGGCGCTTGCCGACGAGCGCGGGCCAGAAGCCGATGATCTCGGTCGCCTTCGGCCGTCCGCCGGCGAAACCCGTGACGCCGGGAGGACCGCTGGTGACGAGCGGGACGAGCTCCATGCCGAAGCGATCGATCTTCTTCTGATCCTGTCCCTTCACGCCCATGCGCAGCACGACCTCGCTCGGTTGGGCGTCGGCGGAGGCGATGCCGGCGTGACACACGTTCGCACCGAGGAACTCGACCAGACGTTCCTCCGGCGCGTACTCGACGCCGTCGTAGGCGAGACGCTTCCACACGATGTCGGCGCACAAGCGCGCCTTCTCGAGCGCATCCGGGCCGCTGATCACGAGCTGGCCGAGCGCCTTCCAGCCGTCCTCGAAGCTGATCGAGACCTTGTACGTCGGCGTGGGAGGTCCGCCCTTCACGCCCCAGACCTTGACGCGATCGGGACCATCCTGCGCGAGGCGGAAGCTCGTGAAGTCCGCCGTTCCATCGGGGCCGAGGTACGCGCGCGGATCGCCCATTTCATAGGCCAATTGGTGCGTCACGGTCGAGAGATCGACGCGTCCGCCGGTGCCCGCGTGCTTGGTGATCGCGAAGCTGCCATCGGCGCGCGCTTCGATGATCGGATAGCCGATGCGCGCCATGTCGGGGATGCTGCGCCAGTCGGTGAAGTTGCCGCCCGTGCACTGTGCTCCGCACTCGACGATGTGACCGGCGACGGTTCCGGCGGCGATCAGGTCGTAGTCCTCCCTCGTCCAGCCGAACTCGTGGATCAGCGGGCCGAGCACGAGCCCGGGATCCGTGCCGCGCCCCGTGATCACGATCTGCGCGCCTTGATCTAGCGCCTGCGCGATGGGGAAGGCGCCGAGGTAGACGTTGGCGCTCGTGACGCGCGCGCGCACCTTCGAGAGCGGCTCGCCCGTGTCCATGTTGGCGAGCTTCTCGCCGGCCGCGAGGAGCTCGTCGAGCCGGCCGTAGACGTCGTCGCCCTCGACGATGCCGACCTTGACGCCCTTGAAGCCGTGCTTCTCGATCACGCGCAACACGGCGCGCATGCACGCTTGCGGGTTCACGCCGCCGGCGTTGGCCACGACCTTGACGTTCTTCTGCACGAGCTCCGGCAGGATGCGGTCGATCATCTCGACGAAGTCCGTCGCGTAGCCCGTGTCGGGCTTGCGCGAGCGCTGCTTCTGCAGGATCGACATCGTCACCTCGGCCAGGTAGTCGAGCGTGAGGTAGTCGAGCGGTCCCTCGCGGACCAGTCGAATGGGGCCGAGGATCGAATCGCCCCAGAACCCCTGGCCGTTGGCGACCAGCACTTTTTCCTTGCGCGCCATCGTGATGCCACCGTCGATGAAGGGCGGACAGTCTACGCATCGGCCCGCGTCCCTGGAACGAGTACTCTGTGCGTCTCATGGGCGCGACGCACGTCGACTGGTACTACCACCGCAAGTCCTGAACGGGCTGCAGCCGCTCCGACGCGTTCCTCCAGGCGCGGGGCGTCACCGTCCGTGAGACGGTCGATGCACGCAAGACGCGCTACGGCGCGAGCGATCTGCCGGCACTGTTTCGCGGCGCGAGCACGTTGCTCGTGTGCCGCGGCGCGCGCGGCGAGTCCATCGACCTCCGACGCGCCACGACGGCGGAGCTCGCGCTCGCGCTCGGCCCGTCGGGCAATCTGCGTGCTCCGGCGTTGAAGGTCGGCGCGCACTGGCTGGTCGGCTTCGCGCCGCAGCCGTGGGAGCAGGTCTTCGGGTAGGAAGAGCACTCCGTGGCCGGGCGCTTCGGTCGTGCTCGCCGACGCGCGTCCGACGCGCGCCCGAACCGTGCGCGTCAGCGCAACGCGGCGGCGAGCATGCGCTGGAAGTGGTGCACGCCGCGCTCCTGCGTCGGCGAGAAGCGACCGCGGTCGTAGAGGCGCGCGCGCACGCCGCGTTGAACCTGCGTCACCACCTCCTCGTCCTCCATCTCGACCTGGTGCAGGCCCGCGCCCGCGCCGCGCTCGCGCAGCTCCTCGCGCCAGATCCACGTGCGGAACGCGACGCGCGTGCGCGCCGGACCGAGCGGTTGCACGTGATTGAGCGAGAGCCCCCAGGGGTAGAAATTGAGCATCAGGTTGGGCCACAGCCAGAAGTAGTAGGCGGCGACGCGCTCGCCGCGGTCGGGCGAGCTCGCGGGCAGCTCGAAGCACGGCTCGCCTTCCTTGGCGTGCGCGATCTGCACGCTCGAGCGCTCGAAGAGCTCCGTGCGGTAGCTCTCGAACTCGATGCGCGCGTTCAGCGCGCCGTGCAGGAAGGGGATGTGGAAGCCTTCGAGGTAGTTGTCGCAGTAGAGCGCCCAGTGCGCGTCGAATTCGTAGTCGCGCGCGAGCTCGGGCGCGGCGCGGAATTCCTCGAGCGGCAGCCAGCCCACGCGCTCGCGCACTCCAGCATTCAGCGCCGCGAACGGATGCTGCGGCGAGAGCGACACGAACAGCAGCGGTCCGAGACGCTCGAGCGCGACGCCCGGCAGGTCGTCGCGGCGAGTGGGGAAGTCGCGCGCGCCGGATGCTCAGGGGAACTGCTCGACGACCGCGTTCTCGAGCGTCGTGCGTCCGTTCTTGGCGAAGATCCCGACGTGTCGCGGGCGCGCGGGATCGAGCGCGAGGCGCGTCTCGACCGGCTTGCGGCCCGCGACGGTGATCGTCACGCGGCCGTCGGCGCGCACGCGCACGGCGAGGTCGGGCGTCTCGTCGTCGGCGAGCGGCTTCTCGAGCGCCAGCGTCTGGCTGCGCCCCGTCGTCGAGGTGCCCTTCGCACCGCGCGCGATGTTCCAGATGCCGACCTGGCCGCGGTCGTCGATGCCGACGAGCATCCAATCGGCCTGCTCGGGGCCGGCGACGACGAATCCCCACGCGGCGCCGAGCTCGTGCGCGCCTTCGCGCACGAGCTTCGCGCGCAGCTCGTACTCGTCGTGCACGCTGACGTCCGTGTCGACCGTGGCGAAGACGCGCACGCTCTCGAGCGACACGCGCCGCGCGTCGACGCTGAAGTCCTCGGGTTTCGAGTTCAGGATCGTCTCCCAGCGCTCCGGCGCGCTGTCGAGCGCCGTGATCGTGCCCGAGAGCAGTCCGCGATCGCGCGCGACGAGGCGCAGCTCCTTCGCGCGCGCGAGCAGGACCTCGTCGTCGCCGAGCGCCGCGCCCATCTCGCTCGCGAAGGTGTAGCTGCGCAGGACGCTCGCGTCGCCGCGCGCGACGTAGTCGGCGAGCAGCGCGCGCGCCGTCTGCGTCAAGCCCGCGACGCGCGTGCGCGCGAGGCGCAGCGCGGCGTTCTTGCGGTCGAGCTTCGCGAGCTCCTTCTCGAGCTCCGCGTAGCGAGCCGGATCGACGGTCCAACGGCCCTGGTCGGCGAGGTCGAGCGCGCGCTCGAGCGCCGGCGCTGCCGCCGCGGGTCGCGCGAGACGCGCGAGCACGCGCGACTGCGTCACCAGGAGCTCCGCGTCCACCAGGAGCTCCGCGTCGGGCTTCTCCTCGCCGTCGATGCGGCTCTGCACGTAGTCGATGTGGCGGTTGGCGCGCTCGAGCAGCTCCGATTCGCTCACGCGCGGCTTGCGCTCGCCCTTCACCGCGTCGGCGGCGGCGAGGTACTGCGCGATCTTCGCCGTGCGTCGCGCGCGAACGTCGGGGCCGCGGCCGAAGAGCGGGAAGACCGACTCCTTGATCCACTTGCGCCAGTCGCGTTCGAAGTCCTCGAAGCGCGCGTGTCCGAGCGGCGACGCCTTGCCGAGCATCAGCTCCTCGAAGAGGCCCAGGGGATCGCCGCCGCGCTGCACGATCTGGCGCTTGTACTGCGCATAGAGCGGCCGGTAGACGTGCTCCAGCGTGTCCGCGGCCTCGTACTCCTGGAGGAAGTACACGAGGCCCCAGCCGTAGGCGTAGTACTCGACCGCGTACGAGCCCGGCGAGGAGTAGGCGACGACATCGCGCGCGGTGGGCGGCTTGCCGCTGTCGAGCTCGTACACGAGCGCGTTCAACCGGCCGATCGCCGCGTCGGGCCAGATGACCTTGTGATCGGCCATCGCGCGCGTGCCTTCGAAGAAGGTCGCCGTGCCCTCGTTGATCCAGGCCGGCACGAAACCGCCGCCGGAGGAGAGCGTCATGAACTGATGGCTCGCCTCGTGGAACAGGGTCAGGAGCAGATCGTCGAGCGAGCCCGACGACGTGCGCGTGTCGTAGGCGATGACCTCGTTCGTGCCCGGCGACCACCAGCCTTCGGGCGGAGCTCCGCCCTGCCAGCTCTCGAGCATCTTCGCGCGCGTTGGATGCACGCGGATCGTCGCCTTCTCGGCCTTCGCGCGCTTGGCGTCGCCGTCGAAGTAGACCTGCACGTAGTAGGCGTGGATGTCGTCCATCACGCCCGACACGAGGTCGACGATCTCGGGCTCGAGCTGGCAGCGGAAGTGGTAGTTGGGGCTCTCGCGCTCGACCATCGGCCACTCGCCCGAGGCCGGTTTCGCGCGCGTGCTCTGGTCGAGATCGACTTGCTGGAACGCGGCGCGAGCCTTCTCGAGCAGGGAGCGCAGCGCGACCGCTTCCTTGCCGTCGGCGAGCGTCTCGATGCGCTCGAGCAGATCGATCGCGCGCTGCGCGTGGCCTTGTCCCTGGAGCTCCTCCGCGGCGGCGTGCAGGTCGCCGACCAGCTTCTTCTGGAAGGCCTCGCGCCGCGAAGCGAGCGGATCGACGCGCTTGGCGTTGCCGGAGCTCGCGCGCGCGAGCGGCTCCTTGCCCTCGCGCAAGTAGAGGCGCGCGGCGAAGGCGTAGTGGTGCGCGGCCTCGTCCGGGCGCTCGAGCTTCTCCAGCGCCTGCGCGAGCGTGTCGTGGATCGCTCCGTCGCCGCTCGCGCGCGCGAGGTGGTCGAGCAGCAGGCGCGCGGCGCCCGCCCAGTCCTTGTTCGCGATGCAGGCTTGCGCGTCGCGCAGCGCGGGCGCGAGCTCGGCTTTCGGCGCGCGGCCGTCGGCGGCGCCCCGTGTCGCGGGGGTCCCGACAGCAACGGCGCTGCGCTCCAGAACGACCGGAGCCGCGGTCGGATCGACCGCGGCTCCGATGCTGATCGCGAAGGCAGCGAGCAATGCGCTCCAGCTCATGCGTGGTGCGGCGTGCGGCTCGCTCGGTGCGCCGTGCCCGAGGGGCGGCGCGCCTGGCAGGGCTCAGTCCGCCTTGACGCTCATCGTGGTCGTGCCGGACATTTCCATGCTCTGCTCGAGCTTCATCTGCTGGCCCTGGCCGTCGACGCTCATGGCCATGTCCATGTTCATGTGGACCGGGCCGGAGAGCTCGAAGTGGCGCACGGTGTTCGTGCTGAGGTTCCACAGGAGCTCGCCTTCGCCCTCGAGCTTGAAGTCGACATCGACGTGATCGACCTCCATCTCGACGCCTTCGGGGAGCTTGGCGTTCTTCATCGCCTCGTGGACGAGCTCGGTCATGTCCTTCGAGCTCGAGATCTTCACCGTGAACTTGATCGCGGCGACCTTCTTGCCCCCGTCCTCGCGCACGTCGGCGAGCGTGGCTTTGGCTTCACCTTCCAGGAGGTCGGAGAGGAAGTCGCTCATGTTGCTCATGCCCGCGCCGCCCATCATGTTCATCGCCATCTCGCCCACTTCCTTGTCTTCGGGGCGGAAGGCGAGGTCGCCGCCGGGGGCGAGGATGTGCACGAGCGACTTGACGTCCACGGCCCACTCGTCGCCGACCTTGACTTCGTGGTCGGGCAGGAGGACGCGCAGGTCCATGTCTTCCTTGAGGCCGGAGAGCACCTCGGCGTCGTCCTCGGCCGGGTCGAAGCTCTTCTTGTAGTCCTTGGCTTCGGCGTCCCAGGCGAACACGACGGTCTTGCCGTTGAGTTTGCTGACGGCCTTGGCGTTGTGGTTGTTGTCCTGCGACTGCCCCATCATCTCCACCTTCATCGCGACGGCGCTGTTGTTGTCCATCGTGTCGAAGTGGCGCTTGAGCTTCTTGGGCTGGCCGTCGGCCATGCTCACGTACTCGTCGCTGATGGCGACCGACTGGGTCGACGTGATCGTCATGTCCATCTCGGGCATGCCGGGCATGTCGTTGCCGTTCATCGAGATCGACATGTGATCGAGCGTCAGCTCGGTCTTCGTCTCGAAGGTCTTGGTCGCGCTCGAGCCCTCTGCAGGTGCGAAGCGGATCTTCTCGCCCGGAAGCGTGAACGCGACCAGGGCCGGGGCGAGCAGGCAGGCGGAGAGGGCGAAGTGCTTGGCTTTCATGGGTGGTTGCGCGCTGCGCGCGCGGTCTGCGCACTGGGGGTTGGAACCACGCGGCGCAGTCGGTGGCGCGGACCACGGGTCCGCCACGGCCGCAGAGTATAGGAGGAGGTTTGGGCGGCTGGACAAGGCTCTACAGGACCTGTACCCCTCCCCGCAGGCCTCGAAAGCGGCCGTCAGCGCGCCGCGATGCAGGTTTCCGCATCCCAGGGCGACCGGCGACGGGGGTTTCGCGTTTCGCGCGGCGGTGCGGCGTCGGTAGCGCGCGCCGGCGAAACCGGTTGAGGCGTGCTGGTACGAGGGCCAAGATCCCCGCCCGCTCCATTCCAGCCCGCTCGAGCGCCGAGGAGACCACCCGTGAAGATCCGCATCGAATACTGCGTCCAGTGAAACTACCTGCCCCAAGCGGTCGGTCTGACCGCTGAGCTCAAGCAGGTGGAGCCGTCGGCCGAAGTCGAGCTCGTTCCGTCGAAGGGCGGCGCCTTCGAGGTCAGCGTCGACGGCAAGAAGATCTACTCGAAGCTCGCGACGAAGCGCTTTCCTGCCTACCAGGAGATCCCCGAGCTGCTCGCGGGATGAACGCGCCCTTCGAACGCGCCGCGCGCGCTCGCCGACGTCGGCGGGGGCGCGATCAGTTGCGCGCGCCGTTCGTCACGACGCTGCCGAGTTCGCCGGTCGGACCTTGCGCCGCGGGACCCGCGGCGGAATCAGCGGCGTGCGCGTCACCTCCGCTCCGCGCGAGCGCGAACCAGAGCAAGGCGACGACGAGCGCGAAGAGCAGCACCGAGGTGGCCTCGGGCGCCGCTCCGCGCTGCCCAATGGGGGAGCTGGAGAGCATCACGGCTGACTCGCTGGCAGAAGTTGCGTCGAATCCAGGTGTGCGAGCGCACCTTGGGTCCCGCGGCGAGCTGCGAGCTCTCCCACGCCGCGAACCGCCTCAGGTGCCGGTCCAAGAGCTAGCAATACCATCTCTTCGGTATTTCGTGGGCCCTGAAGACGATTCCACGGTTGTGCCGTGAAGCGCATGCGAAGCCACCTGGAGGATCGCGCGGAAGTGCCAGGGCGACCGAGCGGGAGGCGACGCCTCCAGCTCCCTGTTGGCGCGGCGCGTGGCATCGTTGCGTTCCTCGTGCGAGCGTCTCGTGAAGGGTCGTTCGCGACCGTCGTTCACGTCGTCGCAGCGCTCTCGACGAGCGTTGCCGCGGCGCTTCCGCAGGTCGAGTCCGCGGGGCCGGCGCGCGAGCTGGGGAAGCTCGGCGAGCTGCCGGTCGCGGTCGCGGATGTGACGCTGGCCGACACGCTCGTGCACCAGGATCTCGACGGAGGGAGCGTGCAGGAGCTCGAGGCCCTCGCCGGCGCTCCCGGCGGCGGATTCGCCGCCGTCTGGCGCGATCATCGGGATGGGATGATGGGTCTCTACCTGCGGCGCATGACCGCGGACGGCGAACCGCGCGAGCCCGAGCAGCCGATCCATGCTCCCCACGCCGGCCGACGGCGCGATCCGGCCGTCGCGCTGGCCCCCGGCCAGGTCAGGCGTCGTCGCCTGGACGTCCGTGGCTGGCCGCAGCACGGTCTTCGTCCGTGCGTTCGACGCGCGGCGCATGGGCGCCGCGGACGTGGGACTTCCCGCCCCGCTCGACGATGGGGAAGGTTGTCGAGCCCCAGCGAGTCCAGCGCTTCCCGCTCGGGCGGCGCGCGTCGGCCGGCGATCGTGCGGATCTCCAGCGGCCACTTCTGGGTGGCCTGGATCGACGACGGCCGACCCGCGGTTCAGGAGCTCGATCCGGTTGGCGCGTGCATCGGTCTCCCGCGTTGGCTCGTGGCGAAATCGGCGGACCCCGAGGCCAGCGTTCACCTCGTCGCCTCCGGCGCGAGCGCGATGTGTGTCTGGCGCGAGGCGAACGGCGGATGCTGGTTCCAGCGCCCCATCGGCGCGGGCCGCCTGACGAACCTCGGGGCGGACTCGATCCTCGCCGCCGTCTCCGATGGGGATGGCGGAGCTTGGTTCTGTCGCTCGCGCGTGAGCGTCGATCGGGAGAGCGTCGACCTCGAGCACAGGCACGCGGACGCGCGCCCGAAGTCGAAGGACCAAGCGCTCGCCACGCGCACGCCGCGCTCCCTCGACATGACGAGCGGAACGTTCGGCGTGGCCGTCCTCGTCGACGAACAGGCCGAAGGCTCGCGCGAAGGATCCACGTGGTTGCACGCCTGCGGTCCCTCCAACTTCGAGATCGCGGCGCTCCGCGTCGACTTCTCCGGCGCTGAATGGCCGTCGGCGCAACGCCGCGGGTGGTTGCTGGCGAACGATGGCGAGCGCATCTGCATCGGATGGACGCAGTCGGACGGGACGGACGACAACGTGTATGCGCGAACGCTCGCTCTGCATCCCATCTCGGGTGCGCCGACGACGTTCGGCCCGAACCGCCGCCTCAACTCCGACGTCGCGAGCGCGGATCAGAGTCATGGACGCGTCGCGGCGGCGGCGGAGCACGCGATCGCCGTCTGGCAGGATGCGCGCTCGGGGTACGAGCGCTCGTTCCTGCGGCGCATGAACGCGAGCGGCGTCGACGGCGACGAGATCGAGCTCCCCGTCGTCGGTGGCGATCGTCCGGAAGCCGCGCGCGGCATGCCCGAGGTCGCACTGCGTGCCGATGGAGCGTGCGCGATCGTCTGGAGGCAGGCGAATGGCGCCGAGGAGACGCTCCACGCACAGCTGTTGAAGCCCGATGCGACCGCTCTCACGCCGGATCGCGCCCTCGATCCAGGTCAGCGCACCGGTGGCGTGTCCGCGGCGTCGATCGTCGTGCTCGCAGGCGAGCGCGGCTACCTCGCCGCCTGGCCGCGTCCGCGCGCCGGCCTGTGGTGCGCGCGACTCGCGCTCGACGGCAGCGCTCCGTCCGCGCCGATCGCGTTGGTCTCCGACGGCGACGCGCAGGATCCCGCCCTCGCGCTGCTCGACGACGGTCGCGTGCTCTGCGCCTGGGACGAGCGCGTCGGCGGCGATGCGTCGCGGGCGAAACTCTGCGCGCGCTTCCTCGACGCCGACGGCGCGCCGTCCGGGGACGTGCTGCACTTCGCGCCGTCACCGTTCGGCGTCGACTGGGATCCGTGCGTCGCTCCCGCTCCCGATGGCGGTTTCGTGCTCGCCTGGACCGCCGGAGCGCCGAGCGATCGCGGCCGCGACATCTTCGCGCGCCGATTCGATCGCGACGGAAAGGCGGCGGGGCCCTTCCTCCCGCTCTCGACGATCGCCAACGAGCAGGACTGGCCGACGATCGCGCGCCTCTCGGACGGGAGTTGGGTCGTCGCCTGGGAGGATGACCTTTCGGGCTATGACGAGATCCACGCGCGGCGGATCCTGCCCTCGGGTCGGGCTCTCGGTCGCACGGTTCTGGTGAACGAGCTCGCGTCGCGTTCCGTCCCCGACCGCGTGCTCCCGTCGGTCGCCGCCAGCGCGGCCGGGTTCATCGCCTGCTGGGGAGATCGGAGGCGCTCGCTCGGCTGGGATGTGTTCGTCAAGCGGCTTGGAGCTCGCTGGGACGCTGCCGACCCGCGCTGATGCGTGGGCGAACGCGCAGGCGGAAAAAAAGGCCCGCCGCGCCCGCGGGCACGAGTTCGAGATTCGAGACCAGTCCGTCGTTTCCAGCGGAACCCGGGAGTCGGGCCCTGCGTCTGATTCGCGCGCCACGCCGACGGCCCGCGGCCCAACCTCAGGCGGGTCCGGCCTCAGGAGCGGCGTGGACCCCCCCGAACGCCAGTCGGCATCCGGTAGCCGGCTGGCGTTCACCTATTGGTGTTCTTGCTCGCGCGTCGATGTCGTGCGAGAGGCCGAAACGGCCCCGCCGCGAGGAGTTCGGCGCGCGTTCCTCGAGCGTGCAACGTGCGCGCGCGTGCGCACGCTTGATCGGCGCCGCTCCGCGGACCACCTTCTTCGCTTCGCGCGACAGCGCGCGCACCGCCATGAAAACAGAGCTCGCCGTTTCCAAGCCGCGCGTCGAACGCGCCACGCTCACGCCCTCGCACACCAAGGTCGTCGCCACGATCGGACCCGCGACCGAGGATCGCATCGGCGAACTCATCGAAGCCGGAATGGCCGTCGCACGCATCAACTTCAGCCACGGCACGGCCGAGGACTTCCATCGCCGCGTGCGCAAGATTCGCGCGGAGTCCGAAGCGCGCGGCATCCCGGTCGGCATCCTGACGGACATCCAGGGGCCGAAGATGCGCATGTCGCGCTTCCCCGGCGGCAAGCGCGCGCTCGCGATCGGCGAGGTCGTGCTCGCGCGCCAGGGCAAGGGCATCGCGGCGCCCGGCGAAGTGCTGCTCGAGTTCGGCGGCTTCCTCGAGGCCGCGCAACCGGGACAGCGCGTGCTGCTCGCCGACGGCCAGGTCGAGCTCCTCGTCGATTCCATCCAGGGCGACGCGCTGCGCACGCACGTGACGCGCGCGGGCGATCTCGGCGATCGCAAGGGCGTGCACTTCCCCGACTCGCAGATCCACTACGAGCTGCCGACCGAGGAGGACCGCCAGAATCTGGAGCTCGCGCGCGAGGCCGGCGTCGATTTCGTCGGCATCTCGTTCGTCGCGCGCGCAGCGGAGATCCGCGCCGTGCGCGCGCTCGCGCCGCAAGCGCTGATGGTGGCGAAGATCGAGCGCAACGTGGCGCTCGAGAACCTCGACGAGCTGCTCGCCGAAGCCGACGGGATCATGGTCGCGCGCGGCGATCTCGGCGTGGAGTGCGAGCTCGAGCAGTTGCCGCTGATCCAGAAGTCGCTGATCTCGGCCGCGCTGCGCGCGGGCAAGTTCACGATCACGGCGACGGAGATGCTCGAGTCGATGATCGAATCGAGCCGCCCGACGCGCGCCGAGGTCGCCGACGTCGCCAACGCGGTGCTCGACGGCACGGACGCGATCATGCTCTCGGCCGAGACGGCCGTGGGCGCGCATCCGATCGCCGCGGTCTCGACGATGCGCAACATCGCGCGCGCGGTGGAGCACAGCCAGCGCTACCACGACCTGCCGCACCCGACCTTTCGCACGCAGGAGCGCAACTTCGCCAACGCCGTCGCGCTCGCCGCGGTGCAGGCCGCCGAAGCGCTCAACATCTCGAAGATCGTGTGCTTCACGGAGACCGGCAACACGGTGCGCCTGATCTCGCGCTACCGCCCGAGCGCGGACGTCTTCGCGCTCAGCCCGCATCCGCAGACGGTGCAGCACATGACGGTGCTCGCGCACGTGCGTCCGTTCCTCTTCCGCCGCGAGCGCAGCCTCGAGGACATGCTCTCGATCGCGAGCGAGATGCTCGTCGTGCGCGGCATGGCGCAGTACGGCGACACGATCGTCTTCGTCGCGGGAGTGCCCGCCGGCATGGCGCGCACGACGAACGTGATGAAGATCCACAAGATCGGCGAAGAAGTGAAGATGCACTGAGGCCGGTGCGTGCGCTCGCGCACGCGGCGCCTCGCGACGAACGCGTTCGTCGCGTTTTCGCGCTCGGTGTCAACGCGTTTCGGAGCCGTCAGGCCGGCTTCACCGGGAGCTGGCACGCGATCGTGAAGTGCTCCGTTCCGTGCGCGAACGGCCGTCCGATCCACGCCTCGAATGCAGGCTGGTCGTCGGGCACGAAGCCGCTCTGCGGGAACCACGTCTCGAACAGCCAGTCGAGCGCGCGCACCTCGAGCTCGACCGAGCCTGCGATGCGCACCTCCGCGACGCGCAGCGCGGGGAACTCGAAGCGGCCGATGCGGCCGTCGGGACGGACGTCGTCGACCTCGACGGCGACGTCGTAACGGCAGTCCTTCAGCGCCACGATCTCGGGATCCTCCCACTGGTATCCGAGCCATTGCCGGTCGCCGACGCCGCGCTCGTCGGCCCACGCCATCAGCTGCGCGTACGCTTCCTGCACGGCGGAGAACGAGCTGTAGGGATCGAGCACGCGGATGTAAGCGACCGTGCGCGGCGGGAGATCGCGCAGCGTCACCTCGAAGCCGTCGGGGTTCTCGCCCGGAGCGAGTCGCGCGAAGCGCGGCACCCCGTCCTCGCCGACGTGCGCGCGCTCGAACTCGTCGCGGCGCGTGTTGCGGAACGCGGCGAGGTCGAAGGAGCTCGGCGGTGCGCCGAAGCGCTGCTTGAAGCTGCGCGAGAAGTCGGACGACGACGAGAAGCCGCACTCGAGCGCGATCTCCGTCAACGACCGGCGCGGCTTGTGCGACATCAGCTGCAGCGCGCGCTCGAGCTGCTGGCGCTTCACGAACTGTCCCAGCGTCTCGCCGATCCGCGCCTTGAAGACGCGGTGGAAGTGGAACGGCGAGAAGCAGGCCGCGCGCGCGACCGCTTCGAGGCTCAAATCGCCGTCGAGGTTGCGCACGATGTAGTCGAGGCCGCGGTTGACGCGCTCCACGTAGTCCGAGGGGAATTCCTCGGGGTTTTTCGAGGGGGTTCGCAAGATCTGGCAAGCGGCGCGACGCCGACCGCGCCATCGTAGCGCCGCGTTCGCGCTCCGGAACGGAAGGGGCCGAGCGCGACATGACCATGAACGCACTCACGTCGATCACGCTCGCCGGCAGCCTCGCGGCGCTGATCGCGACCACCCACATCCACGACGACCAACCCAAGCCCATGGACCTCGGGAACTTCTCCGTCAGCCTCACCGTCAAGGACATCCAGGCCTCGAAGGCCTTCTACGAGAAGCTCGGCTTCGAGCAGGTCTCCGGCGAGCTCGCGCAGCGCTGGGTCGTCATGAAGAGCGGCACGACGAAGATCGGCCTGTTCCAGGGCATGTTCGAGCGCAACATGCTGACCTTCAATCCGGGTTGGAACTCCGACAAGGAGACGCTGGCGGCTTTCCAGGACGTGCGCGAGCTCCAACGCGCGTTGAAGGAGCGTGGTGTCGCGCTGCAGAGCGAAGCCGACGAGCGCACCGACGGCCCCGCGCACTTCACGCTCGTCGATCCCGACGGCAATCCGATCCTCGTCGACCAGCACGTGCCCAGGCCGAAACGCTAGCGGCACCGCGGGCCGCCGACGTTCGCGACGTTCGGTCCCGGGCGTGTCGGTGCGTCTGCGTTCGCAGCGACGCGCTCGCGGAGCCCTCCGCCGCTCGGCGTGAGTCGCCGGTCGCCGTCGTCGATCGCGTTCGCCGAAGATGCCGGGCGCGCAGTGGATCCGCTCGCGCGCAGCCGCGCATCGTCGCGCTCGCGATCTCGCGCGAGTCGAGCGCGCGATCGCGTCTCGCTCGCCGCAGACCAGCAGCAACTCCGGAGCGCGATGGCTGTGCTTGTCAAGAGCACAAAAATCGCCCGTCCGTCGACGTCGAGCGCAAGCGCGTTTTCGCATTCATGGTGTCCGACGGGCTCGCGGATCCGGGGCCGAACGAACGGCTCGCGCGCTCGCGATGCGAATCAGCGAGCTCCTGCCTTCGGCCCCGTTGACGGGCGAACGGGCCTCGTGGAGAGTACCGCGCTTCCTCGACCCGACGCTCCACCATGCTCGACAACTCCCCGTTCGATCTTTCGCGATTGCGCTCGCTCGCGCGCTGGATGCAGCCGGGCGAACGCAGCACGCCGACCGACGCGCCCGGTGCGCGCGTCGTGTGCATCGCCAGCGGAAAAGGGGGGACGGGCAAGAGCATCCTGGCCTCGAACCTCGCCGTGTTGCGCGCGCAACGCGGCGAGCGCGTGTTGCTCGTCGATTGGGACGCGGGCCTCGCCAATGCGCACCTCCTGCTCGGTTTGACGCCGCGCTACGACCTCGGGCACATCCTCGACGGGCAGATCGAGGCCCAGCACGCGCTCGTGACCGGTCCCGAGAACGTCATGCTGCTTTCGGGAGGGGTCGGGCGCCACGCGCTCGCCAACCCGACGCGGCGCGAGCTCGACAAGCTCTTCAAGGCGCTGCAGTCGCTCGAGTCGCGCTTCGACCTGATGCTGATCGACCACGGCGCCGGCTTGCAGTACAGCACCGTGGCGCATCTCGCGGCGACGAGCACGCTGATCGTCGTCACGAACCACGAAGTCACGGCGCTCTCGGACGCCTACGCACTCTACAAGCGCGCGCACATGGTCAATCCGCACGTGCGCGCAGGCGTCGTCGTGAACCGCGTGCCGACGGAGGAGCTTGCGCAGGAGGCTTGGGAGCGCTTCAAGGCCGTCTCGCTGCGCTTCCTGGGCACGGCGCCCGAGTTCATCGGCTGGGTCCCTTCCGACGAAGCCGTCGCGCGCAGCGTGCAAGCGCGCGTGCCGGTTTCGCTCTTCGAGCCGCAGAGCCGCGCCTCGAGCACGCGCGCACGACCAGCGCCTTCTACGACAAGGCCCGTCGCGCGCTGCGCTGAGACAATCGCAGCTCACGCGCGACTCGGATGCTCGACGCGGGTTGAAGTCGGGAGCGGCGCGGGGCATCCTGGACGACTCGACGCGCGCGACAGACGATGACGGGCACGACGGATCCGTGGGTCACGACGGCGAACTCCTTCGACGGGTTTCGCGTGGCGCGCTACCTCGGCGTCGTGCGCGGGATCACGGTGCGCAGCCGCTCGATCGTCGGGAACTTCGGTGCAGGATTGCAGACCTTGATCGGCGGCAACATCACGCTCTACACGCAGCTCGCCGAGAAGGCGCGCTCGGAGGCCTTCGACCTGATGCTGCGCCACGCGCGCGAGGTCGGCGCGAACGCGGTGCTCGCGATGCGCTACGACGCGAACGAGATCGCGGCCGGCGTGACGGAAGTCCTGGCCTACGGCACCGCGGTCGTCATCGAAGCCGAGAAAGCCTGAGGCGGACGTGCGCGTGCTCTCGTTCGTGAATCAGAAGGGGGGCTGCGGCAAGACCACGAGCGCCGTGCACCTCGCCGGCGCCTTCGCGCGCCTGGGATTGCGCACGCTGCTCGTCGATCTCGACCCGCAGGCGCACGCGAGCATGAGCCTCTCGTGCGCGCCCGCCGAGGGCGAGCCGACGGTGCGCGAGGTGCTCGCCGGCCGCGCGCGAGCCGAGGAGGCGCTGGTCGCGGTGCCCGGCGGCGTGTGGCTCCTGCCGGCGACGATCGCGCTGGCGGAGTTCGAGGAGGAGAGCGCGCGCCTGATCGAGCCCGAACAGCAGCTCACGCGCGCGCTCGACGAGCTGCAGGGCATCTTCGAGGTCGTGCTGCTCGATTGTCCGCCGCGCGTCGACGGCGTGCTGACGAAGAACGCGCTGCGAGCGAGCGATGTCGTGCTGCTCGTCGTCGAGACGGGCGCCTACGCGCTGCAAGGCGCGGTGCAGGCGCTCGCGATCGTCGAGGAGCTGCGCAAGGATCTCGCGCGTCCGTTCGAGACGCGCGTGCTGGCGACGATCTTCGATCGGCGCATGAAGATCGCGCGCGAGGTGCTCGTCGCGCTCGAGCTGCGGTTCGGTCCACGCCTGCTCGATTCGGTGCTGCGTCATCACGAGCGTCTGCGCGAGGTCGCGGCGCTCGGCTCGCCGATCCAGGTGCTCGACCCGGCCTCCGAAGCGTGCGCAGACTTCGCGGCGCTGGCTGAGGAGCTCGCGCGCACGGGCCTCGTCCCGCGCCGCACGATCGCGCGCGCGGCGCAGAACGCGGCGCAGCGCGCGACGTAGGGTCGCGCGCGTGCGACCGTCAGCGGAGAGCGCTCAGCTCCACTGCAATCCGCGCTCGCTCAGGCCGCCGAATTCGAAGCCTTCGACCATCGAGAGCGCGACGCGACCTGGCGCGGCCGCGAGCGAGAAGATCAGCGGCAGGTAGTGTTCGTCGGTTGGGTGCGCGAGCGCGTTCGCCGGTCCGCGTGCGCGGAAATCGACCAACGCGTCGACGTCGCCGCTCAGGCAGGACTGCATCGCCCAGCTCTCGAACTCGCTCGCCCAGCTCGGCACCTGCGTCGCTCCCGGATCGAGACGGCCGAGGTTGTGCGTCATGCCGCCGCTGCCGACGAGCAGCACGCCGCTGTGCGACAGCGGTTGCAAGCGACGGCCGAGCTCGGCGACGACGTCCGCCCCGGTGCGCGCGGGCAACGAGATCTGCAGGACGGGCACGTCCGCCGTCGGCACGAGGTGCACGAGCGGCACCCACACGCCGTGATCGAGAGCTCGCGTGGGCTCGCGCGTGACGGCGAGATGCGGCGCGAGCAGTCCTTCGACTTCGCGCGCGAGCTCGGGCGCGCCGGGCGCGGCGTACTGCACCTCGTACAGCTCCTTCGGGAATCCGTAGAAGTCGTAGAAGAGCGGCCGGCGCTCGAGCGTGCCGATCGTCGCGATGCCCGCGCGCCAGTGCGCGGAGACCACGAGCACCGCGCGCGGTTTCGCGAACGCGCCACCCCAGGCGCGCCACTCGCGACTCTTGCGCTCGTCGAAGACCGCGGTGGGCGCGCCGTGGCTCACGAAGAGCACCGGAGCGCGCGCTGCTGTCGGCTCGTCCGTCGCCTTCGCGCTCACGCGCGACGTTTCGCGTTCTCGTTCGTTCATGCAAGCTCCCAGCGCCGCGGCTCCGACGCTCCCGAGGAACACTCTCCGCCCAATCTGCACGCTTCGATCGATGTCAGCCATGGCCTCGCGCGCGGGCCGCAGCTCCAGCTCGCGCCGCGCGCGCCTGCGAGCCAACGCGACGACTTGCCGCCCGAGGAAGAAGCCGTCGAGGCCCTGGCCTTGGTAGCGCGGCATGATCAACGTCGCCGTCTCCGGCGCGCGCACTTCCTGGTCGAGCGCGTCGCCGGAATGCGCGAGCAATTCCCCGGCGCTGACGGCGCTGAAGTTCGCGTAGCCCGGCAGCATGCGGAACCGCTCGCCGGGCTGGAGTTCGTGGCGGTAGCAGATCTCGAGCAGGCGCGGCAACGACGCTGCGCTCTGGTACAGCCGCGCGCGATGCCGCGCCAATTCGGGCAACGCGCTCGCGTCGATCGCGCCGCTCGCGGCGAGGAAGAGCCAGATCGCCGACTCGTGATGGTCGATCGTGCTCGGCGCCTGGTTCTGTCCGCCCTCGAGCACGACCGCGCGATGGCCGAGCGCCGTGATCCACTCGAGCAGCGTGCCGCCGAGGATGCGCTCGAGACCGACGAGCACGGGTACGTCGAGCGCGCGTCCAAGATCGCGGCTCCGCTCCGGGTGCGCGAGCAGCGCGAAGGGCGGACCCGCGCCCGAGGTCGAGTGCAGGTCGAGCAGCGTCACCGGCCCGCGCACGTCGACGAGCTCGCGCTCGAGCACGTCGAGCAGTCCGACGAGCTCCGCATGATCGGGACTCAACGCCTGCGGCGCGCTCGCACGCGTGCGCGCGATCTCCTCGGCGCCCCACAGACGATTGAGATCGTGCTCGATCGAGCGCAGGTCGTGCGCCAGCGCGACGCGGTTGCCCGAGAGCGCTACGAAGCGACCGCGCAGCGGCACGTCGCATGTCGAAAGATCGCGGAGCACGCGCCGCGCCGCCACGACACCCGCAGGCTCGTTGCCGTGCAGTCCGGCCGTGACGATGACGAGCGGTCCGGCCTGCGCGCCGTCGACAGTGCCCAACACGCGTTCGATCGTCGTCATCGCCGTGGAGACTCCGTCCCGCGCGCGCCGAGTCTCACGCGTCGCGCAGCCAACGCTCGAGCAGGGAGCCGGCGATCTCGAAGAAATCGTGCTCGGTGATGATCCCGACGAGCTTGCCGTCCTTGACGACGGGCAGGCAGCCGATGCGGTTGTTGCGCATGCTCTCGATCGCTTCGAGAGTGCTCGTCTCGGGCGTGACGGTCAGCGGTTCCCTCTCCATGACCTCGCCGACGGAGACCGGGTGCGCGCTCGCGCCTTGTCCGCGCGCGAGGATGCGCATCAGCGAGCGATGCGAGACGAGACCGACCAGGCGCCCCTCGGCGTCCTCGACCGGCACGTGACGCAGGTGTTCCCAGTCCATCAGGCTCGCGGCGAGATCGACGATGTCCTCGGGGTGCACCGTGAAGAGGTCGGTGGTCATGATCTGGCCGACGGTGCGGAAGGACTCGCGCTCGCTGGCGCGATCCTCGTTGCGCGCGAGATCCCAGGTGTGCACGGGCTTGTGCTCGGCCTGGTGGCGCGCCATCGCGGCGGTGAGCGAGGCGAAGCGCTCGGTCGCCTTGCCGCGCTCGCCCATCTGCGCGAGCGAGTCGAGCGCCCACTGCGCTCCCGTGCGACCGCTCTTCACGCGCTCGCCCACGATGCCGAGGTACGTGTCGATGTCGCCCGCGTCGATCCTGCGCGCCTCGAGTCCCTTGCGCGAGAGAGGCAGGAGCGACTTCAGGATCAGCTCGTCCGCGCCGATCGACTGCTTGTCGACCCAGCGGAAGCGCGCGTGCAATCCGTAGCGCGCCGCGGCGACGAAGTTCGACTTCGCGTCGTCGAAGGTCATGCGCCTGGTGACGTCGCCGTACTCCTTGTCGAGCGCGACCATCAAGCCGTAGTAGAAGGCGGCGTTGGCGACCTCGTCGATCGTCGACGGTCCGGCCGGGAACGCGCGCGCTTCGATGCGCAGGTGCGGCTTGCCTTCGCTGATGCCGTAGCACGGCCGATTCCAGCGGTAGACGGTGCCGTTGTGCAGGCGCAGCGCCTTGAGCGGGGGGACCTCGCCGCGCTCGAGCATCTCGAGCGGCGATTCGTTCGAGCCGGTCGTGATCAAGGAGCGGAAGCGCGCGATGTCGTCGCGGTAGACCTCGAGGATCGAGCCCTTGACCCAGCCGTCGCCGAAGCTAACGCGCTGGCGCGTGCCGCGGCTCGCCTGGTGCTCCGAGCGCGTGTCGAGCGACTGCTGGAAGAGCGCGACGCGCGTCTCGTGCCACAGGCGATGGCGCAGGAGCACGGGCGAATTCACCGCCGCCGCGAGCACGGGGGCCGTGATCACCTGCGCCAGGTTGTAGAGGCGCGCGAAGTCCTTCGCGCCGACCTGGTAGTGCAGCTGGAAGCTCGTGTTGCACGCCTCGAGCATCACGTTCTCGTGCGTCGTCTGCAGCTCGTCCGTGCCCTTGATCAGGGTCTGGAATCGGCCGCCGCGCTGCTCGACCATGATGCGGTTGAGCTGCAGGTAGCGCGGGATCGGCGTCATCGAGTCGAGGCCGAGGTGTTCCTTGCCCAGCGTCGGCAGGATGCCGCACAGGACGATCTTCGTGCGCTCGAGCTCGGCCGCGGCGCGCGCCTGGTCGACGAGCGTGTCGAGCTCCTCCTGCATCTCCGCGAAGCACGCGCCGGTGAACACGCGCGGCGAGAGGTTCGCCTCGAGGTTGAACAGCGCGAGCTCGGTCGTGTACGACGAGCTTTGCAGCCGCTCGAGGATCGCGAGCGCCTTGTTCGCCGGCGCGAAGCTGCGATCGACGAGGAACATCTCCTGTTCCGCGCCGATGCGACAGACTCCTTCCTCGATCCAGCCGCCTTCGAGCATGCGCTCGAGCGCGTGCACGTCTTCGAGGAGCGAACGAACGAAATGACGACGCTGGGCGTCGTCCGGCGGGGCAGTGACGTCGATCTTGGACATGCGGGGTAGCGGGCGGGGATTCTAGCGGCGGCGATGCCTCCACGTCGCGTCCGCCGTCGCGCGCGAGCGCCCGTCGAGTGCGAAAAAGCCCGCAAAACGGCCCCGAACGCGTTGCTCGGTGCGGAGGAGTCTTTCGGCCGGATGCCGCGTGCGGCATCCTGGACGCAGCGCCCACCCGTCACTCGCTGGCGCACCCCACCGCATGTCGTTGCACCAGGACCTCAAGGAGACGCTCACCTTCATCCTGGCCGGCGGGCAGGGTGAGCGCCTCAAACCGCTGACGATCAATCGCTCCAAGCCCGCCGTGCCGTTCGGCGGGATGTACCGGATCATCGACTTCACGCTGTCGAACTGCATCCACTCCGGACTGCGGCGCATCTACGTGCTGACGCAGTACCAGGCGCGCTCGCTCGAGGAGCACATCCGCTTCGGCTGGAACTTCCTCCCGCGCCGGCTCGAGCAGTTCATCTCCGTCAGCGCGCCGCATCACGCGTCCGTCGGCGAGTGGTACATGGGCACGGCCGACGCGATCTACAAGAACCTCGACCTGATCGAGGAGGAGCGCGCTTCGCAGGTGCTCATCCTCTCCGGCGATCACATCTACAAGATGGATTACGGAGCGATGCTGCGTGAGCACCTCGAGCACAAGGCCGCGCTGACGATCGGCGCCGTGCGCATCCCGGCCGGCGAGAGCAAGCGCTTCGGCGTGCTCGAGGTCGACGCGCAGAACCGCGTGCGCTCGTTCGCCGAGAAGCCGGCGAAGGGGAAGGAGCTCCCCGGCCAACCCGGCTGGTGCCTGGGCTCGATGGGCATCTACATCTTCGAGGTGAAGGAGCTCATCCGCCGTCTGCGCGCCGACGCCGAGCTCGGCACGCAGTCCTCGCACGACTTCGGCAAGGACGTTCTGCCGCGCATGATCGGCGAGGTCGGCGTGTACGCGCACCACTTCGTCGACACGAACAAGAGCGCGGAGCCGTACTGGCGCGACGTCGGCACGCTGGACGCCTACTACGAATCGTCGATGGATCTCTGCTCGATCCACCCGAAGTTCAACCTCTACGACGCGAGCTGGCCGATCTACTCGCTCTGGCACGCCGATCCGCCGGCGAAGACCGTGCTCGACGAGGACGGCCGGCGCGCGGAGGTCCTGGACTCGCTCCTGTGCGCCGGCGTGGTCGTCTCGGGCGGCCGCGTGAAGCGCTCGATCCTCTCGAACCGCTGCGTGATCCAGGAGCGCGCGATCGTCGAGGACTCGATCCTCTTCGGCCACGTCAACGTGCACCCCGGGGCGAGGATCCGCCGCGCGATCGTCGACAAGTGGACCGAGGTGCCCGGCAACGAATCGATCGGCTACGACCTCGAGCTCGATCGCAAGCGCTTCACGGTCACGCCCGAGGGCATCGTGGTCGTGCCCATGCGCTACCCGTTCCCCGGCGCGCCGCCGCGCAGCGACGCGAACATGAACTTCCCGCGGCCGGGGGAGTGAGCCTCGCTGCGGCGCGAGCGCCGCGTCGAGGCAGATCGATCGCAGGAGCGCGGTGACGCGCACCGATTCGTTTCCAGGCGGGCGCGGCGGCGTGCGAGTCCGACTCCCGCCTCGCGTGAGGCGAGGGCGCATTCCCGCGACCGATCCGAATCCAGGATCGGCGCGAACATTCTTCTCAGGGGTGCGAGCGTGCGGGCCGATACGGCAGGGTCCCGCCAAAGCGCCGGATCCAAACTATGAACACAAAGACCACCTTCACGCCCACCCAGATCAAGAAGCTCAACCAGGCCTTCCGCACGACGTGCAACACGAGCTGGAAGATCCAGACGAACTCGGTCACGACCGTGCGCGCCTTCAACACGCTGATGCAGGCCTTCCCGGGCCTGTTGAGCGACTGGAACGGCTTCTACAACACGTTCAAGAACACGAGCAAGACCTCGACGACGAAGAGCTCGCGCCGCACGAACACCAGGAAGCGCAGCATCCGCACCGGCAAGCGCACGAACACGCGCTTCTTCGCCACCAAGACGCGCCGCAACACGAAGACCGGCAAGCGCACGGGCGCGAAGTCGACCAACGGCCGCAACACGAGCCGCTTCAACAACTGGACGTCGAACACGAGCACGCGCTTCAACACGAAGTCGACCCGCTCGACGCCGTTCACCTCGTGGACCAACCGCACCACGAAGAACACGCGCCGCGCGGCCTGAGCCAGCGCGATTCCAAGCACTCGCGCCGCGGAGCTCCGATCGGAGCGCCGCGGCGCGTTCTTTTTCGCGGTAGCGCGCGCTCAGGCGACCGACTGCAGCACGCGCTCCTCGACCGAAGGCGTCTCGAGTGCGCGCTCGACGTGCACGAGCCCTGGCCCGCGCGAAGTCGGCGTCTGCACGATCTCCTTGGAGAAGACGAGGTTGATCGTCCAATCGAGCGCGACGCGGAACTTGCGCTCGAAACGCGGCAGCTTCGAGAGGTAGATCGTGCGCCACAACCACCAGGCGACGAAACCCGAGAACTGGATGCCGAGCACGTTCGCCACGCCGGAGCGACGTCCGAGCGACGCGAGCTGACCGAGGCTCGCGAACGTGAACGCCTTCTTCTTCCGGCCGTGGATCGCCGCCGCGATGTTGTGCGCGACGAGCCTGCCCTGACGACAGGCGTGCTGCGCCGTCGGCGGATGGAACCCGCCCGTCTTCGCATCCGGCACGAGCGCGCAATCGCCGAGCGCCCACACATTGGGATGGCACTCGAGCTCGAGGTTCACGTCGACCTTGAGCTTGCCGCGCTCCTTCGGACACGCGAGCGCCGCGAGCAGCGGATTCGGCGACGTGCCCGCGGTCCACACCAGCGTGCGCGTGCGGATCTTCGTGCCGTCGGAGAGCTCGACCTGATCGCCGGTGAAGCTCCTCACCTTGCACTCGGAGTGGATCTCGACGCCGCGTTCGGCGAGCTTCTCCTGCGCGTAGCGGCCGAGCTTCTCGGAGAGCTCTGGCAGGATCACCTTGCCCGGGTGCACGAGCACCACGCGCACGTGACGTTCCTCGAGGTTGCCGTAGTAGTGCAGCACCTCGCGCACGAAGTCGTTCATGCCCGCGACCGTCTCGACGCCCGCGAAGCCGCCGCCGGCGACGACGTAGGTCATCATGCGCTCGCGCACGATCTTGCAGCACTCGAAGTCGGCCTCCTCGAGGTTCTCGATCATGCGATTGCGCAGGGCGATCGCGTCGCCGAGCGACTTCATCGTGAAGGCGCGCTCCTCGAGGCCCGGCAGGCCGTAGAAGTTCGTCGTCGAGCCCAGCGCGAGCACGAGATGGTCGAACGGCATCTCGTGCGGGTGCTTGTCGTCGACGCCGTGCCCGGCGAGCACCACCTTGCGCTCGAGATCGATCGCGAGCACGTCGCCGACGAAGACGTTCGTGCGCTTCAAGAGCTTGCGCAGCGGGTTGACGATGTGCGTCACGTCCAGATCGCTCGCCGCGACCTCGTGCAGCATCGGCGTGAAGAGGAAGAAGTTCTCCTTGTTCACGAGCACGAGCTCGACGTCGGGATCGCGGCGGAAGGTCTTCTCGAGCTCCAGCGCCGCGTACACGCCGCCGAAGCCGCCGCCGAGCACGACGATGCGCGTCTTCTTGCCTGCGCTCACGTCGCCGCCTCAGGCCGTGACGCTGCGCTGTTCGCGCAGGTCGGGGAGCTTGAACAGCTTGCGGTCGACGCTGATCGGACCGGGTCCGAACGCGACGAGCCAGCCGAGGAACATCAGGAAGACGAAGGGCACGACGTCGGTCAGGCCCTTTTCCGCGCCGGACCAGGCGAACGCGTTCACGAAATCGGAGCGATCGGCGGTGAGCAGCGCGACGACCATGGTCGAGCTCAGGAGCGCCGCGACCACGCGCGTGCCGAGACCCAGCATGAGCAGCACGCCGCCGACGAGCTCGAGCGTGGCGATGAACGCCGCGTTCGCCGCCGGAGCGGGGATGCCGATGTCCGTGAAGAACCCGACCGTGTTGTCGAAGTTGCGCCACTTGCCCATCCCCGTCAGCAGGAACGTGTGTCCGAGCACGAGGCGCGTCACGAGCGGCGCGAGTGGTTGCAGCGACTGGCTGAAGGAATGCCCGATGCGGATCAGGCTGTGTGTTCGTTGAGCGAGGGACATGGCGGTTGGGGTCGAGGCGGTTGCGCGGAAGGAGTGAATTGGAGGTCGAACGTCCGAGCTGGCGGAGCGAGGCCCGCGTCGCGAGCGGCGGGGGAGCTCAGCGCGAACGCCGCTCCTGCCGCCGCGCTCGCGCGGTCCCTGCAGGCGTCAGCTCTTCTCCTTCGTCCCGTGACCGTTGCAGCCGTTGGGACCGCTGCACTTGTTCGCTTCCTTCGTGCCCTTGCCGTTGCAGCCGTTCGGTCCGCTGCAGGCGTTCTTGTCGTGCGCGGTCGCGTCGCCTTCCTTCTTCTCGGCGCCGCAGCCGTTCGGCCCCTTGCAGCCGTTCTTCGCGCTCGAAGCACCGGACGCCTTCGCGTCGGAGCTGCACGCGCTGAACATGGAGGAGCCGGCGAGGATCCCGGCGACAGCGGCGCCGAGGGTGAGAGTGGAGATCGTGCGGTTCTTCATCGGGGGTTCGTTCACCGCTCGATGCGAGCGGCGCTCTGCTTCGGTTGACTTCGGAGTTTGGGAGCGCGCGATTCACCGCCAGCACGCGCTGGCTTGCTTCGCGACGGCGAGTTCGATGCGCGAGTCGGCGTCCGGTTTCGCTCCGCCGTCCACAACCGTGGATGGAGCGCGAGGTCCCGGGGTCCGCACGGAGTCCGTGACCCCGCGTTCCTCGGCGACACGCGCCCGCGAGATCGCGCCGAGTGCTCAACGCGAGCCGGAGCTTCCGTGCACGGCGGAGTTCTCCGAGTCCCGCGGCAGTCCAATGAAGCCGCGCTGCGTGTCCTCCTGAAAAGGTGTGAAACGCGCCATGGGAATCGGCATCGAAGCCGTGCGCCGAGGAGAACCCGATGAATCGACCCCACGATCGCGTGCCCGGACTCCCAACGTCTCGCGGAGCTCCTTCCGAAGACCACGAATGGCTCGAGACGGATGGCCTGGGTGCCTTCGCGTCGGGCACGAGCAGCGGGATCCGCACGCGGCGCTACCACGGCATCCTGAGCGTCGCGACGGCGCCGCCGGGCGGTCGCTGCCTGCTCGTCAACGGAGTCGAGAGCACGCTCGAGCTCGCGAGCGGCTCCATCGCGCTCTCGTCGCAGCGTTATCGGCCCGACGTCGTGCATCCCGACGGCGCTTCGCGCATCGAGCGCTTTGCGTGCGAGCCCTGGCCGACATGGACGCTGCGGCTCCCCGATGGTCGCGCGCTCGTGCACGAGCTCTTCCTCGTTCACGGCGAGCCGACGGCGGTGCTCAGCTGGCGCATCGAAGGTGGCGCCGCGGCGGCTGCGAGCGGCGCGCGACTGCGCGTTCGCCCGCTCGTCTCGGGACGCGACATCCACACGCTGCACCACGAGAACGAGCGGCTGCGCTTCGAGGCCTTCGTGGAGGGCGAGCAGGTCGCGTGGCGTCCGTACGCGGAGCTGCCGGAGCTGCGCTTGCGCTCGAACGCGCGCTACGCGCACGATCCGTGCTGGTACCGACAGTTCGAGTACCGCGAGGAGCGCGCGCGCGGTTACGACTCGACCGAGGATCTCGCGGCGCCCGGCGTCTTCGAGTTCGATCTCGAGCGAGGTGAGGCGCTGCTCGTGCTCAGCGCTCGCGCGGATGCGAAACCGGCGGAGTCCGACGTCGCCCGTTTCGTCGCGCGTGCGCGCAAGGCGGAGAGCGCGCGCCGTGGAGCTCTCGGCTCCGCGCTCGCGCGCGCCGCGGATCATTACATCGTCGCGCGCGGCGCCGGTCGCACGATCATCGCCGGCTATCCGTGGTTCGGCGACTGGGGCCGCGACACGTTCATCGCGCTGCGCGGCCTGTGCATCGCCACGGGACGCCTGGGCGACGCGCGCGACATCCTGCTCGGCTGGTCGGAGCTCGTGCGCGACGGATTGCTGCCGAATCGATTCCCCGATCAGGGCACGGAGCCGGAGTACAACTCGATCGACGCGGCGCTCTGGTACGTGATCGCGATCGACGCGTACCTGAAGGCGCGCGCGAAACTCGGTTCGCCGCCCGCGACAGCCGAACGAGCGCGCCTCGAGGCCGCGGTCGGCGCGATCCTCGATGGATTGTCTCGCGGCACGCGCTACGGCATCCACGTCGACGACGACGGACTGCTCGCGGCCGGCGAGCCCGGCGTGCAGCTCACGTGGATGGACGCCAAGGTCGGCGACGACGTGATCACGCCGCGCTGCGGCAAGCCGGTCGAGGTGCAGGCCCTGTGGATCAACGCGCTGTGCATCGGCGCCGAATTCGACGCGCGCTGGCGCGAGCTCGCCGAGCGCGCGGCCGCATCCTTCGCGCCGAAGTTCTGGAACGAGGAGCGCGGCTGCCTGCACGACGTCGTCGACGTCGATCACGTGCGCGGCCGCGTCGATGCGACGTTGCGGCCGAATCAGATCCTCGCTGTCGCGGGACTGCCGCACGCGCTCCTGCGCGGCCGGCGTGCGCGCGCGGTCGTCGATGCGCTCGAGAAACAGTTCTGGACGCCGCTCGGCCTGCGCTCGCTCGCGCCCGACGATCCGCGCTACGCGCCGATCTATGCCGGTGATCCGTCGCAGCGCGACCGCGTCTACCACCAGGGCACGGTGTGGCCATGGCTCATGGGTCCGTTCGTCGAGGCGTGGCTCGCGGTGCGTGCGAACTCCGCCGCGGCGCGCGACGAGGCGCGCGCGCGCTTCCTCGCGCCGCTCCACGCGCATCTCGGCGAAGCGGGTCTCGGTCACGTGAGCGAGATCGCCGATGCGCGCGCTCCTCACACGCCGCGCGGCTGTCCGTTCCAGGCCTGGTCGGTGGGGGAGCTGCTGCGTCTCGAGCTCGAGGTGCTCGCGGCCCCCGCGGCCACGGCTCCCGCGCGCGTCGAGCACGTCACCGGCGTCCGTTGAGCGCGCGAGCCACGCCGTGTCGCTGCACTGGGCCGAGTATGCGATCGAGGCGTTCGGGCTCGGCGCGTTCATGGTGTCCGCGACGCTCTTCACCGCATTGATGGAGCATCCGGCGTCTCCCGGGCGGCGCACGATCCGTTCGAGCTTCGCGAGGCGCGCGCTGATCGGCGCGGCGATGGGGCTGACCGCGATCGCGCTCATCTATTCGCCGTGGGGGAAACGCTCGGGAGCGCACTTGAATCCGTCGGTGACGCTGACGTTCCTGCGCTTGCACAAGATCGAGATCGCCGATGCGTTGGGTTACGTCGTCGCGCAGTGCATCGGCGGTGCGCTCGGCGTGCTGCTCGTCGCCAGGCTCCTGCCGCGCATCGTCGCCGATCCGTCGGTGGGCTTCGTCGTCACGACGCCCGGCACGCGCGGGCCGCGCGCGGCGTTCGCCGCGGAGGCGGCGATATCGTTCCTCATGATGAGCGTCGTGCTCGCCTCGTCGAGCTCGCCGGCGACCGAGCCCGCGACAGGCGTGTTCGCCGGCACGCTGGTGGCGCTCTTCATCACCTTCGAGGCGCCGCTCTCCGGCATGAGCATGAACCCCGCGCGCACGTTCGCCTCGGCGATCGTCGCGCGCGACTGGCGCAGCTTCTGGATCTACCTCATCGCACCACTCGCCGGCATGTTGCTCGCGGCGGAGGTGCGAGTGCGCGCCTCGACGCTCGAGATGCCGTGCGCCAAGTTGCGCCACGACGCGAGCGTCGAGTGCATCTTCTGCGCTCCGTCGCCGACGCCCGCGGCGGATCGGCACACGCCGGTTCGCGCTCGCCCGGCGGGCAGTTGAATTCCGGACTGCGCCACGCCGTTTCCGAATCAGCGCGAAACCGGGCTCCCGATCGAGCATCGAAGTCCCGCCATGGAAACCACCCAGCACTACGACGTGATCATCATCGGCAGCGGCGCCGGCGGTGGGACGCTCGCGCATCGGCTCGCGCGGAGCGGGAAGCGCATCCTGATCCTCGAGCGCGGCGACTACGTGCCGCGCGAGTTCGCGAACTGGAGCACGAAGGCGGTCAACGTCGAAGGGCGCTACCAGACGAAGGAGACCTGGCTCGACAAGGCGGGCAAGAAGCTCCATCCGCACACGAACTACGCCGTCGGCGGTAACACGAAGTTCTACGGCGCGGCCCTGTTTCGCATGCGCCGCGAGGACTTCGGCGTCGTGGAGCATCACGGCGGGCTGTCGCCGGCGTGGCCGATCACCTACGACGAGCTCGAGCCGTACTACACGCAGGCCGAGCAGCTCTACCACGTCCATGGAGAACGCGGTGTCGATCCGACGGATCCACAGGCGAGCGCTCCGTATCCGTTCCCCGCGGTGAGCCACGAACCGCGCATCCAGAAGCTCTCCGACGATCTCGAGCGCCTAGGGCACAGGCCGTTCCACACGCCGCTCGGCGTACGCATCGACGAGAGGAACAAGCGCACGTCGGCTTGCATCCGCTGTGCTACCTGCGACGGGCATCCGTGCCTGGTGAACGCGAAGTCCGATGCGCAGACGATGTGCGTCGATCCGGCGCTGGAGCACGCCAACGTGACGTTGCTCACGAACGCGCTCGTCAAGCGCCTCGAGACAAGCGCGTCAGGCCGCGAGATCGAGCGCGTCGTCGTCGAACGCGGCGGCCAGGAGGAGCGCTACCGGGGCTCGATCGTGGTCGTCTCCGCGGGAGCGATCAACTCGGCCGCGCTGCTCCTGCGCTCCGCCAACGACAAGCATCCGCGTGGCTTGGCGAACGCGTCCGACGTCGTCGGCCGTCACTACATGGGGCACATCAACTCCGTCGTGCTCGCGATCTCGCGCGAGCCCAATCCGACGGTGTTCCAGAAGACGCTCGCGCTGAACGACTTCTACTTCGGCAGCCCCGAGTGGCAGCATCCGATGGGGCACATCTCGTTCGTCGGCAAGATGGACGCCGACACGCTCTCGGCCGGCGCGCCCGCGATCGTGCCGGGCATGACGCTCGAGATCATGGCGCGGCACTCGCTCGACTTCTGGCTCACGTCGGAGGACCTGCCGGATCCGAACAACCGCGTCACGCTCTCTCGCGAAGGCCAGATCACGCTCGCCTACACGCCGAACAACGAGGAAGGGCACAAGCGGCTGATCGCGAAGCTGAAGAGCATGCTCAAGGCGATCGACTGCCACGAGCACCTGCTGCCGCTGCAGCTCTTCGTCGGCCAGCGCATCCCGCTCGCGGGCGTCGCGCACCAGAACGGCACGATTCGCTTCGGCACGGATCGGGCGAGCTCCGCGCTGGACCCGGAGTGCAAGGCGCACGACGTCGACAACCTGTATGTCGTCGACGCGAGCTTCTTCCCGTCGAGCTCGGCCGTGAATCCGGCGCTGACGATCATGGCCAACGCGCTGCGCGTCGGCGACCACCTGCTCGCGAGGCTGCAATGAGCGCGCGACGCAGCTCGTGGACCGTCGTGGGACTCACCGCGACGGTATTCCTGGCCTTGCTCGCGTCCGTCGGCACGCCGGGGGCACCGGCGACGTCCGGTGCCGGCGACGAGATCGCGCCCGTGCGCGCCGTCCTCTCGATCGGCATGACCGTGGCCGACCTCGATCGTTCGGTCGCGTTCTTCCACGACGTGCTCGGGTTCGAAAAGTCGAGCGAGCGCGAGGTCGCCGGCGATGCGATCGAGCACCTCGAAGGCGTGTTCGGTGCGCGCGTGCGGCGCGCGACGCTGAAGCTCGGCACGGAATCGATCGAGCTCAGCGAGTACGTCGCTCCGCGCGGCCGGCCGATCGCCGGCGATTCGCGCAGCAACGACCGCTGGTTCCAGCACATCGCGATCGTCGTCTCCGACATGGACGCGGCCTACGCGAAGCTGCGCGAGCACAGGGTCGAGCACGCCTCGAGCGGTCCGCAGACGTTGCCCGACTGGAATCCGAACGCAGGCGGCATTCGCGCCTTCTACTTCAAGGATCCCGACCAGCACGTGCTCGAGGTCATCTGGTTCCCGCCGGGCAAGGGCGATCCGCGCTGGCAGAGCAAGGACGGCCCGCTCTTCCGCGGCATCGATCACACGGCGATCGTCGTCGAGAGCACGCAGCGCAGCCTCGAGTTCTACCGCGACCGGCTCGGCCTGCGCGTCGCGGGCGCGAGCGAGAACTACGGCACCGAGCAGGAGCACCTGAACAACGTCTTCGGCGCGCGCCTCGCGATCACCGGCCTGCGCGCGACCTCGGGCCCAGGCATCGAGCTGCTCGAGTACCTCGCACCGCGCGACGGACGTCCCTACCCGCCCGACGCGCGCGCGAACGATCTCGTGCACTGGGAGACCCGACTCCTCGCGGCGGATCTCGAGCGGACTGCGCAGCAACTGCGTCGCGCGCCGGGCGCGAGCTTCGTCTCACCGGGCGTCGTGCCGTTCGACGACGCAGCTCTCGGCTTCCATCACGGCCTCGCGATCACCGATCCCGACGGCCACGTCCTCCAACTCATCCAACCCTGATCCCCGAACCCGCTCCCGCTCTCCGCCATGACTCCCGTCCAGACCCTCGAACAAGAACTGCCCGCGGTCGTGATGCCCGCCTGTCCGATCGTGAAGAGCCTCAAAGGCCAAAAGGCGCTCGTCACCGGTGCCAACAGCGGAATTGGAAAGGCCGTGGCGATCGCATTGGGCCACGCCGGCGCCGATGTCGTCGTCAATTATCGCTCCGGCGAGGACGTCGCCATGCAAGTCGTGGACGAGGTCAATCGCTGCGGCAGCAAGAGCTACGCGCACCAGGCCGATGTCTCCAATGAAATGCAGGTGCAGGAGATGTTCGCGAAGATGAAGGAGCGCCTGGGCACGATCGACATCCTCGTCGCCAATGCCGGCATCCAGCTCGACGCGCCGTTCCACGAAATGACGCTCGCCCAATGGAATGGAGTCCTGGGCGTCAACCTCACCGGCCAATTCCTCTGCGCCCGAGAAGCCGTGCGCGAGTTCAAGCGCCGCGGCGTCCGCCAAAACGTCTCCTGCGCCGCCGGCAAGATCCTCTGCATGAGCTCCGTGCACGAGGTCATCCCCTGGGCCGGCCACGTCAACTACGCCGCGTCAAAAGGCGGAGTGATGCTGATGATGAAGAGCCTCGCCCAGGAGGTCGCTCCCTGGCGCATCCGCGTGAACAGCATCGCCCCGGGAGCCGTGCGCACGCCGATCAACATGCAAGCCTGGTCCACTCAGCAGGCCTACGACGAGCTGATGAAGCTCGTCCCGTACAAGCGCATCGGCGAACCCGAGGACATCGCCCGCGCCGCCGTCTGGCTCGCTTCGGACGAATCCGACTACATCACCGGCTCCACCCTATTCGTCGACGGCGGCATGACGCTCTACCCCGGCTTCGAGACAGGAGGCTGAGCCAGGTCGACGCGTACGTCCCGGGGTGAAGCACCGTCGACCACGCGGCCCGACAACCGACAAGCTCTCTCCTCGCGCGCCG
>JBGATX010000045.1:2417-35391 GCA_044228975.1 Planctomycetota bacterium | reverse complement strand
GAATGGGCTTCAACGTCAGCGCGGTTGCGGCGTAAGGATGGCGGGAGTCGTTCGCGACTCTCCGACATTTCTCCGCGCCCCGGGGGGCCCCGGAACGAAGGCGTTGCCTCCCGGACTCAAACTCCGGGAAGGTGAATTCAAGGCCGCGAGCCATCGAGCTCGCGGCCTGTTTTTTTTTGCCCGACTGGAGCGTCGTCGATCGGCGTTGCACGTCACCCGCCACGCCAGCACGTTCGATCAGCCCAGATCGGCGATCCGGCAGCACCGGGCCCTTGGTCGTGGTCAGCCTTCCGTCGTATCACCTGCTGCCTCGGACCCGTCCGACGCGCGGCGATCCGGCGGAGCACCTTCGACTTCGTCGCCGTTCGTTGGTTTCCCCGGAGTGCCTGCCCACACGCTCTCCTCGCACTCGACCTCCTCGCGGATGCCCGCCTCCTCCATCCGAACGACGAGCGTGTCGGGGTCCCACCCCAGGAACATCGCCGCGCGCGTCTTGTTGAAGCGGCCCTTCTGGGTCCGTGACACCCGCAAGGCCGCGAGGAGATCCGACCGCCTCGGGTGGCGCGACGGGATCTTGCGCACGATGCGCAGGCCGTGTTGTCGCGCGAGGAGCAGCACGTGCTCTGCGCCGAGCACGGCGACGCCCGCCAGTTCGGACGAGCGAGTCGCGAGCACGACCTTGTAGACGACGTTCTCGAGTTCGCGCACTTCGCCGTCCCAATCCTGTCGCCACAGGAGGGCGAGTGCTTGCTCATCCAAGGTCGGCGCACGCAGCCGCTCCTCCGCAGCGATGCGACGCGTGAAGCACTCCACCCGGGGGAGGATGTCCTCGCGGCGCTCACGCAACGGCGGCAGCGCGAGCTCGACGCGCTCCAGGCGCCGCGCGAGATCGGCGCGGATGCGCCCCGCCGCGACTTCGTCGGCGAGCGCGCGTTTCAGGGTCACGATCAGGCGCAGCGGCGGCTCGTCGGTCACGGGTTGGACATCGCGGGCGTCGAGGTGGCGACGCAGTTCGTCTTGCTGCTCGCCATCGGCGAGCTCGAGGTCCTCGACCACGAGCGTGCCGTCGCTGCGTGCGAGCTCCTCGCGCCAGGTCTCCGCTCCGCGCGCGCTCGCGCAGGAAACGACGCGGAACGGCGCGTCTGCGCGGGTTCCTTCGAAGTGGATCCAGCGCGCGAGAACCTCCTTGCCCACGCCGGCCGGACCTCGCACGACGAGCGCCGAGCGCGCTCTCGCCCGGCCAAGATCAGGCGCTCGACGAACCTCGCGCGAAGTCCTCGCGCTCTACGTCGAACCAGACGTCGAGGCCGAAGCGCTCGCGGTGCCATGTGCGGAACTGGGCCAGACGGAAGCTCAACGCCGCGCGGTCGGCGGCGAGCTGAAGTCGTTCGAGATCCGCGGGCTTGAAGTCGCGTCTTCGACTCGACTCCAACGCCAGCAACCCGCAGGTGCGGCCGCAGACGCGCAGCAGCAGCACCAGTCCCGAACACGCCCGCGCGTGCACCGACAAGCGCTCGTCAGGCTCCTCGAAGAGCACGGGTGCACTCGCGCCGAGCGCGCGCTCCAACCCCTTGCGACGGCCGGCCTCGAAGCGCTCGAAGCCTTGCCCGGCGCCGCCGTGCGCGCACACCACGGGATCGGCGAGCGTGGCATCGAAAACCCACCACAAGCGCTGCGCGGTCTTGATGGAGAGCGCGTCGACCCAGGCGTTGCAGCGCTCGGCGATCACGCCTTCGGGCTGTGGCGCGAGAGGCATCCCAGCCGTCGAACGCGGGCTTCCCTTGGACGTCGAACGTGCATCGAGTGCCGTGAGCGGCTGGCGGCGGAGCACGGCTTCGCGCCACGCCGCGGCGAGCCGCTGCCGTTGTCGCTCGGCGGGCACGAGATGGTGCTCGAGCTCCCCGTGCACCCAGCCTGCGACCTCCCCGTGCTCGTCGAGGATCGGCTCGACGAACACGGCGCTGCTCGCGTCGGAGTTCATGACCCCGGTGAGCGGTCGACGCTCATCGCGGTGCTCGCAGACAGCGCGCGCTCTGACGACGACCCGGTGCGGCAACGAACCCGAGACCGCGACTGCCGTCTCCTGATCGGAGAGCCAGGCGCTCAGCCGCGAGCGCAGCGCCGGCGCGACGTCCGCGTGCACGCACTGTGCACCCTCGTTGCGCCGGAAGACGAACACCGCGAGCACGCTGCCTCCGAAGGCGCCCCGGTCCGGCGTCTCGGCGCAGACTCCGACGGCTGCAGCGGTCGTGGACGAACGCGCGCGGCCGGCCAGGACGGGAACCCATTCGCGTCGACGCTCGCGCAGCTCCGCGAGCGACGCAGGCAAGGGACCCGACCACGGCTTGAGGCCGACGAGCAGTGCGCGCGCGCTTGCCGCGTCGTCGAGACACACCGAAGCCCACGCGAGCAACAGACGCAAGCGCGCGTTGGACGCGAAACGCGCGAGCTCCTCGCGCAACAGATGCCGCAGCTCGCGCACGGCGCCGCGATCGAAGAGGCACTCCGCGACCCCTGTCAGCGCGACGCGCCGAAGCGCCGCGTCACGCGCGGCGATCGAGTCGTTGAGCAGCGAGTGGAACGCCGCTTCGCCGGCGCGTGCGCCCTGGGTGAGCCGCGTCCAGCGCGCGCGCCACACCCGTGCCTCGCTGGTGCCAGCGCCCCAACGTTCGAGCGCCTGGGTCAAGCGCTCGGCGATGGCGAGCGTCGCTTCGCCCGGACGCGGGAGCTCGGGCAGCTCCGGCTCCTGCAAGCGAAGCTGCGTGAGCTCGGTCCACGCATCCTGCGCGCTCGCGTGGCTCGCGCCGACGCACATCGAGCTCTCCGCAGGGATCGCCGCGTCGATGTACTGACGCACGAGATCGCGCAACGCGCGCAGGATGCGTTGGCGCGCCTCGGATTCGAGCTCCTTGCGCGCTCGCATCAGATCCACTCCGAGCGTGCGCGCGTGGGCCGCGTGGGCATCGTCGACGAGCAGGCGCAGGAAGCTCGTGACTCGGCGCGCGCCCGCGCGTCGTTCCGCGTTCGCGTCGGGAAGGAGCAGCTCGAGCGCGTCGTCATGGCGGCTCATGGCTCCACGCTCCCCCAGAAGCTCGCGATCAGCGGGAACGGCGCTGGAGGCGGCGGATCGCCGCGCGCGGGCCTGCGCGAGCCCGGTCCGGCGCCATCCCCTTCCGGCGCGGGGGGAAAGCCGATGGCGCGCGATCCGTGCCGACGCCGAGCCGCTGGTGGATCGTCGGAGCGCGACTCGTCGCCGAACGCAGCGGCGACCGGCGCTGCCGCGGCAGCTCGCAGACACGTGTGGACCGCGCGCGCGACGCAACGGCGATCGCGAGCGGTTCGTGCACCTCGGCTGGGCGCGCGACGAGCGCACGCTGCGGTTTCCCCGCTGCGGCGCGCCTCGAGCACGTCGAGCGCGGCCGCGGTCGCCGGCGACGCCGGATGGCGAGCCTGCGCAGCGCGCAGCTGCTCGCAAGCGCGCTCGAAATCGCCTTCCAGCGCGTGCGACAAGCCCACGACGACGCGCGTGCGTGTCGAGGCGCCGCGCGCGCTCGTCGGCGCGCGCTCGCTGCACGATCGAGAGCAGCGAGCGGGCGCGAGCGCGCGCGGCGACGGTCTCACCGCCGCAGAGCTCGGCCAGCGCGAGCGCCAGCCGCTGATCGGCGCCCGCGCGCAACGCGAGGGCGGCGTGCGCGAGCTCCGCGGCGTGCGGCCAATCGTCGGGAGCCCCGTCCAGGCAGAGATCGATCTCCAGCGCCCAACCGGCGCCGTCGGCGCGCGACCAGCGCCGCTCGTCGCGCGCGTCGACGATCGTCGTCGCGAGCGCCGCGAGATCGAACACCGCGACCAGACCGCCGAAGCGCAGGCGCCGGCTCGCCCACCGAGAGAGCTGGGCCAGGAGCCGCGCCTGCTCGTGCACGTGGACGCGGCGGAGCTCGCGCTCGGCGCGCGAGAATCCGCGCGCCTCCTGTTCATCGAGGGGCCAGCACTCGGGCCAGCACTCAGGAGTGGCTGAACGCGAGATCGCGCGCCTGTGGAGCGGTGAACGTGCACGATTCATCGTGGAAGCTCCGGTTGAGGAGGTGGTTCGGTTGGAGACAGGAAGACCTCGATGGCGCGCCGCGCCTGACGCGCGGCGTCCGTCGCATTGCGACCGAACTCGCGTGCGACCTCGTCGAGCGAGCGATTGCGCAGCACGAACTCGAAGAACACGCGCCGTTCCTCGAGCGGCAAGCGGTTGAACGCGCGGCAGGCGCCCCGCAGCGCGCCGGCATCGAGATGCAAGGGACGAGCGAGCGTCTCGAACGCGTCCGACACGGGGTCCCCTTCGGGCTCCGAAAGCTCGTCGACACCGTCTCCGGCGAGCTCCGAGAGCGCCTGGTCGACGATGTGCTCCAGCCAGACGTCGAGCTCCGGTTGACCGTCGTAACGCGGAGCCCAACGCGCGCACAGCGCGAGGCTGCGCACGTGCGCGCGGTCGGCGTCGATCAGGAGCGCCTGCGCGTTCATGCGCCGAGCGACGATCGCGCGCACTCCGAGCGGATCGTCCGGCACGATGCGCGCGAGGATCTCGCGCGGACCGGCGGCGGAGAAGAGGGGTCGCCAGCGGGACGAGCGTGTCGTGTCCTTGCGCTGTCCGGCCGAATCGAGGCCTTCCCGCGAGCGCGGGAAGAGCCGCGGCGGCTGGACGACGTCGGTCGCCGCCTCGCGCACCTCCGATGCGCTGGCGCGACCGCCGGTCGATGTCGAATCACGGGTCGATCGTGTCGCCGTTGCGATGCGGCGGCGTGCATGCCTGGCCATGTTTCCCTCCCACGCGTGCCGCGAGCGCGAGAACGCGATCTGCGGACGCCCCAGGTGACCTCGGCCGAGTCTAGCGCTGGCTTCCCGCAGCGGTGCCGTCGCGAACCCGACGAGCTCCGGCGGCGTGCACTCGCGGAGCGGGCCCCGAGCTGGTCCGGCTCGGCCATGAAACGACTTGCGCGCGTCGATGCGAGCGCGAGAAGCCGCGCGGAGGCGCTCGGGGTGGCGCGGTGGAGCGCCGTCGTGCACCCGCCGATTCCCCGGTCCTGCTTCCGGCGCGGCCCGCGCGCTCCGCCGGACGAGCGCACGCGTCCGACCGCCCCGTCGTTGAGTCGCGCGGCGGGCGGTGGCAGGATCCGCGAACGCCACGCAGCGGCGTGCCGCGTTCGACCGCTCCACATCCCCCCCAGCGACGTTCCCCAGTGCAAAAACTGCTCGAAGGCAAGACCGGCGTCATCTTCGGCGTCGCCAACAAGCGTTCGATCGCCTGGGCGTGCGCCCAATCGCTCGCGGCCCACGGAATGCGCCTCGCGTTCACGTACATGGGCGACCGGATGGAGAAGAGCGTGCGCGAGCTCGCCGGCGAGATGCCCGACTCCTTGTGCCTGCCGTGCGACGTGACGCAGCCCGAGCAGGCCGACGAGGTCTTCCGCGTGCTCAAGGAGGAGTTCGGCGGCCTCGACTGCCTCGTCCACGGTGTCGCGTTCGCCAAGCGCGAGGAGCTGCAGGGCGACTTCTTCAACACCTCGCGCGAGGGCTACATGATCGCGCACGAGGTCTCGGCCTTCTCGCTCACCGCGCTCACGCGCCGCGCGCTGCCGCTGATGGAGGGTCGCGCCGGCTCGATCATCACGCTCACCTACATCGGGGGCGAGCGCGTCGTGCCCAATTACAACGTGATGGGCATCGCCAAGGCCGCGCTCGAAGCCAGCGTGCGCTACCTCGCGCACGATCTCGGCCCGCGCGGCATCCGCGTCAACGCGATCAGCGCGGGACCGATCCGCACGCTCTCGGCCTCGGGCGTGACGGGCTTCACGGAGATCCTCGATCACATCGCCGGGAAGGCCCCGTTGCGGCGCAACATCACCGCGGACGAGGTCGGCGACGCGTGTCTCTTCCTCGCCAGCTCTCTCGCGCGCGGCATCACCGGCAGCGTGCTCTACGTCGACGCCGGCTTCCACGTGATGGGCGTGTGAGTCCGACGATCACACCGTCCGACGACGATCGCGTTCGCCTCGAACGCTTGCGACGCGGCTTCCTCGCCCAGCCTCCGCGTTCGGAATGGCGCGACCGCCGCGATCTCGTGCTCTACGAAGCGACGTTCGCGCAGCGCATCGCGTGGAAGTGGAGCGCATTGCTCGACGAGCTCGCCGCGCGCGGTTTCGCGGCGCCGGAAGGCGAGATCGTCGACCTGGGCTGCGGCAGCGCGATCGCGTCGCGTTCGTGGTTGCGGCGCTTCGGCAACGCACGCGGAGCGACGTTGCGTCTCGTCGATGCCTGGCCACCCGCGCTCGAGTACGCGCGCCAGCACCTGCGCGCCGAGTTCCCGGCGCAGAGCGTCGAGTTCGGCCTGGGATCGGCGCCGCCGGGGCTGCTGCTCGTCAGCCACGTGCTCGGCGAGCTCGACGACGCGCAGCGCGACGAGGTCGTCGCGCTCGCGCGCTCCGCGGCGAGCGTCGTGTGGCTCGAGCCGGGCGAGCGCTCGACGAGCCGCGCCCTCGGCGCGGTACGCGACGAGCTGCGCGACGCGTTCGAGATCGTCGCGCCGTGCACGCACGCGGAGCTCTGTCCCTTGCTCCAGCCCGGCCGCGAAGCGGACTGGTGCCACTTCTTCGCGCGCCCGCCGCAGGAGGTCTTCACCGACTCCAGCTGGGCGCATTTCGGCAAGGACTTCGGCATCGACCTGCGCAGCCTGCCGTACAGCTGCCTCGTGTTGCGCCGCGCAGCGTCGACGCCGAACGCCGCCGCCGCGAGCGACGGCACGAGCCTCGAACGCGTGCTCGGGCGTCCGCGCATGCAGAAGGGCCGCGTGTTGCTCGACGTCTGCGGCGTCGCGGGCTGTCGACGGCTCTCGCTGCTCGAGCGCGACGCGGGCGACGAATACGAACGCCTCGACGACCCCGCCGGGGAATGCCTGCGCTACTCGATGGAGATCGACGAGAAGCGCATCCGCAAGCTGCGCCGCGAGCCTTGATCCGGCGGTGTTCGCGTTTCCACCGCAGGCGTGCGACGCCGCGCGTCGCGAGCGCGCCCTGAGAACCGGGCGCGCTCGCGGGCGCTGAACACTGCGTGCACACCGACGCCACGAGGAGCGCGCAGGACGAGAAGACGCGTCGCATGAGATCACTCCGCCGTCGCCAGAGGTGTCGAGAGCACTCGACACGAGTTGGTCTTGAACACGAGGAACACCGTCTGGCCCGCGCGGACCCCGAGCTCGTCGACCGATGCCTGCGTGAGGCTGGCCGAAAGGCGCGTGCCCGTGCCGCGCTCCAGCCGCGCATCGACGCGCGCCGCGCCGCGTTCCAGCGCATCGACCCGCTCCACGCGCGCAGCGAGGACGTTGCGCGCCGAGATGCGGGTCGGAGCGTCGAGCGCCACCAGGATCTCGTCCGATCCCAGCGCGAAGAGCGCGCGCTCGCCGCCGATCAGTCCGGGAGCGGGCACCTGAACCTCGCCGCCGGCATCGAGCTGCACGAGCGCCGTTCCCGCGCGCAGCGCGGACACCTGCCCCGCGAGCACGTTCTCGAATGCGCGCTCGCCCGCGCGCACGTGGCGCAGAACTTCTTCGGGGATGCCTTGCGCTCGCACGCGACCGGCTTCGAGGACCACGACTTCCTCGCACAGGGCCTGCACCTCGGTCGCGTCGTGCGACACGAACACCGTCGGCAATCCGAACTCGTCGCGCACGCGGATCAGGTACGGCAGGATGCGACGGCGCAACGCGAGATCGAGCGCTCCCAGCGGCTCGTCGAGCAGCAGGAAGCGCGGCCGCGACACGAGTGCGCGCGCGAGCGCGACGCGCTGGCGCTCGCCACCGGAAAGGCGCGCGCACGAACGCTCGAGCAAGTGCGCGATCTCGAGGATCGCGACGGTCTTCTCGATCAGGCCCTCGTCCGCCGCGACGGTCCCGCCGCGCGTCGCGCCGGCCCGGACGTTGCGCGCCACGTTCCAGTGCGGAAGCAGGAGCGCGTCCTGCGGCACGTATCCCGCGCCGCGCGCTTCGATCGCCAGCGAGACGCCCGCGGTGGCGTCGAAGAGCAGCGTCCCGCCGACCTCGAGACGTCCGGACTCCGGCGTGCGCCAGCCTGCCAGGACTTCGATCAAGCTCGTCTTGCCCGCACCCGACGGACCGAAGATGCCGAGCGAGCGGGCGGAGCTCGACACGTCGACGTCGAGCTCGAAGTGCGCCAGCGGCAGGCGCACGCGCAGCTTCGTGAAGAGTGCGCTCATCGCACCTCGTCGACGCGCGGTCCGCGCCGCAGCAAGCGCTCGATGCACCACATCAGGACGAACGCGAGTCCGACGGTGAGCGCTACCAGACGCAGCGCCGCATCCGTGTTGCCGAGCTGGATCTCGCTGAAGATCGCGAGCGCGAGCGTCTGCGTGCGGCCGGGGATGTTGCCGGCGACGATCACGGTCGCTCCGAACTCGCCCAACGCCCGGCCGAATCCCAGCGCGACGGCCGCCAGCAGACCGCGGCGCGCCAGGGGCAGGGTCACGCTGACGAATGCGCGCGCGCGGGAGAGTCCCAGGGTGCGCGCCATGAGCTCCAGTCGCGGGTCGACCTCCTCGAACGCCGTGCGAGCCGTGCGCGCGACGAGCGGCAGCGCGACGAGCGCGGAGGCGATGACGGCCGCGCGCCAGGTGAACAGGAGGTCGAGGTCGAAGCCGAGCGCGCGCTCGCCCAACCACCCGCTGCGGGAGAACAGCGCCAAGAGCAGGTAGCCGATCGCGGTCGGCGGCAGGACGAGCGGCAGCGCGACCACCGTCTCGACGACGCTCCTGCCGGGAAAGTCACGCCGCGCGAGCACCAAGCCGAGCGCGATCCCCGCGGGCGCGACGAGCGCGGTCGCCGCGAGCGCGACACGCAGGGTCGTGATGAGCACTTCAGCGGTTTCCGATCCGGCGACCATGCGTCAGCGGCAGGATCCCACCGCCGCGGCGAGGAAGACGAAGCCGTGCGCCTCGAACGTCTTCTGCGCGCTCGGGCACGTGAGCCAGTCGACGAACGCGCGCGCGCGCTTCTCTTGCGGACGTCCGGCGATCGCGGCGACCGGGTAGCGGATCTGCGGCCCGTCCTCCAGCGGCACCGCGAACACGATGCGAGCCTTCTTCGAGCGCACGACGTCGGTGCGATACACGATGCCGGCCTGCGCACTCGCGGACTCGACCGCGGCGAGCGCGGCGCGCACGTCGACGCCGGGGAGGACTCGGTCGGAAACGCTGCTCCACACGCCCGTCTTCTCGAGCCAGGCCTTGGCGTAGCGGCCCGCGGGCACCGTCTCGACGCTGCCAAGCGACAGCCGCTTCACTCCAGCATGGGCCAGCTGCTGCGGCGCGAACGGTGTCGTGAAGATCGACGGCGCATCCACGGGCTCGACGACGACGAGTTGATTGGAAAGGAGATCTTGGCGCGAACCCGCGGCGACCAGCTGCGCTGCCTCGACCTTGTCCATCTCCTTCTCGTCGGCGGAGAGGAACGCATCGGCCTTGGCGGCGGCCACGATCTGCTTCGAGAGATCGCCCGACGAGCCGAAGTTGAAGACGAGATCGATGGTCTGCTCGCTCTCGTACTGCGCCTCGAGCGCCTGGAGCGCGTCACGAGTGCTCGTCGCGGCGTAGATCGCGAGCTCGACCCTCGGAGCCGAGGCCGCGGCGGCAGGCTTCGGCGCTGGCGTTTGCGTCTCGCGCGAGCACGCTGCCGCGCAAGCCAGGGACAAGATGGAGAGCGCGATGGAACGCCGCGCAACGAAGCGTCGCATGCCGTCAGCCTCCGATGATCACTTCGGTCGCCTTGATGATCGCGACGGCGCGCGAGCCCACCTCCAGGCGCAGGCGATCGACCGAGTCGGTCGTGATCACCGCGCCGATGCGCACCTGCGGAGTGACCTCGACGACGACCTTCGACATCACGTCGCCGCGCGCGATCTCGACGATTCGTCCGGCGAAGCGGTTGGTCGCGCTCAGCGTTCCCAGGTCGATCTGCGGCTCGCTGTGCGCGTGCGACAACGCCGTGGCGAGGAAGCGGATCGGATCGTGCTTGCGGCCCTTCGCGGGCGGCGACACGCGCAGCCCGCGCTCGGCGGCGTCCGAGAGCGCGCGCAGGATGCGCTTCTGATGCTCGTTGGGCGCGAGCACGCCGCGCTCCCACTTGCTGACGGTCATGACGTGCACGCCCAGGAGCTTCCCGAGCTCCTGCTGCGAGAGGTTCAAGCGCGCGCGCAGCGGTTTGAGCGATTTCATCGCGTGTAGGTCGGAGCTTAGCCAGCTAAGCCGAGTCCGGCAACCGTCCCGGGCACGCCCGCGGCGGCGCGAGCGCTTCCGCGCCGCGCCGAGCGCGCCCTCGCGCCGCGAGACTCCGCCGCCGGACGCGGCCTCGGCGTTCCGTCCTCGCGCACGCCGCGCGGAACTCGCTCCGTCCTCGATCCAGCACGCGCGCATCGCGGACGCTCGATCGCTACATTGCTCCGCCGAAAATGCGGCTCGGACGCCGCGGAGACCCCACTGCCCCCGAACGAGACCTTCTTCGTCCCCTGCGCGCGCGGCGTCGAGCCCTACCTGCACGCCGAGCTCGAGACGCTGCGCTTCGGCCGCGTCGAACGCCAGGTCGGCGGCGCGCGCTTCGAGGGCACGCTCGCCGACGCGCGGCGCGCGAACCTCGAGCTGCGCACGGCGACGCGCGTCCTCTGGCGCCAGTCGCGCTTCGAGGCGCGCGACGGCGACGAGCTCTACGCCGGCGTGCAGGCCGTCGACTGGACGCGCTTCCTCGCGCCCTCGGGCAGCTTGCGCGTCGACGCGCAGACGGGCGAGTCGGCGCTCGATCACACGCTCTTCATCGAACAGCGCGTCAAGGACGCCGTCGTCGACTCCTTCCGCGAGCGCACGGGCGAACGCCCGAACGTCGACAAGGAGGACGCCGATCTGCCGATCCACGTGCACGTGCACCGCGATCGCTGCACGTTGAGCGTCGACACCTCCGGCGATTCGCTGCACTTGCGCGGCTGGCGTCGATTCCAGGGACGCGCGCCGCTCGCCGAGAACCTCGCGGCGGCCATCGTCATGGCCTCGGGCTGGGATCGGCGTTCGCCGCTCGTCGATCCGATGTGCGGTTCGGCCACGCTCCTCGTCGAGGCGGCGTTGATCGCCTGCGATCACGCGCCGGGCCTGTTCCGCGAGCGCTTCGCGTTCCAGCGCTGGCCCGGGCACGACGCGGCGGCGTGGGAACGACAACGCGAGGCCGCGCGAGCGCGCATCAAGCTCCCGAAGAAGCTCGTGCTGCGCGGCTTCGACGCCGATCCGCACGCGATCGAGGGAGCTCGCGAGAATGCGCGCTCGGCCGGCGTCGACGAGCTGATCGAGTTCGGCGCGGCGCCGCTCGAGCGTTTCGCTCCGCGACCGGGCTGGAACGCGTGGATCGTGTCGAATCCTCCCTACGGACAGCGCATCGGCGACGCGCGCGAGCTGCCGGGGCTGTTCGCGCGCCTCGGTCGCCAGCTGCGCGAGAACTGCGCCGGCTACCACGTCGCGCTGCTCTCGGGTGATCCGCAACTCACACGCGCGCTGGGGCTCGAGCCCGCGCGGCGCATTCCACTCAAGAACGGCGGACTCGACTGTGAGCTCCTGCTCTTCGACCTGTGAACCTCGGCTCTCCACGACCTCCATGAACCGATTGCTGCTCCTCGCGTCGCTCGCTCTCGCACCGATCTCCGTCACGGGTTGCGCCACGACCGCGACCGCCGTCTCGCCCGGCGCGCACGCGCGCGGCCAGGCCGACGCCGACCCCAAGGCGCGCGAGCTCGCCGAGCGCGTGGCGAAGTCGATGGGCGGATGGCAGGCGTGGGAACAGACGCGCTACGTGACCTGGCACTTCTTCGGCGGGCGCGCGCACGCGTGGGACAAGCAGACCGGCGATTGGCGCCTCGACGACGGCGAGCGCGTCGTGCTGATGAACGTGAACACGCGGGAAGGCCGGGCATTCGACAAGGGTGTCGAGATCACCGATCCGGCGGAGCGCGCGAAGGCTCTCGAGAAGGCCTACGCCATGTGGATCAACGACAGCTACTGGATGTTCATGCCCTGGAAGCTGCTCGATGCGGGTGTCGTGCTGCGCTACGCCGGCGCGACGACGCTCGAGGACGGACGGAGCGTGCAACTGCTCGACATGACCTTCGCGAACGTCGGGTTGACGCCCAAGAACCGCTACGTGCTCGCGATCGGCGACGAGAGCGGCCTGATCGAGCAGTGGAGCTACTTCGCCAACTCGAACGACGAGAAGCCGGCGTTGACGATGCCCTGGACCGGCTGGAAACGCTTCGGAGCGATCCAGCTCTGCACCGACCACGGCTCGCTGCGCGGCGCGGAGAAGAAGGACTGGCGGATCGCCGTGCCGGCGGAGCTCCCGCGCGCGGTGTTCACGGATCCCGCTCAGCGTCCCTGAGCCCAGAGCTCGCGCCAGCGCGAGTCGAGCCAGTCCGATTCGCGCTGCAGCGCGAGCGCGAGTTCGCCGTCCGCGCCGTCGAGCGAGGCGCGGCGCCACTCGCGGGATCCATCGGGCAGATCGACGACTCGCACGGAGTCGATGGTCATGCTTCACCCGACGGTGGCCGACTCGCGGAGCACGACGTAGCAACCGCGCGCGAACCGCTCGTCGAAGGCGCGCTCGAGCTCGGCTTGCTTCGCGCGGTTCACGCGCCACGCCTCGAGGAAGAGCTCCTCGGAGTTGCGGCCGACGTAGCGCGTCTCGAAGCGCTCGGTGGTGTCGTCGACGTGCGTCGCGAGACCCTCGAGCAGCCAGGACGGACGTGGCGCGTTCTGCAGGCGCTTCTCGACCGCGGCGAGGTCGGCCGCGACGCTGCCGGCCTCGATCCATCGCAGCCGCGCGCAGCGGTCCCTCGGCCTGATCTTCAGCGCTTCGGCGAGGCGCTGCAACCGGAACTCGAAGCGCACCAGGACGTCCGTCTCGGCGTGGGAATACCAACGCTCGAGCGCTCGCGGACTCATGGACGCGTCGAGCGCCAGACCATCGAGCGCGGGCACACGCGGCGCGGTGTCCCGCGTCGCAGCGTCGACGGTGTCGGCGTCGGCGGGCTGCGGGAGATCCAGGACGCCGTCGACGTCGAGGGAGGCGTGCACCGGCTGGCGAACGATTGTCTCGCGCTCGTCCGCGCCGGCATTCGCCGCCTCGACCAAGCGGATGGCGACGTCCGGGAGCTCGGGACGAGCGCACGGCTCGTGCGCTCCGTTCGATTGCAGGCCCGACGCTGCCGTCAGGACGAGCGCGAAGCCGCGGATCGGACGCATGCACCCGCTACGGCGGCGGCAGCTCCCGCGTTTGCGCGGGGACGGCGCAGAGCCTCACTCCGCTTCGGCAAAGGCGCGCACGGAGCCGTCGCCGTCGATCTCGACCACGATGCGCTGCGGGTGGCAGCACACCGGGCAGTCCTCGACGTAGCTCTGGTGCGATCCCGCGGAGGCGTCGATCGGCACGACGACTTCCTCGCCGCAGTCGGCGCAGGTGTAGCGCGCCTCCCCGGCGAGCTCCGGCTCGTCACGGCGCCGTTCTTCGCGATCGCGCCGACGTCGCATGCTCGCGCTCCCCCTCGATCCTCGGTGGTTCAGTGGTGGTGATGGTGCCCGTGCGGCCCGTGCGGATGTCCGTGCGACATCTCTTCCAGCGTCGCGTCGCGGATGCCTTCGATCGTGACGTCGAAGCACAGCACCTTGCCCGCCAGCGGATGATTCTGGTCGATCGTGACCGCATCCTCGGCGACGGCGGCGATCCACACCGTCACCGAGCGGCCCTGTTCGTCCTCGGCGGAGAACTGCATGCCCGTCTCGAGCTCGATCTCGTCGGGGAACGAATCGCGCGGCACGCGCTGTTGTCCGCGCGGATCGTGCACGCCGTAACCTTCCTCGGGAGGCAGGCGCAGCTCGACACGCTCGCCGACCTGGCGTCCGAGCAGTCCGGTCTCGAGTCCAGGAACGACATTGTGCGCGCCGTGCAGGTAGTCGAGCGGCTCGGAGCCGCGCGAGCTGTCGAGCGTCGTTCCGCCCTCGTCGGTGAGCGTGTAGTGGATCGAAACGACCTTGCCGTCGGCGATGCGTTGCGGTGTCTGTGTCATGGGTCTCTCGCGCAGGAGGATAGGCAGCGGGAGGCGCGGATGCGGCCCGAAAAGGGTCGAAAACGGGCGTCACCTAGGGCACGGCGGTCCGCGCCACTTCGCGCAGTCGCGACAGCGCTTCGCTCGTGCGGCGCGCGCGCAGGAAGGAGACCAGCATCAACCCGCCGAGCAGGATCGCGCATGCCGTGCCGAGCCAGGGGGCGTGCTCGTGCACCACGCCGAGGGACGCGCGCGGCGTGATCGCGAACGCCGAGTAGATGGCGTCGATCGCCAGGCCCAGACCCAGCGTGACGACGGACAGCGCGAGCACGTGCACGAGCACGACGCGCGTGCCGAGTTCCCGCCCGAGGATGACGAGCGAGCCCAGGTTCGTGGCCGGGCTCGCCAGCAAGAACACGAACGCCGCTCCCGGGTTGAGCCCCTTCAGGATCAGCATCGCCGCGATCGGCGTCGAGGCCGCCGCGCAGACGTAGATCGGGATGCCGATCACGAGCATGAGCAGCATGCCGCCGAAACCGTGCACGGCGGGGTTGGTGAAGACCGACGAGGGGATGAGCACGGCGATGAGCCCCGAGAGCAGCGTGCCCACGAGCAACGACGCGCCCAGGTCGTCGAGCATCTCGACGAAGGCGTAGCGCAGGACGCGCACGAACCACGGACCGTTCGCTGCGCGTCGCGGCTGCTCGGGCGCGTGAGCGTGAGCGTGTCCCTCGCCCTCGTGGTCGTCGTCTGCATGCGGCCCGTGCTCCCCGTGTGTCCCGTGCTCGGCGCCCGGCGCAGCCGCGGCCGGCGCTTCGACGTGACAGCAGGAGTGCGCGGCTGAAGCACGCGCGACCGGCGAGCGCTCGCGATCCCAGCCGCGGCGCACGAGCAGGTTGACCGCCGAGCCGGTGAAGATCGCGGAGACGATCGCTCCGATAGGACGCGCGATGGTCATGATCGGATCGAGCAGCGCCCAGGTCACCGTCACGGAATCGACGCCCGTTTCCGGGGTCGCGATGAGGAACGCGGAGGTCGCTCCCTTGCTCGCACCCGCGCGGCGCATGGAGACCGCGACCGGCACGACCGCGCACGAGCACAGCGGCAACGGCGCGCCGAGCAGCGACGCGAACGCCACCGACTTGAGGTCGTCGCCGCGCAGGTAGCGCGTCAACCGCTCGAGCCGCACGAGCTGGCTCAGCACGCCCGCGATCAGGAATCCGAGCATCAAGAACGGCGCGAACTCGGTGAAGACGTTCAGGCTCTCGCGGCCGACGTCTTTCACGAACTGCAGCACGCTCTCGAGGCGCGGCAGCGTCAACGCCGTCGCCGCGATGCCCACGACGACGGACATCAACTTGAGGAACGGTCGTTCTTCGCCGTGGAAGACCTCCGGCAGCAGGTCGCACACGGCGACGTAGAGGAACGTGCCGCAGGCGAGACCCATGATCGCGCTGTCGATCCCCGGCGCGATCCCGACCAGGCCGCTGCCGCACAGGAGACCCGCGGGCTCGATCGCCGCGAAGAGCGAGAGCAGGAGCACCATGCGCGCCGTGCTCAAGTTGCCCAGGCGCATCACGGTGGCGAGAGAGAAGCTCTCCGTCGCCTTGTGGATCAGCACCGACACGAGCAGCTGCGTGCGCGCCGTCGGATCGGCGAGGATCGGCGTCAGCGAGACGCCGGCCGTCAACGCGTGCAGGCTCAAGCCGACGTAGGTCGCCGCCCACAGACCCGTGTGCGGATCGGCGGCTCCCCCGGAGTTCGACGCGCCGCGGCTCCAGGCCGGGAGCCAGACCTTTTCGAGTGCGAACAGGAGCAGGAGGCCTGCGAGCGCCGCCGCCCACGGCAGCAGGCCCGTCGATTCGTGCTCGTGAGCCGCATGCGCACCGTCGACGTCGACGCCCGCGAGGTGCGGCAGGAGGTGCAGGAAGATCGTCCCGAGGAAGATGCCCGCGGCAAGTGCGACGAGCACGTGCAGCGCGCGGTCCGACCAGCGTCCGTAGAGCGGCAGCAGCGAGCCCGCGCAACTCACCAGGAACAGGATCAGGGCGATCTGGGTGGCGGAGAGCTCCACGGGGATGTGCCGGGCGTCGATGCAGGCCGGGGCAGCCCCTCTTTATAGGTTCCACGGCGCGGCGCGTCTCGTTCGGCGAGTCGCGACGAACGAGACGCCGCCAACGTCGCCGGGCGAAGGCACGTAGCGCACACCCCGATTCGTGCGGCGTTCACCTGACCAGGCAACCTCCGCGCGCGCCCGACCGTGCGCGCAGGGTGCCGGCCTTGCGTTCGCTGGACCTCGCGGATATCGAATGTCCCCCCTTTCGGCGGCTGTGGCGCGGCGAGGCTCGTCGCGGCGCGGCCGTTGGCGTCGTCTCCTGCGATGCAAATCCATCCGGCGCGGTTTCGGCCGCGGTTAGCTCCATGATGCTGCAGATCCAGAACCTGACGAAGGACTTCCCGACGCTGCGCGCCGTCGATCAGGTGAGCTTTTCGGTCGATCGCGGCGAGGTGCTCGGCTTCCTCGGCCCCAACGGCGCGGGCAAGTCGACCACGATGAAGATGATCACCGGGTTCCTGGCGCCGACCGACGGCACGGCGCTGATCTGCGGTCACGACATCCAGAAGGACCCGATTGCCGCCAAGCGCTCGTTCGGTTACCTGCCGGAGGGCGCACCGGCCTATCCCGACATGACGCCGGCGACCTTTCTGGACTTCATCGCGCGCATCCGCGGCTTCAGCGGCGCGGACAAGGAAGCGCGCATTCGCGACGCGGTGCAGAAGGTCGAGATCGAGCGCGAGCTCCACCAGCGAATCGAGACGCTGTCCAAAGGCTACAAGCGACGTGTCGGACTCGCGCAGGCCATTCTGCACGACCCGCCCGTGCTGATCATGGACGAGCCGACGGACGGCCTCGATCCCAACCAGAAGCACAAGGTGCGCGAGCTGATCCGCGCCATCTCGAAGAACAAGGCCATCGTGCTCTCCACGCACATCCTCGAAGAGGTCGCGGCCGTCTGCACGCGCGTGATGATCGTCTCCAACGGCCGCATCAAGTACGACGGCACGACGGCGCAGTTCGAGGCCGAAGGCCGCCCGGACGAGTTCTTCCGCCGCGTCACCACCGGCGAGCGCGTACTCGCCGCAGCCTCCTGAGAGAGGACGACGGAACCTCCATGCGCAACATCCTCATCATCTCCAAGCGCGAGCTCGGCGGCTACTTCACGACACCGGTCGCGTACGTGTTCATCGTCGTCTTCCTCGTGCTGATCGGCTTCCTCACCTTCCAGCTGGGCAAGTGGTTCGACCTCCGACAGGCCGATCTGCAGCCGTTCTTCGAGTTCCACCCCTGGGTCTACCTGTTCCTCATCCCGGCCGTTTCGATGCGCTTGTGGGCCGAGGAGCGTCGCTCGGGGACGATCGAGCTGCTCTTCACGCTGCCCGTGACGCTGACGCAGTCGGTGATCGGCAAATTCCTCGCAGCCTGGGCCTTCACGGGCGTCGCCCTCGTGCTGACCTTCCCGATGTGGATCACGGTCAACGCGCTCGGCAAGCCCGACAACGGCGTCATCCTGGCGAGCTACATCGGCAGCTTCCTGATGGCCGGCGGCTACCTCGCGATCGGCGCGTTCGTGAGCGCGATCACGAAGAACCAGGTGATCGCCTTCGTGATCAGCGTCGTGTTGTGCCTGCTGTTCGTGCTGGCGGGACTGCCGCTGGTGCTCGACGCGATCTCGGGCTTCATGCCCGTCTGGATCGTCGACACCGCGCGCTCCTTCGGCTTCCTGACCCACTTCTCGACCGTCGCGAAGGGCGTGGTCGACGTGCGTTCGATCACGTTCTTCGTGTCGCTCATCGCCGTCTGCCTGTACCTGAACGCCGTCATCCTCGACCTCAAGAAAGCGAGCTGAGGCCCACCGATGAAGATCCTCATGTCCGTCGGCGGCCTGTTGCTGGCGCTGGTCCTGTTCTTCCTCTTCAACGTCGTCTGCAACACCACGCTGCGCTCCTCGCGCATCGACCTGACGTCGAACGGGCTGTACACGCTCTCGAAGGGCACGACGAACCAGCTCGCGAAGCTCAACGACCCGGTCAAGCTCAAGTTCTACTTCTCGAAGAAGCTCGCGACCGACGCCGGCGCGAACGTCAGCTATGCCGATCGCGTGCGCGAGCTGCTCGAGGAGTTCGTCTCGCACTCCTCCGGCAAGCTCACGCTCGAGGTCTTCGATCCCGAGCCGTTCTCCGAGCAGGAGGACCGCGCCATGGGCTACGGCCTGCACGGAGTGCCGGTCAACGCTGGCGGCGAGAAGCTCTACTTCGGCCTGGCCGGCACGAGCACGACCGACCAGGAAGACGTGATCCCCTTCTTCCAGCAGGAGAAGGAGGAGTCGCTCGAGTACGACATCACCAAGCTCGTCTACAACCTCTCGAACCCCAAGAAAAAGGTCGTCGGGCTGATCACGAAGCTGCCGCTCGAAGGCGACATGATGGAGCGCATGCGCAATCCGCGCGCGCAACCGGAGGAGTGGTTCATCCTCGAGCAGATCCGCTCGCAGTTCGAGCTGCGCACGCTTTCCGACGGCGTCGACAAGATCGAGGACGGAATCGACGTACTGCTCATCGTGCACCCGCAGCAGCTGGCCGAGCAGACGCTCTACGCGATCGACCAGTTCACGCTCGGCGGCGGCAAGGCGCTCGTCTTCTGCGATCCGCAGTGCGAGGAGCAGCAGGTGCGCCAGGATCCCAACAATCCGCTGCAGGGCATGATGGCCGACAAGAGCTCGACGCTCGGCGCGATCTTCGACGCCTGGGGCGTGGAGATGAAGCCCGACGAGATCGCCGGAGACCGGGATTGCGCGCTGCGAGTCGGGACGGGCGCGGGCCAGTCGGCCGAGCTCCTCGTGTGGCTCGGCTTGAGCAAGGACAAGGGCACCTTCGCGACGACCGACTTCGTCACGGCGGAGCTGAACTCGGTCAACATCATCTCTCCGGGCATCCTGAAGAAGAAGGACGGTGCGACGACCGAGGTCACGCCGCTGCTCGAGACGACGCGTCAATCCCAGCGCGTGCAGAAGTCGGCGATCCAGTTCGGCCCCGACCCGGCGAAGCTGATGCAGTCCTTCCACTCCGGAGACGAGAAATTGATGCTCGCCGCGCGCATCAGTGGTCCGGCGAAAACGGCCTTCCCCAACGGGAATCCGAAGAAAGACGAGCCGCCGAAGGAAGGCGCGGCGCCGCCCGCGCCCTCGCTGACCGAGTCCAAGGGCCCGATCAACGTCATCGTCGTCGCCGACGCGGACATGCTCGCGGACAAGTACTGGGTGCGCATCCAGAACTTCCTCGGCCAGAAGATCGCGATGCCGATGGCGGACAACGGAACGCTGCTCATGAACGCGCTCGACAACCTCTCGGGCTCGAACGACCTGATCAGCCTGCGCAGCCGCGGCCGGTACCAGCGTCCGTTCGACACGGTCGTCGCACTGCAGAAGGATGCCGAGCAGCGTTCGGGCGCGCGTCAGAAGGAGCTCGAGGACAAGCTGCGCGACACCGAGACCAAGATCAACGAGCTGCAGCGCGGCAAGGAGACCACCGGCGTCTCCGCCGCGATCCTCACCGAGGAGCAGCGCCAGGAGCTCGAGAACTGGGAGCAGGAGAAGCTCAAGGCGCGCACCGAGCTGCGCCGCGTGAAGCACGACCTGCTCAAGGACGTCGAGTCGCTCGGCACGCGTGTGACGCTGCTCAACATCTTCGCGGTGCCCGCGGCCGTGACTGCCTTCGCGCTCTTCTTCCTGATGTCGCGCGCCAACCGGCGGCGCAACTGAACCCATGAACACGAAATCGATCGGCATCCTGGCCGCCGCTACCGCAGCCGCGGCCGCCGCCGCCTTCGTCACCCTGCGCGGACGCGAGTCGGCCGTCGCGAGCGCGGAGAAGCAGGAGCGGCTCTTCCCGCAGCTCAAGCAGTCCATCAACGACGCCGAAACGATCACCGTCGAGCGCAAGGACGGCGCGTTCACGCTGCAGAAGCAGAGTGACGGCTGGGGACTGGCCGAGAAGAGCGGGTATCCCGTCGACCTCGAGCCCGTGCGCAAGACGTTGCTCACGCTAGCGGACATGAAGACGCTCGAAGCCAAGACCTCGAGCCCCGAGCTCTACGCGAAGCTCGGCGTCGAGGACCCGACCGCCGAGGGCGCGAAGTCCTCCAAGATCACGATCAAGAACGGCGCGGGTCAGGAACTCGCGCAGCTCGTGATCGGCAAGAACTACGAGAGCAAGAACTACGGCGCGCCGGGCGAGAGCTACGTGCGCAAGCCCGGCGACAAGCAGTCGTGGCTCGTCGAGGGCCAGCTCGATCTCAAGGAGAAGGGCGCCGACTGGCTGCGCAAGGAGATCCTCAAGGTCACGCGCGATCGCGTGCGGCAGGTCGAGATCCGCCATCCCGACCAGGAGCTCGTGCACGTCGAGCGCGCGAAGCCCGAGCAGAACGAGTTCACGCTCGCCGCGATCCCCGAAGGCAAGGAGCTCACCTATGCGACGGTCGCGAGCACCGTCGCTTCCGGACTCGAGTACGTCAACCTCGACGACGTCCAACCCGCGGGCTCGATCGACTTCACGAAGGAGCCTGGCCCGACCGCGACGTTCTGGTGCTTCGACGGCTTGAAGGTCACCGTCCAGTGCAAGGAACAGGATGGCAAGACCTACGCGCAGTTCAGCGCCGCGTTCGAGGAAGCTCCCGCGGTCGCCGGTCCCGAGCCCGCGCCCGCCGATGGCGAAGCGAAGACCGACGAGCCCGCGAAACCCGCCAAGAAGTCGCCCGAAGAGGTCAAGAAAGAGATCGACGAGCTGAACGCGCGGCTCTCGAAGTGGACCTACGTGCTCTCGACGTACAACCGCGGCGCCTCCTACAAGCGCATGAGCGAGCTGGTGAAGGACAAGGCACCGCCGCCTCCTCCGCCCGGCACGACCCCGGGCGGAACGGCGGGCGGAGACTCGATGAAGATCCCCGACAACCTGCCGCCCGAGATCCAGGAAGCGATCAAGAAGGACCTCGAGTCGCGAGGCGAGAAGTCGGAAGTCGTCCCGGCCGGAACGGGCAGCGGTGGCACTCCGCCGACCGATTCACCGGCCGGCGGCACGCCGCCGAGCGGCAACCCGCCGCCGTCCCCGCCTCACCGCTGAGCGCCACCGGCGCGAGGCGCGACGCGACCCGTGGATCTCGAGTCGCGGGTCGCTGGCTTTGGCGCGGAGAGCTTCGATACGTGGCGCGAATCGCGCACGTGGAAGCGCAACGGGAGCTCGCGTGCGTGGCGAATGCCGATGCGCGGCCCGGCGACGATCGACTGCGCCTCCAGCGCGCGCGTATCCAGCGACCACAGCCCGAGCGGGCCGCGCAGCAACGACGCGCCGTCCTGTTCGAGGCGGATTCCAAGCGCGCGCACGAGGTTCGCCGGCCCGCGACACAGATCGCGCTCGTCGACGGCTCCGCGCCTCGAACGCATGAGCTCCATGCCGAGCAGCGGCTCGAGCGCGCGCACCAGCACGGCCTCACCGCACCCCTCGCGCGCGCTGGACACGTTGAAGCAGCAGTGCATGCCGTAGACGAAGTAGACGTACGCCGTGCCCGCGGGCGCGAACATCGACGCGTTTCGCCGGCTGGGTCCGCGGTGCGAGTGCGACGCGGGATCGCCGCTCGAGAGATAGGCTTCGGTTTCGACGATGCGTCCGGCGCAGACTCCCTGCTCGCTGCGGTGCACGAGCACCGTGCCGAGCAGCCGGCGCGCCAGCTCCGGCGTTGCGCGGTCGAAGAATCCGGCGTCGAGGCGCCGCCAGGCGCGCGGCAGGCTCATCGCTCGGCGCGTTTGCCCTGCGATGGCCGGACGCGCGCGGACTCGGCCGCGGGAGTTCGCGCGGGAGTGCGCGATTGCTCCTTCTTGAAGATCAACAAGTGGTTGAACCCGCGCAGGAAGAAGTTGTCCTCGGCAGCGGCCTTGTGGAAGTTCGGCTGTTCGAGCTTGCGGTTGCCGCGCACGACCGCGATGTGATCGACGGCGCGGAAGCGAGTCGAGAGCATGGCGAAGAGGCGCGCGCCGATGCCCACGAAACCGCGCTTCTTCTTGAAGCTGTCGCTGCAGTACACGGCCAGGAAGCGCCGGTCGCGCAGGATGCGGTCGGCCTCGGCGAAAGCGAGCTCCATGGCCTCGAAGTAGCTCTCGTCGAAGGCATCGAGCTCGCCGATGCAGTCTTCCTGGCCCGAGTACTCGAGGTGCGTCGAGTAGGGCGGATCCATGAAAACGAAATCCGCCTTGCCGGCTTCGAGCGGCAGACTGCGGGCGTCCGCGCGAAAGACGTCCTGGCGCGTCGGCGCGATGTCATAGCCCAGCGCGCGTCGATTCAGGCTGCGCGCGACGTCGAGCGTCGTCCCGCCGCCGCAGAACGGATCGACGACCAGGTCGTCCTCGCGCGTGTAGCGCTCGAGCAGGTTCCAGATCACGTACGACGGCGTCGCGCCCTGGAACGCGGGGTTGCCCATCGCCACGTCGCCATACTGCTGCGACGGGTAGTACCACAGCGTCGTCGTCTGCAGACGCAGGGCCGGCTTCGAGCGCGAGTTCACGATCGCCGACGCAGCCGGAGCGTCAGCTCCCCGAGCTCGAGCTCTCGGGATCGAAGAACGTCGCCGGTGCGGGGCGGGCGTCGAGACTGCCTTCGCTCACGCGGCGCGGAGCCGCGGGCGTTGCCGTGCGCGGCGAGTCCACCGGCGAATCGAACGGCGCGCGCACCCGCGCCGTCGCGCGTTCGGACGGGCTGGCGGCCCGAACCTGAGGCGCGCTCGGCCAGCCGGAATCCGACCCGTGATCGCTCTCCACGTACTCGTGCACGCTCACCGCCGTGCCCGCGACGACGAGCGCGACGACGACCAGTACGCCGCGGGTCGAGAGGAACCGCGGCAAGGGATCCAGGCACGAACGGAGCACGCGTTTCATAGCGAGCGATTTACGATCCGGCTACGGACATATTCCCCATCTGTGAGCTTCGGCGCAAGGCTCCCGGTCGCGGTGGAGTGCCGCGCGGCGTCCATCCTGGGCCCGACTTCCGCAACCGGGGAGCGACAATCCTCAGCCACGCCCGCCGGCGCGCCCGCTGCCACGCTGGCAGGCGCCGCCGTACGCGAGCATTGCCGCATACTGCTCGTGGAAGTCGTGCGGGCCACCCCACAGCGGTGCCTTGAAGTAGCACGCCGTGTGTGTCATTGGCCCCGACTCACCCCTCCTCACGGCGAGGTCCGCCCAGCGGACGAGGTCGAGGACCAGGGGCGCCGCCAAGGCGGAATCGCTGCCGACCCAGGTGAATTGCAGGCTCATGCGCGCGCCGAGAAAGCCCTCGAAGTGCACGAAGTCCCAGGCCGTCTTCCAGTCTTGCAGCGACGGCACGAAGTCGATACCGACGTGCGTGTGCACGGCGTCGTCGCCGAGAATCGCGCGCACCGCCTCGTTCTTGTTGCGCAGCTTCGACTCCCGATGCGACGGTTCGGCGAGCACCGCGCCGTCGCGGTTGCCGAGCATGTTGTAGCCCTGCCAAGCGAGCACGCGCAGCGCACGCGCGGCGAACATCGGCGCGAGCGCCGTCTTGACCAGCGTCTCGCCGGTCTTTCCGTCGCCGCCGCAGTGCGGCAGGCCCCGCTGACGCGCGAGCTCCTGCAACGCGGGAATCGATGAGCCGCGGCTCGGAGTGAAGTTCACGTAGGCAGCGCCGGCGCTCAAAGCCGCGTAGGCATAGAGAACCGACGCGGGTTGCGACAGCCCGTCGTCGAGCGCGCGCTCGAACAGGTCGAGGCGCTCCCACTCCGGCGCGTCGGCGCGATGCGCCTCCGTGCTGCACAGGTTGACGACGACGACGCGCTCCAGTTCGTTCTCGAGCCGGAAACGCTCGAGATCCGCGAGCAGACACGTGATCTGCTGGCGCGGGAGCAGCGCGCCCTGCTGCGACGCTCGCGGATCGAGATCGGCGAACCCGACGTCGGGCGCGTCGAGGATGCCGGCGCGGATGCGCGACTCGAACTCGGCGGCGTGACCCGACGCGCCTGCGACGAGGTCCGAAGGCAGGATGCCATGACGCACCAGCTCGCCCGCGGACTCGGAGAGTGAGCGGCGGCAGACGTCGTGCCCGCCAAGGACGATGGAGTCCCAGGGCGCGAACTCGAGTTCGTCGAACGGGGCGCGCGCGGTAGCGATGCCGATGGGTTCGATCCACCCTTCGCGCAATCCGGCGAGGCCGTAGGCGACGCAGGTCGCGATCGAGCCGCGCGCTCCGAGGATCCAGACACCCAGTCGAGTCGGCGGCGGCAGGGTCACGCGATTCTCGTTCGTGGACAAGGTCGTTGGGGAGGGAGCGCTCAACGCGGGCCACGGCGGGCTTCGACCCAACGCTCGACCACCGCATCGTAGCGTGGCGACCACCAGGTCCCAGCGGAACTCACCCCGCGGGCAGGTTTGCCCGCCGTCGTCGCCGGAACCGCGACTCCCGGCGTCACGCCAACACCTCGAGGCTCCGATGGCAGAGCACCAGCCTGCCCCACCGTCGTCGGCTGCTGGCCTTCACTGTCGGAGTTCGTCGACCTCGACCCCCCGGCGCTGGCATCGGAGCGGGTCGCGCTCGCGCTCGACGAAGCTGTCGGGCCCTTCGACGCGAGATCGGAGGTCTGAGCCGCCGACCGCAACTCGTGCAAGACGTCGTTCAACGTGCTGCGCAGGTCCGGATCGAGTCGCTCATCGCGTTCGAGCGCGCGTCCGCGCGCGAGCAAGCTCGCGAGTTCCTCCGCGGTGGAGTGTTCGATCGTGCCGGTCCGGTCCGCGACACCTGCTTTCGACAGCCGCCGCAGTTCGCTCGCGAGTTCGACGAGCTGCGCGTTCGCCTCCAGATTGCCCGTCCGATCCTGAATCGCCGCGCGAGCGCGCGCGTCGAGACGATCGAGAGCTGCGGACGCCATGCGGGCCGATCCCGGCGCCGGCCGCGGCTCGATCTCCGGCGCGTCGCTGCGCGTCCACAGGTAGAACGCAATCGCCAGGCACGGCAGCGCGAGCATCCCCGGATGCGCAGGCGCCGCCGCTCGTACGATCGCCGACCGAGGGAGGCGCGCATCGATGCGCCGGGCGAGGAGTTCGCCGAATCGTCGCGCCGGTGCTCCGCCGCACTCGCTCCAGGTCACGAATCCGCCGTCGAGCCCGCAGCGCCGGTCGATGCGTCGCACCGTCTCGACGCGCGTCGGCCGGCGCTCGAGCCACCAGCCGAGCGCGGCGAACGAAGCCGCGAGCAGCGCGGGCGAAGTCGCGGATCCTGGCGCTTCGAGGCGGGCGACGCCGAGCACGACCGTCCCGACGCACGTGCCGACCAAGATCGCCTCCAGGCCGACGCGCGCGAGCGCTGCTGCTTGTGCGAACGCCACGCGTCGCTCGAGCAGCGCGAACGCCGGTGCAGCTGCGTCCGATACGTGCTCCCCGCGCATCTCGTCAATTCCCGGAGCGCGGCAGCCGGGCTTCGATGTCCTCGGGCAGGCGCGTCAGCCGCTCTCGCGCGAAAACGAGCTCCACGGGTTCGCCCCGCTCGGGCAGCAAGGATGCGTTCGGCAGCCAGATCGACTGCTTGATGCACTCCGGCAACGCGCTGGTCACGAGCGTGAAGCCCTCCTCGAACAACGCGACATTGATCAAGTTGCCTTCGACCTCCGCGGCGAAGACTTCCTTGCCGGGGTTCTTGCGATCGGGCGCGGTCTTCGAACCCAGGAACACCCAGCGATGCCGTTGCATCGTGCGCCCGGATTCCAGATTGCGCACGAGGTCCTCGACGCGATAGCAGTACGTCTCGTCGCCGCTGCGCCACGCCGCGTACAAGAAGAAGCCGTCGCCGGCGGGTGGCGCGATGGTGTACGGCGCGACGCCATCGCGCAACTCGTCGGGAGTCGGCGGCGGATCGCGACGCGTGATGCGCACGTTCTCGCCCGCCTGCACGCCGAGCGCGAGCAGCGCAGCGTTCAAGCCGCGCGGCGAGACTTCGGACACGAACAGGCTCTCGTGCGCCTGACCACGCGGGTTCACGAGCAAGTACTCGAGCAGATCGTCGCGGATGTCGACGCGCACCGTGAGCGTGCACAGTCCGCGCTCGGGAGCGAGATGGATGCCGAGCTTCTCCATCGCGGCGACGAGCTCCGCGGTCGCCGCCGTCGGAACCTGCCGGCCCGCCGGCGCGCCAGCAGGCGGGACGGACTGCGACGGCGCGCTCGTCCAGAGCCAGACGCCCATCGCCCCGAGAGCCAGCGCCTGCAGCCGGAGCGCCCCGACCGTCACCCTGCTCCCCCACCGAGCCGCGACGCATCGACGCCGACGCGTTCGAGGTCGTCGCGCACGAGCGAATGCACGGCGCTCGCGTAGGCGCGGATCTCGTGTTGCGCGTCGGGCTTCAAGCGCTGCTCGAGAAAGTGCAGCACGCCCTGCAGCGACACCGTCCAGTACGCCTGGCTGTAGAGCGTCTGCGGCAGGCACATGCGCGCGATCTCCTTCGCCACGCCGCGCTGGATGCGCGCCTCGTACCGTCGGTAGGCCTCGCGACACTCCTCGACCATCAACTCGTGCTCTGCAGCGTGATCGAATTCGCCGGGAAGGTCGACCGACGCCTGCTTGTTGCCGTGCGGCGGATTGCCGCGGAAGGTGCGCGGCGCGTAGAACTCCGGTGTCCATTGGACGTAGCGTCCGGACACCTCGTTCCAGCTGCAGCCCTTGTCGGTGTCGAAGAGCACGTCGAACACTTCCAGCGCCACTTCGACACCCTCGACCGAGTACTCGCGCCAGCCGCTGCCGACCTGGTACTTGAACGCCTGGCGGAAGACGAAGAGCGGCGCCTTCCAGTGGAACGTGTAGTACGAGTGGCGATACGGCGAGGTGTGTCCGTGCTCCCAGAGGAAGCCGCAGAGCTTGCGGTCGCGCTCGTCGAAGGCCGAGCGCTGCTTCTCGTACGAGATGCGCGCGCTGTTGACGACCTTGAGCGCGTGATCGACCTGCATGCGGTCGACACACGCGACGAAACCGATGCCGTCGCCGAGCGTCTCGACGGCACCAGGAGGAATCTTGAGTTCGGTCAGGGCCATGGAAGCGGTCAGTCTAGCCTCGACCCGGCTCGCATCCGCTCGTCGGCCTGCGGCAGGAACGTGACCAGATCGGACGCGATCAGACCGCGCGTCCCGACGCGCCCTCGCGCCAGATCGCCCGCGAGGCCGTGGACGTGGACCGCCGCACAGGCCGCGTCCCAGGCGCTCCAGCTCGGATCGATCCCGGTTCGGCAAGCGGCGAGGTAGGCGACCAGGATGCCGGCGAGCACGTCGCCCGTTCCCGCGGTCGCGAGGCCCGGATTGCCCGTCGCGTTGACATACACGCGCTCGCCGGAGGCGACTACCGTTGCGCGCCCTTTGAGGCAGCAGATCGCGCCGCTCTGCTCGCTGATCGAACGCGCCGCGGCGAGCCGGGAGCGATCGTCGGCGCCGAACGAACGCCCGAGCAGCCGCTCGGCCTCGCCCGGATGCGGCGTGAGCACGAGCTGCGTGCGCGCGGAGCGCAGGATCCGCCAGTTGCCCGCGAGGACGTTGAGCGCGTCGGCGTCGAGGACCAGCGCGGCGTCGCGCGTCGACTCGACGAGTTCGATCACGCGCTCGCGCGTCGCCCGCGACGCCCCCAGACCAGGTCCGGCGAGGCGCGCGTGGTCCTGGCGACGCTTGAGGAGCTCGCGGAACTGCGCCGCCGTCTCGAAGGTCGCAAGCAGGGCTTCGGGAGCTGCCGCGGGCAGCGCCTGACGCACCGTCGCCGAGTCCGTCGCAATGCTCACGAGCCCTGCGCCGGCGCGCTGCGCGGCGCGCGCGACGAGCACGGCCGCTCCGGGCATGGATTCGCTGCCGCACAGGCACAGGACGCGCCCCGCGAGTCCCTTGTGCCCGTCGATCGGCAGTTCGGGCGCCGCGCGCAATCTCCACGGAGCCTGCGGTGTGCGTGCGGGCACGTTCGCGGCTGCGATCGCCGTTCCGCGCCGCTTGCGCGACGCCGGCTTCGGCGCCTGCGCGCGTGCTCCCGCTCGCGAACGGCGCTTCAGACGAGGACCTCGGTCCGACCGACCTCGACACCGGCCCAGTTGCGCAGCGAGCGTTCTTCCCACGCTTCCAGCTGCGCCAATTCCTCCCGCGTGGCGAAGCCGAAGCGCCGCAGCAGCGCGACCACGACAGCGTGGAGAGCGCGCGCGCCGCCGTCATCGATCTTGACGGCGAGACCGCGATCCTCGCCGCGCACGCCGATCGCGTACACGGCCTCGCCGCCGACCTTGGGGAACAGTCGTCCGCCACTGACGCGCGCGATGTCGGTGCACAGGCGCTGGTGGTGTCCGGCGAGCAGGTCGGGATGGCGTGCGACGGCCGCGAGCATGCGCTCGCACGCCGCGCGGCGCAGCGGCGCGAGTCCGTCCGGATTGCTGACGCGCGCGAACGCTGACGCTAGCGAGCGCAGCGGCATGCGAAAGGTCGGAGCGCTGCAGCCGTCGATCGCGGAACCGAGCGCGTCGGCGTCGACTCCGCTGACGTCGGCGACCGCCTTGCGCACCAGGCGTTGGCTGGCGCTCTCGGGTTCGAGGTAGTTCGCCGCCGGCACCGAGAGGTGCAGAGCGAGAGCAAGGAAACCCGCGTGCTTGCCCGAACAGTTGTTGTGCACGCTCGACGGGGCGCGGCGCTGGTCGCGCAGGCGTTGTCGCGCTTCGGGATCTCCCGGAGGCTGCGCGCCGCAGCCCAGAGCGCTCGCGGAAAGGCCGAGGCGCGCGAGCGTGCGCTCCACGCGCTCGGTGTGGCACGCTTCCGCGTTGTGCGAGGCGAGGGCGAGCGCAACGTCGCCGTCGTCGAAGCCGAAACGCGCGGCAGCGCCGGTTTCGAGGAGCGGGAGCGCCTGCAGGCACTTCACCGCGCTGCGGGTGAAGATCGGCGCGTCGATGCTGCCAGCCGAGTCGACGGCGCGCCCGGCCGCGTCGGTGACGACCCAGGCGCCGCGATGCTGCGACTCGACCTCGCGGCCGCGCCAGAGATGCACGAGCACGGGATTGTCGGGGTAGGAACCCGCCGCCGGCGTGGCGGTCTTCTCGCGGGGACGCACGGACGTGGTCATGGGTCGAAACGCTCTCGGCGCGGCTTGGCCCATCGTACCCGACCGCCGGTACGATCGGGGACGCGCGGCCGCCCGCACAGAAGTGCGCACCTTCGGTCCGCTTTGTCCCCTTCCACCGCTCCGTTCCATAGCGCACGATGCGCTCCGCCACGGCTATGAAACACACGCACGAAGGTGTGCCGATGGTCGAGGTCGAGCTCGGCCAGATCGTCATCAGGGATGCTTCGGAGCAGCAGTTCATCTTGCTGCGCGAAGTGGGAGGCGAGCGCGGCTTCCCGATCGTCATCGGCACGTCCGAAGCTTGCGAGATCCGTCGCGTCGTGCACGGCATCAAGGCCGAGCGGCCGCTGACGCACGAGCTGACGTTCGAGACGATCCGCGCCCTGGGCGCCGAGATCGATCGCGTCGACATCGTCGACTTGCGCAAGAACACGTTCTTCGCGCAGCTCGTCCTGCGCGGCGGCGACGGAACGATCGTCGCCACGGTGGACGCGCGGCCGAGCGACGCCTTGGCGCTCGCGTTGCGCGCGCGCTGTCGCGTGCGCGTCGCCGAGCACGTGCTCGAGCTCGCGCGCAGCGACAATGCCGGACCGGATCCGCTGCCCCCGCCTGCGTCCGAAGATCCGCAGCAGAAGCCACCCGAGAAGTGACCCTCGATCCGCGGCGGCGGCGCGCTCCTGGACCACGCGCGTGCACGCGCATACCCTGCCCGGACTCAACGGAGGCGTGGCAGAGCGGCCGATTGCGGCGGTTTTGAAAACCGCTGTGCCGCAAGGCACCAGGGGTTCGAATCCTCTCGCCTCCGCCAGCGTGCACGAACGCGTGGCGCGCCGGCCGCGCCGCGGCAGGGACGCCGCCGAGGTGAGCAACTCCGGGCGGCGGCGCGGCTCGGGTCGGACGCGGTCGGACGAGTGCGCGCCCCTCCGCGCGCGAGTTTTCGAACGCGCGAAGCTTGCGCGCGAACCGCAGCGGTCGCGCGCGGACCTCGCGCGGCGCGCTTGCCGCGGTCCGGGAGCGCCAGTACCATCCGCCGCCCGCTGCGGAGAGGTGGCAGAGTGGCCGATCGCGCCGGCTTGCTAAGCCGGTGAATCCGTATTTCGGGTTCCGAGGGTTCGAATCCCTCCCTCTCCGCCAATCCGACGTCGCCATGAGCGAGCCACGCACGAGGATCGCATCGCCTGCCGTCGCGGGAGCCGCCGCACGCTGCGTCGTGCTCGCCATCCTGGCCTTGGGCAGCGTCTCTTGCGCGGTGAAGCGCGAGCTCGTGATCACTTCGAGCCCGCCCGGCGCTCAAGTGCGACTCGACGACGAGATCGTGGGCTGGACGCCGTACACGACGAGCTTCGAGGCCTATGGCACGCGCCGTGTGACGCTCTACCACGAAGGCTTCCACACGCACTCGCGGCTCGTCGAGCTGCTCCCGCCCTGGTACGGGCGTTTCCCGGTCGACATCTTCAGCGAGATCCTGATCCCGGTCGGCTGGCACGACCGCCACGAAGTGCACATCGACCTGGAGCCGGAGGGCGGCGAGGTCACGGAACCGGACCTCGAAGCCGTCCTGCGCAACGCCGAAAGCCTGCGCATGGGAACGCCCGAAGGTCCGGTGAACACGCTCCCGGCGCGCGACCCGCAACGACGGGATTGACTCGGGCGCGCGCGAATCGCATGGATCAGCGCATGCGCCGCAGCGGAATCGACGTCGCCGGGCTGCCGGTGACGGTCATGGGACTGGGACTGTTCGGGGGAGGAGCGACCGTCGCGCGCCACCTCGCCCGCCTCGGCGCGCGGGTGACGGTCACGGATCAGCGCAACGCCAAGGAGCTCGCCCCGGCTCTGCGCGAAGTCGCCGACCTCGACCTGAGGCTCGTGCTCGGCGAACACCGCACGGAGGACTTCACGCGCACGGGTCTCGTCGTCGCCAACCCCGCCGTCTCGCCGCGCAGCCCCTACCTCGCGGCCGCGCGCGCCGCGGGCGTGCCGATCACGTCGGAAACCGCCTTGTTTCTCGAGTCCTGCGCTGCGCGAGTCATCGCGGTGACGGGCACGCAGGGCAAGAGCTCGACGTGCAACACGCTCCACCAGCTCCTGCGTCAGGCCGGAATCCGAGCCCACCTCGGCGGGAACATCGGCCACTCGCTGCTCGAGGAAGCCGACGCGATGGAAGCAGACGATGTCGTCGTGCTCGAAGTCTCCTCGTACCAGCTCGAGATGTTGCCGCGGGAGCTCGGCACGCCGCAGCAGCGCCCGCGCGTCGAAGCCGTCGCTTGCGTCAACGTGTTGGCCGATCACATCGAGCGCCACGGGTCGCTCGCCGCCTACGCCGCGGCGAAGCAACGCATCCTGGAGCTCGTCGCGGTCGTCGACGGCGCGGCGGTCCTGCCCGCGGACGACGCATGGACGTCCACGTGGCGCCCTGCCCGGGTGCGCAGGATCGACGCGTGGTTGAACACGCCGTCGGACGAAGGACTCAATCTGCACGCCGAGACGTTCCGTTGGGACAAGACCGAGCTCGGCAACATCACGGAACTCCGACTGCCCGGTCTCTTCCAACGCCAGAACACTCTCATCGCTCTCGGACTGGCGCGCCTCGCCGGAGCGCAGCCGCAGGTGCTCGCCGCCGCGATACCCGAGTTGCGCGCGCTACCGCACCGACTCGAAAGCCTGGGTCTCTTCGACGGTCATCGCGTCATCGACAACGGGGTGTCGACGACGCCCGATTCGACGGTGTCCGCGCTGCGGTCGATGTCTCCTGGCTTCACGCTGCTCGTCGGAGGCAAGCCCAAGCAGCTGCCGCTCGACGAGCTCGTCGACGCCTGTCGCGGGCACGTGCGAAGCGTCATCGTGTTCGGTGCCGCGGGCGAGACGTTCGCGGCGCCGTTTCGTGCCGCCGGGATCACGACCCACACCACTCCCGATGTGCGGACCGCGGTCGCGCTGGCCTTCGAAACCATGCTCGCCGGAGAGGAGCTCTTGTTCTCGCCCGCCTGCGCGAGCTTCGATGCCTACCTCAACTTCCGCGAGCGGGCCCTCGATTTCCGGGCCGCCCTGCCGTCCCAGCCTCCGCGCGAGGCAGCCCGGCGGTGATCTTCGCTCCCTTCCAGGCGACGCCCGGACGGTCACTCGACGGAGTGGCGGACGGAGGCTATAGCTAGATTCAGGCGCACGCCGATCTCCATTCCATGCTCTGTCAGAACTGCCAGAAGAACGCCGCCAAGATCCACGTGACCGAACGTCGTGCGCCCCAGGCGGGCGACGCCGAGCCTCAGGCTGGCTGGGACGAGCGCCACCTGTGCGAGAGCTGCGCCCAGTCGATGGAGCTGCCGAGCGTGGCACAGAAGAAGAGCCAGCAGGAGATCTGGAAGCTGCTCCAGCTCGCCGCGCAGCAGACGCGCAAGAAGTCTGGCCCGGCCTGCCCCGACTGCGGGATGACGCTCGACGAATTCCGCAAGAAGGGCCGCTTGGGTTGTCCGCGCGACTACTCGGTCTTCAAGCAGCACATCGCCGAGATCGTCGAGCGCGTGCACGGCGCACGCCGCCACGTCGGCCGCGTCCCGAGCGGCAACCAGCCGCGCGGCGACGGAGAGCCGCGCCTGGTCGAACTGCGTCGCGAGCTCGAAGAGGCCAAGGGCAAGGAAGACTACGAACGCGCCGCGCGACTGCGCGACGCGATCA
>JBGATX010000045.1:0-2404 GCA_044228975.1 Planctomycetota bacterium | reverse complement strand
GCGAGCGAGCGAGATCGACGATGCGGTAGGTTCCCGCTTCGAGCACGCTCTCGAAGCCGTTTGCCAGCGCCGCGAACCCGCGCTCGCCGAGGTCCTTCTCCGCGATGACGACCAGTCGGAATCCGTACGGCGTCAGCTTCTCGCGCACCGCCGAAGCGTCGTCGAGCTGCAGCAGATCCTGGTAGTCGCGCCAGCGCGGAGCGACGAAGTCCGCGGGCGCGAAGTTGTAGAGCCCGCCGCGACGCGCGACGAGATTCGGTCGCGGCTCCGCGCAACCGATCGCGAGATCCCACGTGTCGAACGACGCGAACACGGGCTCGTCTCGCGGCGTGTGCTCGCGCAGGTACTCCGCGACCCGGCGCGCGCCCGCATCGAAGAGCGCCAGCGACTTGCGCGAGACGTCGAGTCGTTGGAGTGCAGAATCCCCGGCCCACCACGGAGCGATCTGCGCCGCGAGCGCGACCGGAGTGATCGCCCACGAGCCCCAGCGCCACGGACGCGCGCGGCCGGCGAAGCACAGTGCGAACGCGAACACCACGAAGCCATAGCGCCACGAAAACGGCTGCCAGAAGGCCATCCGCAGGCCCGCGACGAGCAGGCTGAGCGTTGCGAACGCGAACGCGAGGAGCACGAGCCGTTCGCCCGCGACAGAACCCTCGCGACGCCGCAACCAGCTCGCCAGGAGCACGGCCGCGAGCGCGGGTCCGATCCACCAGGGAGCGCGCTCGAGCGCCGCTTCGCCGGAGAGCGTGAGGAGATTGCGACCGACGCCGGGGAGGCGCTGCGCGAGTTCCGGTGGGTCCGTCCCACCGATCGCCGTGGCGCTCGAACGGCCCAGGAGCGAAAGGTGCCCGAGCAAGACGAGCGCGCATGGAGCCGCGCCGACGATCACGGCGCGCATCCAGCGACCGCGCCGGACGCCGTACGCGAGCACGGTCAACACGATCCACGGCAAGTGGCCGTACCAGAGCAAGCCTGCGACACCGAGGGCGAACCCGCCCCATGCGGACACGCGCTGCGGACGTTCGACCGCTCCATCCGCCGCGCGCACCAGCGCCGCGAGCCCGAGGAAGACCAGTGGCAACGACGCGTTGAACGGATTGGGAAGGAACGCGTAGCCCGACGTGGGCGCGTAGAGGAAGAGCGGCAGCGCGAGAGTGCTCCACGCGGCTGCGCGCGGTTCGAAGAGCGCGCGTTGCAGCCGGAAGTACGCCCATCCGAGCAGCGCGAACTGGAGCGGCGCGAACCCGCGCAGGACGTCGACGGGGCTCGCGCCCAACCAGACGAATGGCGCGAGCGCGAGATGGAAGACGAACGGGTAGATCGTCGCCACGCGCAGGATCGGATCCTGCAGTGGAGCTCCGTGTGCCGCGAGCGAGACCTTCGCCACGTGCCAGGCGACGTCCGACATGAACCAGTTGGTCGGCGTCGGCTGCGCCGCGAGCACGCCGACCAGCACGCCGATGCCGGCCCCCGCGCCCCACGCACAACGCCGTGCGCACGCCTGCGCGTCCGACCCCGACGCTGAAGGTCGTTCTCTCATCGCCACGGCGACGACGACCGTCGAGATGAGCGCGAGCAGCGCAAGCGTCCAGAGCGCACGCGGTTCGAAGCCACTCCGCGAAGCGGCGAGCGCGCACGGCAATGCAGTGCAAGCCAAGCCGGCGATCCAAGCACCGAACTCGGAACGTGCGCTCGCCATCGGCCTGGGTTGCTCTCGGTGCAGTCAGGAACTCCGCGGTGACGAGCTTCGCGGCCGCCACGGTCCTGCACAAGCCTCGCGCGCCGACGATCGCACTCGCCCAGCGGGCGATGTGCCGTGCGCACGCGTCGGCAGCTCGCCCTCCGCACGAGAGCGCACGCCGCGCCGACCCTCCCTTTTTTCCACGCGAGTGCCCGTTCGTGGTCGAGCCGGGTAAACCCGGAGGCTCTTGAACGTCGAAGAGGAGGAGTTAGCTACCATCCCAACCCCCATCGGGAGCTCTGGACGAGCCAGTGCTCCTCGATCGAACCCAAGGCGACACCGAGGACAACATGTTCGACCGCTTCACGGACCGCGCCAAGAAGGTCATGAACCTGGCCCGTCAGGAGGCCCAGAGGTTCAACCACGAGTATCTGGGGACGGAACACATCCTCCTCGGCCTCGTGCAGGAAGGCAGCGGCGTGGCGGCCAACGTCCTCAAGAACATGGGGATCGACCTGAACAAGATCCGCAGCGAGGTCGAGAAGATCGTCAAGACCGGACCTCAGATGGTCACGATGGGCCAGCTGCCCTTCACGCCGCGCGCCAAGAAGGTGCTCGAGCTCTCGATGGAAGAGGCCTCGAACCTCGGACACAACTACATCGGGACCGAACACCTTCTCCTGGGCCTGATCAAGGAGAACGAGGGCATCGCTGCGCAGG
>JBGATX010000044.1:0-35865 GCA_044228975.1 Planctomycetota bacterium | reverse complement strand
CATCCACGATTGAAGCGACGCTGACGTGCTGAAGATCGACTCCATCGACGTGTCGATCGGAACGGCGCTGCCAGAACAGAGCCAAAGGCAAATTGAAGAGCAACGCGCCACACAAGCGTGCTCCGCATCGCTGGCCCCGCACAGCGTCGGGCCGCCGCGGCGGCGACCCAACGCTGCGCGGGGCTCGTTTTCCGGAGGCGCGAGGCAGATGAGACGCGCGAGGCACGAGGCAGAGGGAGGTGGGTTCGATGCGGCCATCGAACGGGAGTACGATCGAGTCGTCTCGCTCGTGAATTCCACCTGCGACACCACCTCTCCAAATGGAGCACAAGCTCACCGTCACCGAATCGATCGTGGTCGACGTGACGCCGGCGGAGCTGTGGGACTTCACCCAGGACTACACGCGCCGCTCGAGTTGGGACTCCGGCGTGCTCGAAGCCGAGGTGCTCGCCTCCTCTCCCGCGCCGCGCGTTCGCATTCGCGCGCAAGGCGGCATGCGCGCGGTGTTCCAGTACCGGCAGTTCGAACGCCCCGTCCGCACGAGCCTCGCGCTGGAGGAAGTCGAATCGAGCTGGATCGCCGGCGGTGGCGGTTCGTGGGCCTACCAGGCGCAAGGCAGCGCGACCTTGTGGACGCAGACGAACACTCTGGTCCTCAAGCCACGCTGGTGGCTCGGCCTCTGCGCTCCGCTCCTGCGCCTGGGTTTGCGTTCCTCGACGCGGCGGGCGATGCGCAAGGCGAAAGCGATCGCGGAAGCGCACGCTCGCCCTTGATTCGGCGGAGATCCGGCCGGGCCGGCGGCGCCTCGGGTCGATCGCCGCGCGCGCTTTGCTAGCCTCGCCCCGTGCGAAGTGCCGCGCTGCAATCGGCGGCGGGAGCACGACTCGACAGCGATGGGCACGGAGGCCTCACGGACGCATGGATCGAACGCCGTCACCAGCGCGATCGCCTGGTGCGGCGCGCTCGCGGCGCTCTACCTCTCGCTCGCGTGGTCGCTGGGCTGGCCGGGCGGGTGGAGCCTGCGCCAGCGGCTCGATCCCGCCGACGCACGCCGAGCGCGCGAGGTCGCGGCGCACGCGCGCGAACGCGTGAACACGTTCGTCACCGAGAACGAGCTCGCGCCCGCGGGCTCGATCGTCTTCCTCGGCTCGTCGACCATCGAGCGCATGCCGCTCGCCGAGCTCTTCCCCTCGCGCGCGTGCCTCAATCGCGGTCTCGCGCGCGCCGAAGTGCCGCTGATCGTCGCGCTCTTGCCGCGCCTCCTGCCGCGCGCGCCTTGCGCGGGTTTCGTGGTCTACGCCGGCAGCGTCGACTGGCGCGAGGGGCATGCGAGCATCGAGAGCGTGCTCGAACGGCTCGCACGGCTGCTCGACGCGCTCGAAGCGACGCATGCGCGCGCTCCCGTGGCGTTGATCGGCCTCTTGCCCGATCGTGACGGCGGCGCGGCGGAGGAGCTCACGCTCGCGGCGCTCGATCGCGGTTGCGCGGAGCTCGCGCGCCGCGCGTCGCACCCGGAGCGGCCCGTCGCCTACGTGACGACACTGCGCGAGCCGCTCTCCAGCCCGAGCGGGCGTCTGTCCGAAGCTCATTCCGCCGACGACTTGCACCTCGACCGGAACGGCTACCGCGTGCTCGCTCGCTGGCTCGTCGAGGACGGCGGCGAGCTCGCGCACAGGCTCGCACCGTGAGCGCGCAGGTCGCACAATCCCCCACCGCGTGTTCAAGAGCATCGGATCCACCTGGCTGCTGAACCTGCTGCAGCTCATCGTGCTCTTGAAGCTCACGCCCTTCGTCGTCGGCACGCTGGGCGAGCAGCAGAACGGCCTGTGGGTCACGATCGTCTCGAGCACGGGCATCCTCTCGCTCTTGATCCTCGGCGTGCCGATGGCCTCGGTGCGCTTCATCACCGAGCGCGTCGCGCGCGCCGACCTCGAAGGGACGAATCGCGCCATCGCGACGTGTCTCGGCATCGCGGTGTTCCTCGGCGCGTGCGCGGCGGTGATCGGCCTGGGGCTCTACTTCCTCTTCGATGCGAAGTACCTCCAGGGCGTGCTGGGCGCCGGGCTCTCGCCGCAGATGCACGCGCAAGCGCGCACGGCGTTCCTGATCGTCGTCGCGCAGGTGTCCCTGGGCTTCGCGCTGCGCCTGCCCTACGCGATCTTCGACGCTCACGAGGACTTCGTCGTGCGCAACTGGATCATGGCGAGCGAGGTGGTGCTGCGCTTGTGCACGACGCTCGTCCTCTTGAGCTGGCGCGCGGAGCTGCCGACGCTCGCGCTCGTGCAGGTCGGATCGATGGTTTTCGAGTTCACGGTCATGTCGATCGTGATCCGCAGGCGCTACCCGGGGCTGCGTTATTCGCTGGCGGCTTTCGACCGCACCCTCGTCGCGCGCATCCTGGGCTTCAGCGTCTTCGCGCTCCTGCTCAACGTCGGAGCGCTGCTCGCCTTCCGCCTCGACGCGATGGTCATCGGCGCCTACCTGCCCGCGGAACAGGCGACCTACTTCGACGTCGGCAACAAGCCTTTCGATCCCCTGACGCAGTTCCTGATCGCCGTGGGTGCGGTCGTGATGCCGATGGCGACACGCTTGAAGACGACGCAGGAGCTCGGTCAGCTGCGCGACGTGTTCCTCAAGTGGTCGAAGATCTGCCTGTCGCTCGTGCTGCTCGTCGCGCTCTACTTGATCGTGCTCGGGCCGGTGTTCCTCGGCGCGTGGATCGGTCGCGTGTTCGAGGAGCGCTCGGGCCTGGTGTTGCAGCTCCTGATGGTCTCGTTCCTCTTCTACCTGCCGGTGCGCGGTGTCGCGCTGCCGCTCCTGATGGGTCTGGGCAAGCCGCGTTTCCCGGCGTTCGCGCTGCTCGCGATGGGCGTGATCAACCTCGTGCTCTCGCTGCTGCTCGTGGAGAGCATGGGCATCGTCGGCGTGGCGCTCGGCACCGCCGTGCCCAACGTGATCTTCGCCGTGGTCGTGCTCGTGCACGCCTGCCGCGAGCTGGGCGTGCCCGTGGCGCGCTGGCTGTCCTACGTCGTGGTGCGCGTGTCGATCGGAGCGCTCGTGCCGCTCGCCTTGCTCTTGTGGATGCGCTGGTCGCTGCAGGTCGACGGGCTCGTCGGCTTGATCGCGTGCGGCGTGGCGATGGTCGCGGTCTTCGCGCTCGTGTGGACCTTCTTCGTCTATCGCGGCGATCCGTACCTCGACCTCGCCGCGGTGCTCGGCCGGCGCATGAGCGCGAGGCGCGATCCATGATGTGGCTGGCGTGGCTGGCCGCGCTCGCGGCCGCCGGTGCGCTGGGCTTCGCGGTCGCGGAGCTCATCGCGCGCGCGTGGCTGCCCGCGAATGGCCCGTACTTCGTGTGGGCGCCGTTCGCGCGCCGGCGACTGGAGCTCGACCGAGGCGTGCTCCCGAACCTCTCCGAGGTCGCGCTGTGGGAGGTCAACGCCGCCGGCGAGCGCGGAGCTCCGTTGCCGCCGTCGTGGGAGCGCACGTACCGCGTGCTCGTCACCGGCGGCAGCGCGGCCGAGTGCTATTTCCTCGATCAGAAGAGCACCTGGCCGGAGGTCATCGCGCGCGAGCTCAACACGCCCGAAGGGCGCGCCGCTCTGGGTGTCGAGCGCGTCCACGTCGGCAACGTCGCGCGCTCGCTCGTCTCCTGCGCGCACGTCGAACGCATGCTCGAGCGCACGCTGCCGCGCTACGAACGGCTCGACGCGCTCGTGCTGATGGTCGGCGCGAGCGATCTCGTCTACTGGCTCGAACGCAACGCCCCGGCGCAACTCGCCGACGAGCCGATCCCGTCGAGCCAGGTCTTCGAATGGCATCCTGAGCCCCCGTTCGGCTGGGGCCCGCGCACGCTCGCGCTGCGGCGGATCGCGTCGTATTGGAACAAGCGCCTGCGCCGCCCGATCGAGGTGCGCGAGCGCGCCGGCAAGCGGTTGGGCGACGCGCGCGCGATGCGCCAGCGCGCGCGCACGACGATCACGCAGGCTCCGGACCCGAGCGCGATGCTCGAGCGTTTCGAGCGTTATCTGCGCCGCCTGGTCGAGCGTGGGCGCGCGCACGGAGCGCGCGTGATCCTCGCGCGGCAGCCGTGGCTCGAGAAGGAGTTGACGCCGGAAGAGGATCGGCAGTTGTGGAACTTCTGCGTCGGGCGGCCGTACGCCGGTGAAGTGACGACGTACTACGCGACGCGCGTGAGCTGGGAACTGCTCGCGCGCGTCGACGAGCGTGCGGCGAAGGTCGCGCGCGAGATGCAGGTGGAGGAGGTCGTCTTGAACGAGATCGTCCCGCGCGATTTCGAGCACTACTACGACGAGCTGCACCACACGCCGAAGGGTTGCGAGCTCGTGGGCAAGGCCGTCGCTCGCCGCATCCGCGAGGGCGCGGGCTCGCCGCGCGGCACTGGATCCTCACGGACCGCGTGGTGACGGTGAACGGCGCGAGTAGAGGCCCATTCCGATGTGGCCGAGCAGGCCGAGCGCGACGGCGAACGCGAGTTGGGCGAGGTGCAGGCCCGTGCCCGTCGCGAGCGCGAGCTCGCGGCTGATGCCGAAGGTGCCGAAGCCCAGGACCCAGCCGGCTTCGAGCGTGCCGAAGTTGGCGAACGCGCTCAGGGGGATCAGACTCGTGAGGATCGCGAGGCTCGCGCCGAAGCTCGCTTGGGCGAAGGTGATCGTGTCGGGCAGGCCGAAGCCGCGCGCGAGGATCGCGCAGAAGACGAAGACGCAGGCCCACATCGGGAACGACAGCGCCGCGGCGCGCAGGACGCGACCGTCTTGCGCGGCTTCGCGCAGCGCGCTGCCGACGCCGGTGAGTCGCTCGATCAGCCGCGCGCCGCGCGGGTGGCGCGTCAGCCCGACGCTGCGCGACAGCGCGGTCGCCAGACGCACGACGAGATCACCGCGTGCGCTCAAGCCGAAGAGCAGCGCGCTGCCGAGGAGCAGCGCGGGACCGAGCGGCCTCATCCACGAGAGCTCCGCATGCGCTCCCGACGACCAGAGCACGACGCACGCGACTCCGAACCCGAAGAGCAGCGCCGCGAAGTCGAGCAGACGCGCGACGACGAGCGCTGCGAGCGCGCGCGACGCGCTCACGCCGGCGGCTCGGTTCAGGTACACGACGAACGTCGCCTCCCCCACCTTCGCCGGCAGGATCAGGGTCGCCATGCCATAGGCCGCCGTGACCGACAGCGTGCACGCGAAGCCCGGCCTCGCATCGGGCGGCACGAGCACGCGAAAACGCAGTGCGCGCAGCGCGTACTGCAGCGCGTAGACGGCGAAGGCGAGCGCGAGAGAGCTCCACGACGCGCGGCTCCACACGGCGGCGAGGTCGGCGAGGCTCACGCCGCCCCAGGCCATCAACGCGGCGAGGAACACCGCCGCGACGGTCAGCGAGAGCAGGACTCGGAGCGGCGTCTTCAATCAGCGCGTGGTTTCGATCGCGTCGCAGCGCGCGTTCTACGAGACGCGCGCTCGCGCCGCCAGTGGGCTCCGGCGGGCGGCGCCACGTCTCGAGACGCATCGACTCGCGCGCCGCGGTGCCGCGCGCGCGCGAGTCGAGGATTCCCGCCGAATCAACCGGAGTGGCGAATCAATCGAAGTGGATGTTCGTGCCGCCCGAGTCCTCGGCGATCCACTCGAGCACCTGGAACTGGCCGCCGACCGAGATCGTGTTGATCTGGATGCCGCGGTGCTCGTTCCAGGCCTTGACGTGATCGCGGATCACGACCGGGTCGATCTCGTCGCCCACCGAAGGCTCGCCGTCGGAGAGGATGAAGATCGTGTCGACGTCGAGGTCCTTGAACGCCTCCTGGATCGCTCCGTAGAGATTCGTCCCGCCGCCTTCCTTGAGCTTGCCGACGTACGTGCGCGCTTCCTCGCGGTTCTTGTCGTTCGCCACGGCCAGCGCGCCGTCCATCCAGCGATCGACGTCGGTCGAGAACGTCAGGATGTTGAAGAAGGCGCTCGGGTCGAGTCCTTGGATGCAGCGATCGAGCTCCTTGCGCGCGACCTCCATGCGCGGCGTGCCGGTCTTGCCGTCGTACTCGCTGTTGAGCACTTCCTGCATCGAGCCCGACACGTCGATGATGAAGATCACGCGGTGGCTGATGATGCGCAGGCCGAAGAACTTCGACTCGACGCGCGTCGTCTGGCGCAGGCGGTATTCCTCCTCGCCGGTCTTGACCGAGTTGAGCTGCTCCTCGGTCAGGAACTCGAAGCGCTCGCCGTTGGCCTTCCACCAGTTCTCCCAGCCCTTGGGATTCTCGCCGTAGCCCTGGCCCGTCAGGCGCCAGAGCGTGAGCGAGAACTCCTGGAGCATGCGCCCGTCCTCCTTCGCCATGCGCTCGACGATCGGTCCGATCGCTTCCTTGACGCGCATGTGCGCGAGAGCATCGAGCGCGGCGAGGCGCACGGACCAGCTCGTGTCGTTGAGCGCGGCGACGAGCTTCTCGAGCGCCTTCTGCTCTTTCGTCTGGCCGAGCGACTCGAGCGCGAGGTTGCGCACCTCGAAGTCCTCGCTCTTGGTCAGGTTGATCAGCTCGTCCACCCAGGCCGGATCGCCCTTGCGAATCACCACCAGGGCTTCGAGCGCGGCGCGCATCGTGTTGCGCTCCTTGCCCTTGCCGATCATCTTCGAGAGGTGCTCGATGGCGCTCTTCTCCTTGCGATCGGAGAGCGCGCGGCAGGCGGCGACGACGACGTCCTGGTCCTTGTCGCCGAGCAGGTGATCGAGGCCCTTGGCAACCTTGTCGTCCTGCAGGTTGCGGGTGGCGGCGATCAGGAAGAGCTTCTCCTCCGCTGACGCGCGGCCGGTGAGGGCCGCGACGAGCTGCTTGTTCGTCTTGTCGTCGCCGAAGCCCGCGACGAGCTCGGCCAGCACGAGTCGCAGCTCCTTGGGCGTCTCGATCGCCGAGCCGCGCTTGATCAGGTCGTCGACGCCCTTGACGCCCTGGATGCGCGCGACGATGCGCGCGCAACGGCAACGCACGCTCGTGACCTCCTGCGAGTGCCGGTCGCCGCGCGTCGAGTCGGTCAGGATGCCCTTGGCGAGCGTCTTCGTCGCGAGCTCGAGCAGCTTGGGATCCTGGCGTCGGTCGAGCTCGGCGAACGCCTGGTCGCGAATCTTCCAGGCGGGATCCTCGACGGCGTCGCCGAGTTCCTCGGCCGTCATGTTGCCGACCAGCGCCTCGAACGCGTTGAAGCGCACGTTCGGCAGCGGCCGGCCCTTCTTCGCCTCGGTGGCCTCGGGCTTGTCCTTGTCGTCCTTGTCGTCCTTGCCCGCCTTCTTCGGATCGGGCTTCTTCTCGGGCTTCTTCTGGTCCTTGCGCGTGTCCTTCTTGCCCGACTTGTCCTTCTTCGCGTCGTCTTCCTTGGGCTTGTAGATCTGCCGGTACCAGTCGAGGTCGCTCTTGTCGTGCAGCTTCACGTGCGCCTGCATGGCGCGCTCGCGCAGCTGGTCGTCCGCGGCCGACTCGACGATCAGGCGCAGGAAGTCCTTGCCGTGCGTGCCGCACTCGCCGAGCGAATCGATGGCCGCCGTGCGCAGCTCCACTTCCTTCGACTGCGTGGCGACGTCCATCATCTTCTGCAGCGCGGGCTGCTCGGCATCGGCGACGCCGTCGAAGAGCGCGAGCGCGCGCACGACCTCGCGCTTCATGAACACCGTGCCGAAGCTGTTGTAGAACTCGAGCAGCGCTTGCATCGCCGAGCGCGTCTTGAAGTTGGCGAGATAACGCACGAGCTCGGGCTCGACGGTGTCGCCCGACTTCTTGATCGCCTCGATCAGCTCCGCTTCGGTCTTGGGCGCCTCCTTCTTCGCCTCCGGCTTGGCAGCCGGGTCCTGCGGCTTGGGGTCCTCGAGCGCGATGTTCGCGCCGAGCGCGTCGGCGCTGCCGAGGAACGCGCCCAGCGGCGCCGCGGAGAGCGCGAGCACCGCCAGCCAACCGGCGGCGCCGATCGCGCGACGCAGGAGGACGGAGGAAACAGGCGAGCGGCGTGTGGGGGTGCGTTGCATGACGACGAGAGCCTCGGGGAACGGTCGCGGCCGAGTTCCGGCAGCGCTGGCTGCGCTGCGTGCGGCTTTCGGGAACGGACCCTGCAATCTTTGCTGAATCACAAGACCTGGCGGATGAGCTGTCAACCAACCGCCATGAAGCGCCGATACGGACAGCCCCACCGCGTCGCTAGCGCGGCACATCTGTGCCTCGCTACCCCGCCCCGAGGAGCGCGACTACGTGGGCTTCCCGTGCTCGAACTCGACTCTCACGCCCTGCCCACCGACCGTGCACGCTCGCTGCTGCGCAAGCTGCGCGATCTGAACCTGTCCGCGGGCCCGGTGGCGATCTCGCGCGACTTCGCGGTCTTCCTCGCGGGTTGCCTGAGCCTCGACTTCCCGGCCGAGTCGGGCGTGCGCTATCGCGTGCGCACGACCGATGGCCGCGAGGGCTTGCTGGAGCTGACGCTCGGCGCCAAGGGCCTCGAGCTGACCGCGATCGGCCCGCAGCCTTTCGCTCCGCGCGGAAGCGTGCGCGTCGCCTTGCGCGAGGATCGTCAAGGCCGCGCCTTCGCGCGCGAGCTCGGCGTGCGCCTCACGCAGGATACGTCCGACTGCCGCGAGCTCGAGCACTTCCTGCGCCGCGTCGTGCGCACCGTGTTCCGGGCCTGAGCCGGGGACCAAGCGACGAGCTCGTCCGGCCGCGGCGGACGAAAAAGGGAGATGACGCCGGCATCCACGGCCGCGCATCGAACGCGCGCGCGCGCGTCGACAGCGCCGATTCGCCCCTGGCCGCCTGATGCGGATGTCGTGCGCGCCAGGAAACGCGTCCTTTCTCGTCCGCCGGGCTCGTGCCGGCGCAATCAGAGTCGGCGCCACCTCGCTCGACCCTGCTGGCCGAGCGGCGGAGCCAGGAGACTCTCATGTCGAACGCACGCGTCATCCGTCACTGCCTGTCCCTCGTCCCGATTCTCGTCGGCACCGCGCTGGCGCACGCCGACGTCGAGCCCAACGGCTCCAAGGCGACGGCGCAGCAGGTCAACTTCACACTCGGCGGCGCGTCGATGCTCATCGCGGGCACGACGAGCTCGTCCGATGAGGACTTCTACTCGGTGAACAACGTCGACTTCGGGCAGAACGAGGTCACGCTCACGCTCGACAACACGAGCGGACCGGCGCTGACGATCGATCTCGTCGGACTGCAGCAAGTGAATGGGACGATCACCACGAACGACGCCGTGTTGCAGTCGAAGAGCGTGGCCCCCGGCGGCCAGGCGGTCTTGCGCTGGTACACGACCTGGGATCCGGGTCCGTCGTTCGTGATCACGGGCGTCGTCTACGTCCGAGTGCGCGGGACGGGCTCCAGCCCCTCGACGTATTCGTCCACGCTCTCGAGCAGCGTGCTCCCCGCTCCGATCGTCGCGGCGCCGGGCTCGGGCTTCTTCGCTCCGGGACCGATCACGATCACGGCCACCAATGCCTCGGTCGACACCGACCTATGGGTCTACAACTGCGACTTTGGCGCGATCGCCGGCCGCGGGAACGACGACGCGTTCGTGCTCAACGGGCGCGCGCAGATCAGCGCCAACTACGTGAACAGCCGCTACATCATCGCCATCACGAACGGCAACCTGGCCAACTCCGAGGCATCTCCGGCGAGCGACCTGCAGCGCTCCGTTCCGGTCGCGGACTTTCGCGGAGTGTTCGTCGCCGACGATCCGTCGGCCGCATCCGATCTCAGCCTGACGATCAATGACGGCAGCGGGCCCGTCGCGGTCAGCGTGACCAAGCCCGGTCCGCACGGGATCGCGTTCGTCCAGTTCCAGGTCGGACCGCCGTCCGTCGGCGGGTCTGCTGGTTCGTTCTGCGCCGGCGATGGCCTCGATCCGACCGTGACCACGCCGTGCCCCTGCGGCAACTTCGGAGCACCGGGCGCCGGTTGCGCGAACTCGTTCGGCGCGGGAGCAACGCTCGCCTATGCGGCCGGAAGCCCCTCGACTCTCACGGCGGCGGGCATGCCGCAGCTCGCGACGTGCGTCTTCTTCCAGGGTGACGGTTGCTTCGACGGTGTCTTCGGCGACGGCATCCGCTGCGCAGGCGGGAACATCATTCGTCTCGGGATCGCATCGGCTCTCGGCGGCGCCGCGGTCTACCCGGGTCCCAGCAACGCCACCATCGAGATTCGCGGACAGGTCGGCCCGGGGAGCGGTCGTCGCTACTACCAGACCTTCTACCGCAATGCTGCGGCCGCGTTCTGCCCGCCCTTCACGTTCAACGCGACGAATGGATGGATCGTCGACTACTGATGACGTTCCGACGTGCGAGCGAGGCCGGTCGCCAGTCGACGCGGTGGTGATCGGTCAGCGCGACTACGGATCGCGATCACGACGCCAGCGCAAACCGGGACGTGCAGGTTGCTGCTGCGCAGGTTGCGCAACTCCAACCTGTCGGCGGGCCCGCTGGCGATCTCGGGCGACTTCGCGGTCTTCCCCGCGGGTTGCTCGAGCCTCGACTTCCCGGCCGAGTCGGGCCTGCGCTACCGGGTGCGCGGGACGGATGGTCGCGAAGGCTTGTTGGACTTGATGCTTCGCGCCGCGGGCCTCGAGCTCACCGCGATCGGCCTGCAGCCGTTGACTGCGGGCGGGAGCGTGCGCGTCGCGCTGCGCAAGGACCGCCAAGGCGGCGCCTTCGCGCGCGAGCTCGGCGTGCGCCCCTCGCAGGACACGTCCGACTGCCGCGAGCTCGAGCGCTTCCTGCGGCGCGTCGTGCGGGCTGTATTCCGCGTCGAGGAATGCAAGCGCCTTGGCCACGGCTCGCGCTGGGTAACGTGAACCGACCGCCGCAGCCCTCGGCGATCGGCTCGGACTTCCGCCGCTGTGCGTGCGCTTGAGGTTCGCGTCGCGTCCTGGGTCAGCGCTACCATCAGATCGCGATGAGCCGCCGCTACAGGAATCCGCCGATCATCGAGGCGTTGTGCGAAATCCACTTCGACGCCAGCGCTTGGGACCTGACCACACCAGGGCTCTTCTACAGTCGTGTCCAGGCTGAGTTCCCAGACAAGTCGGACCTACAGTCATTCGAGGTCGAAGTCGAACTCGACCCCGCCGGGACTCGAACCCAGACTCGCGCGCATGGCGAGCGGATGGTGCTGCGGAGCGCCGACAAGTCGCGAGTACTCCAGATCCAGCGCGATCTGCTCGTGTTCAATCGACTGCAACCGTACTCGGGATTCGACGAGTGGTTGCCGACGGTCCTCGAACTCGCGCGGGTCTACTCCGAGCTCGCGGCGCCGACGTCGATCTCCAGGATCACGCTGCGGTACATCAATCGCGTCGAATTGCCGCAGGTCGAAGGCGCGCTCTCGCGCTACTTCAAGGTCTTCCCCTCATGGCCTCGAGAGGTGGCGACCACTCACGGGGACTTCTTGCTGCGCCTTCAGGTGCCGTCGAGGAACCCGGGACACGAACTCGTCGTCACCTTCGGATCGGCGGCGCCCATACAGCCGAAAACGACCTGTTTCCTGCTCGACATCGTCGATAGCGTCGCGATGGGAGCGCCTCCATCGCTCGTGCAGCTCCAACAGCTGATGATCGCCGCTCACGAGAACGTCGAGCACATCTTCGAAGGTATGATCACGCAGGACCTTCGGACCCTCTTCGACACCGCGCCTGGCCATGTCCTTCATCCTTTTTGACATCCGCGCGCCCTACGAGCACGTCGTCTCCGAGGACGCGGTGCGCGTTGCCAACCGTTTGCTGCTCGGTGTCGCCGATCATTCGATCACGCTCGTCGACCACCGCACCGCGTGTGCACCCGGACGCGGACTGACGTCGCTCCGCGGACTGGGGCGCGAGATCTGGCGTGGAGTGGATCCCGACCGGTACGTGAGCGACCTGCGCGACGAATGGTCCGAGTAGACGATCTCCTGCGGACGGCGGGGAAGATCTACATCGAGACCGCGCCCTGGATCTACTTCCTCGAAGCCTCCGCCGATCGTGCGCGCCGGATCGCTCCCATCGTAGAGGCGATCGGCAACGGGTCGTGCTCGGGAGTCTGCTCGACCATAGTGCTTCTCGAGATCCTCGTCAGGCCGCTCAAGCTCGGACGGACCGATCTCGCGGCGCAGTACGAGGACATCCTCACGAGCCAGACCAGCCTCACCATTCGGCCGGTCGACACGCTCATCGCCCGAGAAGCGGCGCGCCTCCGCGCTTCCTACCAGCTGAGGACCCCCGACGCGATTCATCTCGCCACGGCTCATCTTGCCGGTGCCTCGGTCTTTCTGACCAACGATCGGCGCCTCAAGCAGGTTCGCGAGTTGACGGTCGTGGCGGTCGACGAGTTGGATCCGTAGGCAAGCGACGATCGAAACGCGCCACGGGTCCTTCGCTATCTCGGCGCCGGTGGCGTAACACTGCAGGAACTCATGTTCGGCGCCCAGTGCCCCGAGCTCACTGCGATCGGCCCGGAGCCATTCACCCCACGGATGCGTGCGCCGCGCGCTGCGCCAGGACTGCCAGGGCAGCGCCTTCGCGCGCGAGCTCCGCGTGCGCCTCTCGCAAGTCGCGTGCGACTGCCGCGAGCTCGAGCACTTCCTGCGTCGCGTCGTGCGCACCGTGTTTCGGGCCTTCGCCGACGGGGACATTCGCTCGATCGCCACGCGTCGATCCGCGACGAGGACGCCGTCAGCGCGATGCAGCCGACGCATCCCCATCGCACAGGATCTGCGAGAGGATGATCTCGACAGCGCTCGCTGGCGCATACCCATCGGCAGGCGGCAACGGGTTGGGCAGCGGGTCGCCGAGTTTGATCGGATGCACGGCCTGGGTTGCGTCTCCATCGTCGTCGAGCGTCACGAGCGCGAGGAGCTTCCATGGGCGTCCCACCGGCAGGTACGTGGCGAAAACGGGCACCGGCCATCGAGCACGGCTCCAATCCGGGTGCTGACCGATACGCGCCCATGTCCCCTCGCGGATCCCCTCGACGTCGACGCGGCTGGAGTAAACGACATCTCGCGGTCCGAACGTCGAGCAACGCTCCAGCGTCGGGGCTGCGCCAAAGAGTTGGTCAGCAAACGAGACGATCGCGAATCGACCCCGCTCGCCTCGCACGACAAGGCCCGCCGCGAAGCCATGCGTCAATGGGACGGCGTGCCAGCAACCCTCGACTACCTGTGCGCGGCGTGCGGTCATCGCGACGAATTGCTCTCGAATCCTCCCGCTCGAATGCGTGCGAGGCCAAACGCCGGGGCAGAGCCAGCGCGAAAGCGCTCGCGCTCGTCTCGTCGCGCGGTCATGGCGCTTCCTCGCTGCTCGCTCACATCCGCGACTTCTTCTCGATCAAGTCCGCGAGTAATCCGACCGTGAGCACCTGCACCAGCGCGACGAAGAGCAGCACGGTCTTGTCGCTCAGGTTCGGCTCGGGCAGATAGAAGATGTCGTAGTAGAGCGAGCCCGCGAGCAGCGCGCCGCAGACCGCCGCGACGGGGTAGAAGATCTTGAGCGGGTTGAAATAGAGCACCGTCCTCACGATCAGCGCCGTGAACCCGAGCGTGTCGCGGATCGGCCGGATCTTCGAGCTGCCGCTGCGCTTCTGGTAGTTGATGCTGATCCAGTCGACGCGGTGGTGATTCGTCAACGCGGCCAGCGTGATCGTCGTCGTGAAGCTGAATCCATTCGGGATGATCGGGCGATAGCGCTGCACGAGCTCGCGCTTCATCGCGCGCAGTCCGCTGTTCAAGTCGGGGATGCGCTCGCCGGCGAGGTAGCTCGCGAGCATCCGCAGGAACCACTTCGCCGGCCGGCGCACGAGCGGCACGTTGACCTCCGGTCCGGTGCGCGCGCCGACCGCCATCTCCGCGCCGTCGTAGATGTGCGCGAGCAGCTCCCCCACCTTCGATTCGGGATAGGTGCCGTCGGCGTCGGTGATCACGACCACGTCGTGCAGCGCGGCGCTGAAACCGGTCTTGAGCGCGGCTCCGTAGCCGCGGTTCACGCGGTGGTGCAGCACGCGCAGGTTGCCGCGCTCGGCGCGCAGCGCCTCGAGCACCGCCGCCGTGCCGTCGGTCGAGCCGTCGTTCACGACGAGCAGCTCGACCGGCACGTCGAGCTCGAGCTCGCTCAGGCGCTCGATCACGCCGCGGATGCCGCGTTCCTCGTTGAAGGCCGGCACGACGAAGGTCACGCCGCGCGCGCACACGCGCTCCGCCGGCGCGTCGGTGACCTCGCGCGCGTGCGGAGGCAGCTCCATGCGTCGTCGATCGGCATCGGCGGCATCGGCCGGCCCTTTCTTGCGCGCGGCCTGCGCCGGCTGCGCTGCGTCCGGTTCCAGGGAGAGTCGAGGGCGGTCCACGGCTTCGAATCGAGCGCGGTCACGCGCGCGCGAGCACGTTCTACGGGTTCGGCACGGTCGAAAACAAGGGAGCGCGCCCGGCTCGCAGCGCGCGCAGCGCCTTGCGAGTCATGCCCGTGAGCGCGAGCGCGCGGAGCTCGCCAAAGGCGTGCCGCTGCCAACTCGCGGGAAGACGCCGCGGAGGCTGCGCGCGGCGCACGACGAACTGGATGCGATGGTGCGTGATCGCGTGGCGCGCGCGCAGGAGCTCGGCACCGAAGTCGAGCTGCGTCGGAGCGGGCCATTCGAGCGGCGCGAGATGCCCTCGCGTGCCGAGCTCGATCGTCGGGAGCTGCCACATGCCGGCCATGCGTCCGCTCTCGGATCGGCGCTCGAGCAGCAGCCGATCGCCTTCCTCGATCCACGCGCCGACGAGCTCGACGTCGATCATCGCGGCGCGCTGCTTGGGGCGCGGGAGCTCGTCGACGCGCCGTGACGCGAACGCCGCGCAGTGGCGCGCGAGCGGACATCCGGCACAGTTCGGCGCGCGCGGCGTGCACACGAGCGCGCCGAGCTCCATCAACGCCTGGTTCCACTCGCCCGCGCCGCCCGCGCGCGGCACGAGAGCGCGCGCGAGCTCCCACGTGCGCTCCTGGAAGCGCGCGGAGCCCGTCTCGTCGTCGATCGCGAACAGGCGCGCGAAGACGCGCGCGACGTTGCCGTCGACGAGCGCTTCGGACGCGTCGAAGGCGATCGAGAGCACGGCGCCAGCCGTGTACGGCCCGATGCTTTCCGGCAGCGCGAGCACGTCGTCGCCTGCTCGGAAAACGCCCGCCGTGCGGTGCTCGACGATCGCGCGCGCGGCGTGCAGCGTGCGCGCGCGGCGGTAGTACCAGTCGCTTCCACGACGCGTCGTCGACCTCCGCGCTCGCGAGCGCCACGCCGATGCTCGGAAAACGGCCTGCAGGAAGCGCTCGTAGTAGCCCAGCACGGTCTCGACGCGCGTTTGTTGGAGCATGCTTCGCTGATCCACACGCGCACGCATCGCGATCGCGCCGCCAGGGCAGCGCGCCCTCGCGCGGAACTACCTCGAGCAACGCGCCGCAACGTGCGCGCGGCGCAGCGGAAGGCGGAAAGGCGACTTCGACCGCACCACGTTCCGCGCCGGGCTTCTTCGCCGCGCGCCGCGCGCTCGCGCCGAGGCGACGCGTGCAGGCCCTCGCGCTCGTGGTGTGCGCGCCGTGCCGCGGCTCGCATCGAAGGGCGCGCCCGGGCGCGCCGGCGCGGGTTCGGACGGGTGCGAGGCGCCAGCGCGCGTGCGTCGAGTCGACGGCATGAGCGCGTACTCTACGCCGCGCTCCTTCGCGCCGCCCGGCGCCGATGCAGGATCGGTCCGCGAAGTCGTCGCGCGCGGCCCTCGGTGCCGGGCGCGAGCGCGCAACGAGCCGGCTGGAGCTTGCCTCGGCGCGTCGTGAACGCGCCCTCGCGTCGCACGACTTCGGCGACGTGATGCTCGGCCGGCGCGACATCCCGGCGCAGGCTCGATCGAGACGCGCGACGGACGCGCTCGCACCGCGCGTCGACCGGGCATCGGTTGCGTGCGGGAGCTCGCGCGGGACCGCGCGCGCCGGCATTGCTCCGCCCCGCGCCATTGCCTAACGTCCGAAGCGATGCGGACCTTCCTGCGCGGGCTCTTGATCGGCGTCGTGCTCTCCATGCTGCGCGCGCCGCGCGGCCTCGATCTCTTCCAGCTGCCCGTCGCCGCGAGCGGAACGACGCTCCTGTGGCGCGCGAGCGCGCTCGCGCTCGTCGGGCTCGTCTTCTTCGTCGCCTTGCGCCGGCCGGGCTTCGGCCTGCTCGCGTCCGCGGCGGCGGGCTTCGCGCTGCACGGTCTCGTGCTCGCGGCGTGGATCACGCCGGGTTCGACGCTCGCGTTCGTGCTCACCGCGCTCGCGGCCGTCGCGGGCGCGCTGCTCGTGTGCCTCGACGAGCGCAAGCTGCAAGAACCGCCCGAGGCCGTGCACCCCAATCGCGCGGCCTTCGTCGGCGAGCTCATCGGGCTCTTCGCCGCCGGTGCGGGCGCGGCGATCGCGCTCGAGGCCGTGGCGCGCCACGTGCGGCTGTTCGGCGCCGGCTCGGCGCAGGACGACAGCGTCTTCGGCTGCACGTTCCTCGCGCTCGTCGCGCTCGGAGCGCTGGCGCTCGGACCTCTCGCGCGCTGGCCGAAGCTGCGCAACCTGACGCTGCCGACGCTGCTCGCCTTCGCCGCGCTCGCCGCATACGTCCCGCTGATCGTCGTGCGCGATCTCGTGAAGACGCCGACCTTGACGGCGTTCCTGAAGACCTTCGGGCTCTCGCTCGGCGATCACGGCACGCTGCTCTACGACGTCGTGATCGCAAGCGTGCTCTTCGCGGCCCCGGCTCTGGTGCTCGGCGCCGCGCTCGCGGGCGGCCGCAACGGACGCCAGCTCTGCGCGCTGTGCGCCGGCGCCGCGCAGGGGCTCCTGCTGAGCGGTTCGCTGCTCGTCGCCGATTCCGCGCTCGACACGACGCAGAGCTCGATGTTCAGCGCGCAGCTCATCCCCACCGGAATCCTGATCGCTTCCGCTGGCGCCGCGCTCGCCGTGCTGAGCGCCGCGGGCCCCGGCAAGTTCGCGCGCTATTCGCTGCTCGTGCTGGCGCTCGTGCCTTGCCTCGCGAGCCTCGGACGCGAGGACGCGCGCTATGCGAACGTGCTGCCCGCCCTCCAGTGGTTCGGCCGGCCGGCGCTGCCCGTCGCGATCACCTCGCCATGGGATGATTCGAGTCCGACCGCGCCGCGCATGTTCCAGCTCTCGCTCGAGGTGCCCGAGGGTTTGCTGACGGTCGAGAGCACGCCCAGCGGCTCGCTCGTCGCGACGCTCGATCGTCACGTGCTCTCGACCAGCGCCGAGGACGCCGTCGCCGAGGTCGAGCGTCTGCACGCGTCGCTCGCGTGCGTGCCGCAGGCGCGGCGCGCGGCGGGCAAGCTCTCGGTCCTGATCGTCGGCCAGCTCGATCCGCTGCGCGCGACGCTGCTCGGACAACAAGGTTGCACGACGATCGATCGCAGCGCGCCGTGGCATGCCGCGATGGACCGCGTCGAACGGCGGCTCTTCGACAAGCTGCCGCGTCCGCAGGGCGAGATCCTGGCGCCCGCGCAGGCGCGCGAGCGCATCGCGGCGGCGCGCTACGACCTCGTGCTCGTCCCGCCGGTCGACGGAGATCCGCCGCGCATGGGGAGCCTCGACGTGCCGGAGTCGACGGTGCTCGTCGCGTGGAGCTTCGCCGACGCGCCGCTCGCGCGCGTCGAGCTCGGCTCCGAAGTGCTGCTCCCCGCCGACGGACTGCACCAGCCGGCGGCGGCCGTCACGCTGCACGCCGAGAAGCCGCGCGCGCGCACGATCGCCACGCCGCACTTCGCGCGCGCGGGCGCCCGCGGATCGGCGGAGCTGCCGCTGGCGAACCTCCTGCGCCGCGAGTCGTACCGCGATCGTTCGCGCTCGAACCACGCGATCAGCCGCAGCTTCGAGCGTTTCGCCGACGCCGCCACGGACGAATCGGCGGCCTTCCTGCGCGGTCTGGCCGACATCGCCGCGGCGCAGTCGCCGAGCTCGCCCTTCGAGAAGAGCGCGCAGCAGATCGAGCTGCCCGAGCACGCGCTCGACGAGCTCCAACCCTTCGCCCTGCAGCAGCCTCCCGATGCGTTCGTGCGCAGCGTGTGGAGCGGCATTGCGCGCCTCCTGGTCGAGAAGCGCGACGTGCCGCGCCTGCGCAAGTACGTCGAGCCGCTGGCGAACGCACACAAGCCGTGGCCCGAACTCGAGAAGGCGCTCGCGCGCGCCGATCTCGAGTCTCTCGAGCCCGCCAGCGCGGTGAAGCGTCTCGAATCGGTCGCGGTGCTCGCCAAGGACGATTTCGAGTTCTGGGTGCTGCTCGGCGACGCGCGCAACGCGGCCAAGGACGTGCAGGGCGCGAGCACCGCGTTCGGTCGCGCGCTCGAGCTTCGGCCCGGGCGTTACGAGCTCCGGCGCCGGCTCGCGATCGCGTGGATGAAGCTCGACGACGCGCGCGGCAAGCCGCTGGTCGAGGAGCTGCTCACGGCCAATCCGAACGACGCGAACCTGCGCGCGTTCCTCGGGCCGCGGCCGTGGCCCGAGGACTAGCCGGCCGCAAGCGGGCGAAGGCGCACTCGCTCGTGCGCGGCCACCAACCCAGTTGCGTTCTCGATCGGACCCTGAGCGAACCGCGCCGGGCGTTCGATGCGCTGAACGGCGCGCCTTCCTTAAATTGGAGGGCGCGCGAAGCGCCGCGCGGCGCTGCCGGTTTCGCGCTGGTCCGGTAGAGTTGGTCGAGGGCTCTCGCTCGAGCGGGAAACCCTTTCCACCGCCGTTCTCGCGGCCTCGCCCGACGCGTCCGCCGACCCATGTCCTTCCACCGCAATCCGGCGCAGCAGCTCTGCGCGCGCCTGCTGCTCCTCGCCACGCTCGCCTTCGCGGTCCCCGCGCAGGCTTCGATCCAGCGTCTCGATCTCCCCGCGATGGTCGAACTCGCCGACGGCGCGATCGACGGCACGATCGTGCGCCAGCGCGTCATCCGCATCGATCACGCGCGCGACGGGGCGGAGCTCTACTTCACGATCCTGACCATCGACGGCCGCTCGCTCGCTGACGATGCGCCGCTCTCGGTCGACGTCGTCTTCGCCGGCGGCTTCGTCGACGCGCGCCACGGCGTATGGAACTCCGAAGCACCCGCGGCGGACGACGTGCGCATCGGCAACCGCGTGATCGCCTTCTACAAGCACTCGAACAACCTCGGCGGTGATTTCGCCGGCAACGGGCTGTGCGCGGCGCACGGCGGCATCTACCGCGCGTTCGACGCGCGCCGCGGAGCGATCGTGCAGGGACGCGGCGACGGTTACGCGGTCGCGGCGAACGTGGAGCTCGCGCAACTGCGCTCGAGCGTCGTCGCGCTCGCCCGCGCCAAGGCCGCGCGCCTCGCGGCCGAGAACGCGACGCGCAAGGAGCAGCGCCGATGAGCTCGCGCTCCTCCCGCTGGCGCCTCGCGGGTCAGGCCGCGGCGAGCGTCGTCGTGCTCGGCGGCGCGCTCGCGCTCTTCGCGACCGTGCGCAGCGCCGCGTACACGCTCAACGGCGGCACGCTGAGCCTCGCGCAGCGCGACTTCCGCGTCTTCAACAACTTCACCGCGCCGCAGGCGAACGACAACGTCACGCCCGATCCGAACTTCCCCGGCGCGACGGGAGCGGTGCTCGCGATCTGGAAGGCCAGCGTCGAATGGGGCAGCCGTCTGCACGGCAACGGCGACGGAGATCCTTCGCAGCCTTTCGGCCTCGGCTCGGGCGGCGCGAACTTCGACGCGTGCTTCCAGGGTCTCGCGACCGGCGTCGGCGGCACGGACGACAACATCCACTCGGAGATCAGCGGCAGCTCGCCCGGCGTGTACGCCTTCACCGAGATCCCGAGCACCGACGGCTGGCGCATCCGCTACTACCAGAACTGGAATTGGTCCGACGGTCCCAACGCCACGCTCCTGCCGGGAGAGGTCGACCTGCAGGGTGTCGCGACGCACGAGTTCGGCCACTCGGTCGGCCTCGATCACTCGACGATCGCCGGCGCGACGATGCAGGGCTTCATCCAGCTCGACGGCGTGCCGCAGCGCACGCTCGAAGCCGACGACTCGGCCGGCGTGCAGTTCCTCTACTCGCCCGCTGCCGCGACGAAGCCGATCATCACGGGAGTGAGCGTGACGCCGGGCACGCTCACGATCACCGGCTCGAACTTCGCTCCCACCGGAAACGAAGTGTGGTTCACGCGCGCGGTCCCCGCGGCGAACGTCGCGCTCGGCGATCCGATCAAGTTCACGGCCGTGATCTCGACCAACGGCGGCACGCAGATCGTGCTCGGCGTTCCGGCCGACGCCGGAGCGGGCGACGTCATGGTCAAGGTGCCGGGCACGGGCAACGACAAGCTCTCGAACGCCTGGCCGGCCGCGGTCAGCGGAACTCCGCCGTGCGTGTCGCCGACGGTCGTGTGCCAGAGCGCACCCAACTCCGTCGGCGCCGGCGCGCAGATCGCGTGGAACGGAGCGACGTACCTCTCGCAGAACAACCTGTTCGTCGTCGCGAACTTCGTGCGCCCGGGAACCCGCGGTTTCCTGATGGCGAGCCAGACACAGACGCAGACGCCCTTCGGCAACGGCTTCTTGTGCGTCGGCAGCCCGACCGTGCACTTCCCGATGGAGATCGCCGACTTCTTCGGCACGCTGCGCACGCGCATCGACGCGTTGAACCCGCCGACGGGGCTCGCGCTGCAACCCGGTCAGACCTGGTACTTCCAGTTCATCTACCGCGACGTCGCGGGCGGCGGAGCGCTGTTCAACCTGAGCAACGCGCTCTCGACGACCTGGTGCTTGTGAACACCCTGACGCGGCGCGGCGCGCGGCTCACGGACCTCGCTGTCGCAGGCTGCGCGCGTCGAGCCCGAGCGCCTTCATTCGCGACGCCAGCGTCGTCGGCCGCATGCCGAGAAGCTCGGCCGCTCCGCCCTTGCCGTAGACCTTGCCTGCCGCGGCGCGCAGCGCGGCGCGCAAATTCTCCACCTCGAGCCGCCGGAATTCGGTCGCAGGCACCACGGCCTTCGGCGCGGGCGACTCGGATGTCCCGGGCTCGCGCGCGACGGTCGTCTGAGGCAGCTCGACTTCGAGGGCACCCGAGGGCGAGGTCAGCACGGCGCGCTCGATGACGTGCTGCAGCTCGCGCACGTTGCCCGGCCAAGAGTAGCGTTGCAGCCGCTCGGCGACGTCGCGCGTCAGCCTCGGGACCTTGCGACCGAGGCGGCGCGCCGCGGCCTGCAGGAAGGTGCGCGCGAGCAGGGGAACGTCCTCGCTGCGCTCGCGCAGCGGAGCCACTTCGATCGGGAAGACGCTGAGCCGGTAGTAGAGATCCGATCGGAACCGGCCGGCTTCCACGTCGCGCCGCAAGTCGCGGTGCGTCGCCGCGAGCACGCGCACGTCGACCTTGCGCGTGCGTTCCTCGCCCACGCGCTCGAGTTCGCCTTCCTGCAGCACGCGCAGGAGCTTCGCTTGCAGCTCGAGCGGGATCTCGCCCACTTCGTCGAGCAGCAGAGTGCCGCCGTGCGCGAGCTCGAAGCGGCCGACGCGGTCGCGCAGCGCGCCCGTGAAGGAGCCTTTGACGTGACCGAAGAACTCGCTCTCGAACAGCTCGCGCGGGACGGCGGCGCAGTTGACCTTGATCATCGGACGTTCCGCCCGCTGGCTGCGGCGATGGATCTCGCGCGCGACGAGCTCCTTGCCCGTGCCGCTCTCGCCGAGGATCAGGACGGCCGAGTTCGTCGGCGCGACCAGCTGGATCTTGCGCGAGACGGACTCGAGGGCCGGGCTGGTTCCGAGCAGCTCGCCCGCCGAGTGGGCTTCGCGCACTTCCTCCTTCAAGTACTCGTTCTCGGACTGGAGCCGCCCGCGCAGCGCCTCGATCTCCTCGAACGCGCGCGCGTTGACGATCGCCACGGCCGCCAGGTTGGCGACCATGCGCAACCACACGAGACACGTTTCGTCGATCGCGCCGCGGCAGAAGACCGCGAGCACGCCGAGCACGACCCCGTGATGGACCAGCGGCTGGCCGGCGAAACTGTCGAGGCCTTCGCTGCGCGCCCATTTCGGATCCACGAGCCACGGCGCGGACACGAGATCGCTGCGCACTTCGAGCGCTTGCCCCTTCGCGGCGATCGATCCGACCTTGCGCACGCCGATCGGGAAGCGCCGGAACGCGCCGTTCGTCTCGGTCCACGTGCGTTTGGGATCGGCGCGCGACTGACCCGCGCTCGCGACGAGGTGCAGGCAGTTCGTCCGGTCGGGGCACTCGTCGCGAAAGCTGCAGCTCGAGCAGACGTCGCCGGGTCGCACGAGCCAGACGCGCGCGAGTGCGATGCGCGGCGACGCGGCGAGGCGCGCGACGAGCAGATCGAGCAGTTGCGTCGACGAGCGCATCTGCGCGAGGTCGAGCAGCAGCTGCTTGGGGTCGTGGAACAGCGCGACGAATTCGGCTTCGGGCACGCCATCATCCTGCACGACTTCTCGTGATCGCAGCCACGAGAGTTCGTGTTTCAACGACGCCTCGTTGAGCTCTCCCGACTGCCATCGATCGAACAACTGTCCACTCTGCAATGGGTTATGACCGTTCACGCCGGCGGGAACACGATCTGCCATGCCCGGCCCGCCGGCAACCTCGCCGGCTGTCACCAACTCCCGCCCCAACTGGATCCAACATGCCCGCCTTCACGCTCGTCGCTCCCGAATCGGCCACCGGTCAAGCCAAGGAGCTCCTGTCCGCCGTCCAACGCAAGCTCGGTCTCGTTCCGAACATGACCCGCGCGATGGCGCGAGCTCCCGCCGTGCTCGACTCGTACCTGCAGATGAATGCAGCGCTCGCCAAGGGAGCGCTGCCGCTGAAGACGCGCGAGCAGATCGCGCTGACCGTCGGTCAAGCCAACGGCTGCGAGTACTGCCTGGCGGTGCACTCGGCCCTGGGCAAGTCCGCGGGTCTCGCGCCGGATCAGATCCTCGGTGCACGCCGAGGCGTCGCGAACGACGCGAGCACGTCCGCGCTGCTGCAGTTCGCGAGCGCGGTCGTCGAGAAGCGCGGCCGGGTCGACGCCGCCGACTTGAACGCGGTGCGCTCGGCCGGCTTCGGCGACGACGCCATCGCCGAGGTCGTCGCCAACGTCGCGCTCAACCTGTTCACGAACTACTTCAACCACGTCGCCGCGACCTCGCTCGACTTCCCCGCGGCTCCGGCCCTCTGACCGGGGCGCCCGCGCATCGCGCCACGCACACGGCGCGCGCCGTGCAGCTCGAATGCCCGTCTGCCTCGAGCCGACGGGACGAATGGAGCTGCGTCCTGCGCGCGTCGATTTCCCTCACCCACGACACCCATTCCGATTCCACGAAACACCCATGAACACCCTCTTCAAGCTCGTCGCTCCCTTCGTCCTCTTCTCCTCCACCGCGTTCGCAACCGACACCGTCAATGTGTCCGGCAAGAGCAAGGTCGCGCTGAGCGGCTTCGACACCGTCGCCTTCTTCACCGACTCGAAAGCCGTGAACGGGTCGCCGTTCATCTCCGCCGAGCACGGAGGCGCGACCTACTTCTTCGCGAACGAGGAGCACAAGCAGCTCTTCCTCGCCAAGCCCGAGAAGTACGAACCCCAGTTCGGCGGCTACTGCGCGTTCGGCGTCGCCGAAGAGCGACTGTTCCCCGTCGACATCAGCACGTGGCTCGTGCGCGACGGCAAGCTCTACCTCAATCTCAACGCCGACGTGCGCAAGAAGTTCGATGCGGACATCGACGCCATCCTCCGCAAGGCGAATGCGAGCTGGCCCCGCATCCAGAAGGAGCCGCAGGACGCGAGCTCCAAGGGCGCCGCGCTGGTGAACGTGTCGGGTGCGAGCCGCGTCGCGCTCAGCGGCTACGACCCGGTCGCGTTCTTCACCGACAAGGCAGCGGTCAGCGGTTCGCCGTTCATCGCCGCGGACTACCTCGGCGCGACGTACTTCTTCGCCAGCGAGAAGCACAAGCAGCTGTTCACCGGGAATCCGGCGAGCTACGCGCCGCAGTTCGGCGGCTTCTGTGCCTACGGCGTCGCGCTGGGCAAGGTCCTGCCGGTGGACGTCAGCACGTGGCAAGTGCGCGACGGCAAGCTCTACCTCAACCTCAACGCCGACATCCTCAAGGGCTTCAACTCGGACTTCGCGGGCAACCTCGCCAAGGCGGAGGCGAACTGGCCCGGGCTCGTGAAGGGCAACAACTCCTGATTCGTCCGCCGCGTGTCCGGCGCGCGAGCGTCGGACACGCGGCGCATTCGATGGTCCTTCGGCAGCGCGAGCTCGGCAGGCGAGCCGCCGCTCGTCCGCGATCGTCTCCCACTCCCACATCTCCGACCAGCGACTCCTCCAGCGATGTCCAACCGCACCCTCATCCCGCCGTTCACGCTCGCTTCCGCCCTCGCGAAGGTCCGCGCAGCCGAGGACGCGTGGAACACGCGTGATCCCAGCCGGGTCGTTCTCGCGTACACCGAGGACTGCGTCTGGCGCAATCGAAGCGAGTTCGTCGCCGGGCGCGACGCCATCCACGACCTGCTCGTGAGGAAATGGGAACGCGAGCGCGAGTACCGGCTCGTCAAGTCGCTGTGGGCGTTCGGCGACGACCGGCTCGCCGTGCGCTTCCAGTACGAGTGGCACGACGCGCAAGGACAATGGCACCGATCGTACGGCAATGAACTGTGGCTGTTCGCCGCGGATGGCCGAATGGCACGACGCGAAGCGAGCATCAATGACGTGGACATCGCTCGGGAGGAACGGCGATTCCACTGGCCCGCACCGGGGCCCCGGCCGGCTCTCGGCCCGGACATCGACGATCTGCGCTGAGACCGACTGCGAAACGTCTTTTCGGAGCCGCCGTGAAGCGGCGAAGCCTCGAGGGCGCTTCCCGTGCTTGCGCGGGACCCAAGGCGCCCGCGCGCGGCGCGCGCCAACGCACGCCGTCGAGCGCGCGTTGGCGCACTCGCGCTGCGCACGCGCGGCGCTCGCGCGGCTCGCGCTTCTCACGTACGCCGCGGACGGGTACACCAACCGCCCATGCAAGCGACGACCGAGCTCGACCACGCACCGGGAGCGCACCGCCGGCGCATCCTGCTCGCGCTCGCCATCGCGCTCGCGCCGCTGTGCCTGTACTGGCCGATCCTCTCGCACGGCTTCGTGTACGACGACGTGCCGCTCATCGCGACGAACCCGCTGATCACCGGCTTCGACAAGATCCCGCAGCAGTTCTCGAGCGCGCTGCTCGACAACCTCGAGCCCGAGCAACGAGCGCGCGTGGGCTACTGGCGGCCCTTCACCAGCCTCGCGCTCACGCTCGGCCACGTGCTCGGCGGCGGCTCGCCGCGCGCGCTGCATGCGCTGTCGATCGTCGCGCACATGCTGGCGACGCTCGCCGCGTTCGCGCTCGCGTGGCGCATCACGCGCCGGACGCTCATCGCGGCCTTCACGGCGGCGCTCTTCGCGTTGCACCCCGCGCAGGTCGAGAGCGTCGCCTGGCTCTCGGCGATCAACTCGATGCTCTTCGGCGCGCTGACGCTCCTCGCGCTCGAGCGTTTCCTAGCCTGGCGCGAGCGCGGATCGCACGGTCTGCCGATCGCGAGCGGTGTGCTCTTCTTCGCCGCGCTGCTCTCGAAGGAGATCGCTGTCGCGACGCTGCCGTGTGCCCTCGCGCTCGACCTCTGGCGCCGCGGCGCGCCCGAGAACGCGAAGACGTGGAGCGAGCGACTGCATCCCTGGTCGCGCGCCTACGCGCCGTTCCTCGCCGCGTTCGCGCTCTACTACCTCGCGCGCGTCGCCGTGTTCCACAGCGCGGCCGCGGGTTTCGATCTCAACGTCACACACCTCTTCCTGCCGGCGCGGCGCATGGTGCTCATGCGTTTCGAGCTGCTCGGCGGCATGCTCGGCCTGCTCGGCTGGCCGGCGAAGCTCAACTTCTTCCGGCCCATCGATCCGGACCTGCGCGCGATCAGCGCGGGCATGCTGCCGGCGTGGATCGCGATCGGCGCCGCGGTCGCGTTGTTCTTCGTCGCGCGCCGGCTGCGCTGGACGATCGTGCTCGCGGCGCTGGCGTTCACGCTCGCCGCGCTGCTGCCGATGTTCGTGCGCATCGAGTCGATGGGCATGTTCCCGCTCGCCGATCGCTACCTCTATCTCGCGGCGTTCGGTTTCGCGCTCACGCTCGCGTGGCTCGCGCAACGCTTCCTGCCCGGCACGCTCGCGTGCGTCGCGCTGGCAGCGGTCGTCGCGGCGTACGCGTGGCGCAGCCGCGTGCGCCTGGACTTCTGGAAGGACGACGAGACCGTGTTCGCGCAAGCGGCGCAGCAGAGTCCGCGCTCGCCCTACGTGCAATGGAACTACGGGCGGCTGCTCTTCCAGCGCTACCACGCGCACGCCGGTGATCCGCTCGCGCGCGACACGAGAGTGCTGGCGCAAGCGCAGGCCCGATTCGAGAAGGCGCTGGAGCTCGCCGACGCGGCCCAGAAGGGCGATAACTCGATCTTCGCCACGGTGAACGACTTCATCGAGGCGAACATCGGCCTGGGCTGGTGCGAGCTCAGCCGCTCGGAGATCGACGGCTACGGCGACTTCGAGACGCCGCTCGCGATCTTCAAAGGCGTCGTCGCGCGCTATCCCGCCAGCGAAGCCGGCCACCACGCCGTCGCCGCCGCGCTGCAACGTCTGGGACGCTTCGACGAAGCCGAGACGGAGCTGCGCAAGGCGACGGAGCTCAACCCGCGCTTCGCGAGCGCGTGGCACAACCTCGGCAAGCTGCACGTCGCGCGCTCCGATTGGAAAGCGGCCATCGCCGACTTCGAGCGCGCGCTCGAGATCCGTCCGGGCGAGCTGAGCGACCTCACCGGACTCGCCGGCGCGCTCGCGGATTCCGGCGACGCGCAAGGAGCTCAGCGCGTGCTGCGGCACGCGATCGAGCGCTACCCCGACGCCGCGATGCCGCTCGTCCTGCGCGCGAAGGTCGCCGCGCAACAGCAGCGCTTCGATGCGGCGATCGACGACGTGCGGCGCGCGCTCGAGCTCGAGCCCGAGAACGGCGAGGCGCTGCTGCTCAAGGGCCTGCTGCACGCGCGCGTCAAGGAGTTCACCGCCGCCGAGCGCGCGATCACGCGCGCCGCGGAGCTGATGCCCGAGAGCTTCGCGGCGAACTACAACGCCGCGTCTCTCCTCTTGCAGGGCGAGTCGCCGCGCGTGATCGAGGCGCTGCCTTTCCTGCTGCACGCCTACGAACAGCGTCCGCCGGGCGCGAACGGCGACGCGCTCGAGCTCACGCTGCGCAACCTCCCGATCGGCGACCCGGATCTCTTGTGGGAGCTCGCGTCGACCGACGTCGCGCGCGGCGCGAATGCGAAGGCGTCGGCGTGGCTCGAGCGCGCGCTCGCGGTGAAGAGCGATCACGGGCCGTCGCACTACCTGCAGGGCGTGCTCGCGGAGCGTCGCGGCGATCATGAAGCCGCGATCGAGTCGTGGAAGAAGGCGTGTGTCGAGCTGCCGCAGGGTTTCCAGGTTCGGCAGGAGCTCGGGACGTTGCTCTCGACCCTCGGCCGCCACGCGGAGGCGCTGCCGTACCTCGAGGCTGCGTTGAAGCTGGGCGAGGAAGCCAACGCGCAGGATCCGCAGGCGGCGGGAGCGATCGACGCGTTGAAGCAGAAGCTCGAGGACGTGCGCTCGAAGGCGAAGTAGGGCGCGCAGCGCGGAACACGGGAATCCGGCGTTCCGCCCCACGCGAGGAGTTGCATCCGCGCGCCCATCCGAGAGGATGACGGCACGCGCGCCAAGGACGCGCCGAAGCGATGCCCCCCAGCTCCTTTTCGCGGCGCGCGAGCGCCGTTTCGTCGTCGTGTGCGATCCGTGGCGGGTGCGGAGCGCGCGAACGGGCGTGGAGCGCGGCGACGGCCGTGCTCGCGCTCACGTTCGGCTTCGCGGGCTGCACGGCCACGCAGCTTGCGTCGAGCGCGCGTCCGCGCGAGATGCGCTTCGAGCGGCGCGTGCTGTCGAACGAGTTCTACGGCGAGGGAGCGAGCTTCGCGGACCTCGATCGCGATGGCGTGAACGACATCGTCTCGGGGCCGTATTGGTATCGCGGGCCGCGCTTCGACGAGCGGCGCGAGATCTACGAGCCCAAGGTGTACGACCCCAAGGGCTACAGCGATTCGTTCTTCGACTTCGCGCGCGATTTCGACGGCGATGGATGGCTCGACGTGCTCGTCGTCGGCTTCCCTGGCAAGGAGGCGGCGTGGTTCGAGAATCCGCACGTGCCGACGCAGCGTTGGAAGCGCCATCTCGTGCATCCGACCGTCGACAACGAATCGCCTTGGTTCACGGACGTCACGGGCGACGGCGTGCCGGAGATCGTGTGCAACGATCACGGTCGCCTCGCGTGGATCGCGCCGGGCGCGGACGTGCGCGAGCCGTGGGTCGTGCATGCGATCACGGCGGAGCTCGGGTACGGCAACTTCACGCATGGTCTGGGCGTCGGCGATGTCGATGGCGACGGGCGCGCGGATGTGTTGACGAAGGACGGTTGGTGGAAGCAGCCGGCGTCGCTCGCGGGCGATCCGGTGTGGGAAGCGCATCCGTTCGCGTTCGCGCAAGCGGGCGGAGCGCAGATGCTCGTGTTCGACGTCGACGGGGACGGAGACAACGACGTGGTCACGAGCCTTGCGGCGCATGGGTTCGGATTGACGTGGTACGAGCACGTGAGGCGCGAGGGCGCGGTCGATTTCGTCGCGCATCCGATCCTCGGCAAGACGCCCGAGGAGAACGCGCACCGCGTGTGCTTCGCGGAGCTGCATGCGCTCGCGTTGTGCGACATGAACGGCGACGGGTTGCCGGACGTCGTCACCGGCAAGCGCTTCTGGTCGCACGGGCAGCACGGCGATCCGGAAGCGGGCAATCCCGCGGTGCTCTATTGGTTCGAGCTCGCGCGCGCGCCCGATTCAAAGGGGCGCGTCGACTGGATCCCCCATCGCATCGACGACGACTCGGGGGTGGGCACGCAGGTCGTCGCGGGCGATATCGACGGTGACAAGCGGCCCGATGTCGTGATCGGGAACAAGCTCGGCACCTTCGTCTTCCTGCAACGCACGAGCGCCGCTTCGGCGCCGATCTCCGCCGATTCAACTCGCGCCTTCAATCTCGACTTCGAGGACGGCTCGCTCGCGCACTGGCACGCCGAAGGTGACGCGTTCGTCGGTCAGCCGATCTACCGCGACACGATCACCGGCCGCGGTCGTGAAGCCTCGAAGCACGCGGGCAAGTACTGGATCGGCGGCTACGAGAAGCGCGGCGACGAGGCCAAGGGCACGCTCACCTCGGATCCGTTCCCGTGCAGCGCTCCGTTCGCGAGCTTCCTCGTCGGCGGCGGCGCCGGAGCGAAGGAGCGCGTCGAGCTGTGGGAGCAAGGCGCCGCGAATCCCTTCTTCCACGTGACCGGCGCGAACTTCGAATCGATGCAGCGCGTCGTCGTCGATCTCGGCGCTCAGAAGGGCAAGTCGATCTACGTGCGCCTCGTCGACGACGAGAGCGGCGGTTGGGGCCATCTCAACTTCGACGACTTCCGTTTCCACGCCGAGAAGCCGAGCTTCGAGCGCGACACAAAGATCCCGGCAATCCTGCCGATCGATCTGCCGAAGAACGCTGGGCTCTCACCGGCAGACGCACCGCGCGCGATGACGGTGCCGCCGGGCTTCCACGTCGACTTGATCGCCGCCGAGCCGGATCTGCAGCAGCCCGTCGCGTTCACGATCGACACGCGCGGACGCATTTGGGTCGCCGAGGCGTTCTCGTATCCGCAGAAGCGCCCAAAGGGTCAGGGTCACGACACGATCCGCGTGTTCGAGGATCGCGACGCGGACGGCACCTTCGAGACGAAGACGACGTTCATCGACAACTTGAACCTCGTCAGCGGCCTCGAGGTCGGATACGGCGGAGTTTGGGTCGGTCAAGCGCCGGAGCTGCTCTTCATCCCCGACAAGAACGACGACCTCGTGCCCGACGGTCCGCCGGAGGTGTTGCTCGACGGTTGGGGCCTCGACGACACGCACGAGACGCTCAACGCGTTCACCTGGGGTCCCGACGGTTGGCTCTACGGTTGCCACGGCGTGTTCACTCACTCGCGCGTCGGCAAGCCGGGCACGCCAGACGCGCAACGCGTGCCGATCAATGCCGGTGTGTGGCGTTTCCATCCCAAGCGTCGCGAGTTCGAGGTCTTCGCTTGGGGCACGAGCAATCCCTGGGGCATCGACTTCGACGAGCAGGGCAACGCGTTCATCACGGCGTGCGTGATTCCGCATCTCTTCCACGTCATTCAAGGCGGTCGTTACGAGCGCCAGGCGGGCTCGCATTTCGACAAGTACGTGTTCGAGGACATCCCGACGATCGCCGATCACCGTCACTACGTCGGCAATGATCCGCACGGCGGCAACGGACGCTCGGAGTCCGTCGGCGGCGGACATGCTCACTGCGGCGCGATGATCTACCAGGGGGCGAGCTTCCCGGACAAATGGCGCGGCGCGCTGTTCATGAACAACATCCACGGCAACCGCGTCAACGTCGACACGCTGGAGCGCAAGGGGTCGAGCTTCGTCGGCCACCACGGCGAGGATTTTCTGCTCGCGAACGACGCGTGGTTCCGCGGCATCAATCTGAAGTACGGGCCGGATGGCTCCGTGTTCCTTATCGATTGGTACGACGCGCAAGCGTGCCACCACAACGACGTGAACAAGTGGGATCGTACGAACGGGCGCTTGTATCGCGTGTCGTACGGAACCCCCGCTCCGCGGACGGTCGATCTGCGCGCGATGCCGAGCGCCGCGCTGTGCGACCTGCAGCTCGAGCCCAATGAATGGTTCGCGCGCAACGCGCAGCTCGTACTCGCCGAGCGAGGCCGCGACGACGCCGTGCGTGCGAAGCTCGAGCAGCGCTTCCACGAACGCAAGGACACTCGTTCCCGCCTGCGTGCGCTGTGGACGCTCGCTGCGATGGGTGAATTCGAGGCAGAAACGCTGTCGTGCGAGGCTCTGCGTGACGGCGACGAGACGATCGCGGCGTGGGCAGTGCAGCTCGCGTGCGAAGAGCGCGCGCCGAATCCACCGCAGGTGCACGAGCTCGCGCGGCTCGCAGCGACGACTCGGTCCGCCGTTGTCGCGGTTCATCTCGCGTCGGCTGCACAACGCGTTGATCGCAGCATTGCCCACCAGATCCTCGGCCCGCTCGTCGAACGCGACGCTTCGGTCGACGACGCGACGCTCCAGAGGATGCTGTGGTACGCGCTCGAGCCGCTCGCGGCGCGCGATCCGGCGTTCGTGCTCGACGTCGGTCTGCGCGGGAGCAAGCGCATCGCCGAATGGACGCTGCGACGGCTCGCATCCGAACCGGAGACGCGCGAGCTCCTTCTCTCACGCGCCGTCGCGCCCGACTCGATACTCGAAGCCAAACGCGTGCTCGAGGCTCTGCGGCTCGCGCTCGCCGACGAGAAGCGCGCTCCCCTGCCGCCGAGCTGGCCGAAGTTCGACGCGCTCGTGAGCGCGAGCGGCGATGCCAAGGCGCGCGAGACGGCGACGACGCTTGCGATCGTCTTCGGAGATGCTCGATCGTTCCCGACGCTGCGCGCGCGCCTTGTCGACACGAAGGCGAGCATCGAGAGCCGCCGCGGCGCGCTCGAGACGCTCGCGCGCGGCAACGACAAGGAGGGCGTGAGCGCGATGCTCGCGTGTCTCGACGTCAACGACCTGCGCGGCGACGCCTTGCGCGCTCTCGCGAGCTTCGACGACGCGCGCATCGCGCCTGCCGTGCTCGCTCATTGGCCCGCGCTCGCGCGCAACGAGCGCGAGGACGCGCTGGCGACGCTCTGCGGCAGGCCGTCGTCCGCACTCGTCCTGCTCCAAGCCGTCGAACAGAACCGCGTCGCGCGCAGCGACATCAGCGCCTACGCGCTGCGCACGCTCGAGAACCTGCGTGATCCGAAGGTCAGCGAGCTCCTCGCGCGCGCCGTCGGCGTCGTGCGCCGCACGAGCGAGCAGAACCTCGCGCGCATCGCCGAGCTGAAGAAGACGCTCACTCCCGCCGCGATCGCCGGCGGGGAGCGCGTGCACGGCCGCGAGCTCTTCGCCGCGACCTGCTCGCGCTGTCACACGCTCTTCGGCGCCGGCGGCACGCTCGCGCCGGATCTCACGGGCTCGAACCGCAAGGACCTCGACTACCTGCTGACGAACATGGTCGATCCGAGCGCGGTGATCCCGAAGGACTACCAGGTCACGATGCTCTGGACGAAGGACGAGCGCCTCGTCACCGGCATCGTGAAGAAGCGTACGTCGAGCTCCGTCGTGCTCGCGACCGAGACCGGCAACATCGTCGTCGACGCGAGCGACGTCGCGGAGGAGAAGCTCTCACCGATCTCGACGATGCCCGAGGGCTTGCTCGATCCGCTCGGCGCGCGCGACATCCGCGATCTCGTCGCCTACCTACAAGGCGAGGCGCAGGTCGTGCGCGTGGCGACGCGCGACAACGTGAGCGCGCTCTTCGACAGCAAGACGCTCGCGGGCTGGACCGGCGATTCGAGCCTGTGGAGCGTCGAAGGCGACGAAATCGTCGGACGCACGACCGGGCTCGCGAGGAACGAGTTCCTGAAGAGCGACCTCGAGCTCACCGACTTCCGTTTCGTCGTCGAGGTGCGCCTCGTGAACGACGCCGGCAACAGCGGCATCCAGTTCCGCACGACGCCGCGCGCCAACGGCGAGGTCGAAGGCCCGCAAGCCGACGTCGGCCCCGGTTGGTGGGGCAAGCTCTACGAGGAGAATGGTCGCGGGCTGCTCGTCGACAACACTGCCGATTCAGCGGCGGCGAGATCCGTGAAGAAGGACGCCTGGAACCGCTACGAGATCGTCGCCGTCGGCTCGCGCGTGCTCACCTCGATCAACGGCGTCGTGTGCGCCGACCTCGACGACCCCAAGCTCGCGAGGAAGGGCGTGCTCGCACTCCAACTGCACGCCGGTGATGCGACCGAGGTGCGGTTCCGCAACTTGCGCTTGGAGCTCGACCCCAAACCTGAACTCACGGGACGCTGAACTGCGCGGACGCCTCGTTCGCAGCGCCGCCAGGGATCGCAGCGTTCCCGTCGAAATCCGCGCGCACTACACTTCGCCCGCCCATGAGCGTCTACCTGATCGCCACGCTCGACACGAAAGGCGTCGAAGCCGCGTTCGTGCGCGAGCGGTTGGTCGAGCTCGGCTCACCGGTCGTGCTCGTCGATGCGGGATGCCTGGGCGAGCCGTCCGTGCCCGCCGACATCACGCGCGAGCAGGTCTTCGCCGCCGCGGGTACGACGCTCGCGCAGGCGCGCGCGCGCGGAGATCGCGGAGCGGCCGTTGAAGCCGCCGCGGAAGGCGTGCGCACGATCGTGCTCGCCGCGCACGCGCGGGGGGAGCTGGCGGGCGTGCTCGGACTCGGCGGCTCTGCCGGGACCACGATCGCGACCGCCGCGATGCGCGCGCTGCCGCTCGGCGTGCCGAAGGTCATGGTCTCGACGCTCGCGTCGGGGCAGACGCGGCACTTCGTCGGCGACAAGGACATCTTCATGCTGCCGTCGATCGTCGACATCCTCGGCATCAACCGCATCAGCCGCACGATCCTCAGCGAAGCCGCCAACGCCATGGCGGGCCTCGTCCACCACCGCATCGAGATCGCGAGCGCCGCAGACAAGCCGCTCGTCGCCGCGTCGATGTTCGGCGTGACGACGAAGTGCGTGGAGCACGCGAAGTCGATCCTCGAGTCGCACGGCTACGAGGTGCTCGTCTTCCACGCGACCGGCAACGGCGGACAAGCGCTCGAGTCGCTCGCGCGCGACGGACTGCTCGCGGGCGTGCTCGACATCACGACCACGGAGCTCGCGGACGAGCTCGTCGGCGGTTTTCTCAGCGCGGGTCCCGACCGTCTCACCGCCGCGTCGCACACGCGCACGCCACAGGTCGTCTCCGTCGGCGCGCTCGACATGGTCAACTTCTTCGGCGTCGACACGGTTCCCGAGCGCTATCGCGGCCGCAAGCTACACCGCCACAACGCGAACGTGACCTTGATGCGCACGACGAGCGACGAGTGCCGCGCTCTGGGCGAGGAGATCGGTCGCAAGCTCGCGCCCGCGGCATCGACGACGCGCGTGCTGCTCCCCGCGCGCGGGATCTCGGCCATCGACGCGGCGGGCCAGCCCTTCGAGGACGTTGCCGCGAGGCGCGCGCTGTTCGACGGCGTGCGCGCGAAAGGCGGAGCGCTCGACGTGCGCGAGCTCGACCTGCACATCAACGACCCCGAGTTCGCCAAGAACTGCGCGGAGAGCTTGCTCGAGCTCATGGCGCAGGCGAAGGTGCGCGCCTGAACCGCGCGCTCCGCTTCTTCACGACAACCCTCGACTTGATTCGGCACCGATGAGCACACCGACACGCACCGCGATCCTCGACCGACTGCGAGCCAAGGTCGCGCGCGGCGAAGCCATCATCGGCGGCGGCGCCGGCACCGGGATCTCCGCCAAGAGCGAGGAAGCCGGCGGCATCGATCTCATCGTGGTCTACAACTCCGGCCGCTTCCGCATGGCCGGTCGCGGCTCGCTCGCGGGATTGATGCCCTACGGCAACGCGAACCAGATCGTGAAGGAGATGGCCTTCGAGATCCTGCCGGTCGTGAAGCGCGTGCCGGTGCTCGCGGGCGTATGCGGCACGGATCCGTTCTACATGCCGAGGCTCTTCTTGAAGGAGCTGCGCGAGCTCGGCTACGCCGGCGTGCAGAACTTCCCCACGGTCGGCCTCATCGAAGGCGATCTGCGCGCCGCGCTCGAGGAGACGGAGATGGGTTACGGCAAGGAGGTCGAGCTGATCTCGCTCGCGCGCGAGATGGAGCTCTTGACCTCGCCCTATGTCTTCAACCCCGACGAAGCGCGCGCGATGGTCGATGCGGGCGCCGACATCGTGGTCGCGCACATGGGCTGCACGAGCGGCGGAACGATCGGTCCGAGGACGGTGAAACCGCTCGACGTCTGCGTGCCGCGCGTGCAGGCGATCGTCGATGCGTGTCGCGCACGCCGGCCGGATGTGTTGATCCTGTGCCACGGCGGCGCGATCTCGATGCCGGAGGACGCGCGCTTCGTGCTGGAGCGCGTGAAGGGCCTGCACGGGTTCTACGGCGCGAGCTCGACCGAACGTTTGCCGACGGAGATCGCGATCAAGGCACAGATCGAGGAGTTCATGCGCCTGCGTCTCGCACGCGCGTGAGGCACCGATGTGCGGCGAACACTGCCTGCGCTTCGTGACGTCGAAGGACGCGCAGGTGGAGCAGCTCCCGTGGGGCCCGCACGAGTGGCTCGCGCGGCCGGGGCTGGTGGACGCGAAGCTGTTGCAGCTCGTGCGCGTGACGATGCCGGCGGGAGCGGCGCATCAGTTTCACCGGCATCCGGAGATGGAGGAGCTCCTGTATGTCTTGGAAGGCCGCGCGGAGCAATGGGTCGGGAGCGAGAATCGCGTTTTGAGCGCAGGTGAGCTCGCGCACATCCCGCGCAACGGGGTGCACGGCACGTACAACGTGTTTCGCGAACGCCTCGTCTTCCTCGCCGTGCTCTCGCCCGCGCGATGCGAGGGTCCAGTGTTGATCGACGTGTCGCGCGACGAGCCGTGGGCCACGCTCAAGGACTGGCGCCGCTACGCCACTTGATCCGAGCGACGACAACTCGTTCGCCCCAACGCCCTCTCCCCCCTTCGCTCCCATTCCCCGCGCGCGTCCCACCTCTCCGCGCGCCATCACTCCGACCCAGAACCCCGCGCGGGGCTGGGCCGCCGCCGCGGCGGCCCGGCTCCGTGCGGGGTCAGCGATGCGGAGCACGCTTGTGTGGCGCGT
>JBGATX010000278.1:0-4222 GCA_044228975.1 Planctomycetota bacterium | reverse complement strand
AGGAGGTGGCGGTGGCGATCCTCAATGCAAGCAGGGACGCCATGTTCACTTCGTTCGTTCGCGTGGCGGCGCCATCGTCGGTGGGTTCGCACCGCGTTGCACGTCGTACAACACCATGCCGTCTTTGCCCGAAATCGCGCGGAAGTAGCGGCGTGATTCGGCGATGACGTCGTCGACTCCGTCTCCGTCGAGGTCGCCGACGTTGGCGAGGCTGGTGCCGAGCATGTCGAAGGTCTCGTCGCCGCAACGCTGGAACAGGCGCCGTCGCGTCTTGCCCGAGTAGGCGCCGACCGTTCCACAGGCTTGTCCATGCGTGACGTCGGGAGGCGTAGCGCTGGAGTCGCCCACGAAGAAGTCCGCGCTGCCGTCGCCGTCGAGATCGCCGCACGCGGCCACGGAGGTGCCGAACCGGCTCGTGCTGAACCCGTCTTCGAAGCTGAGGTCGAAGATGGAGTCGCTCGTGACGCCGGTGTACGCGTGAACGTGTCCGAACGACTCGTTGTCCGCGCCGACGAGCAACTCCGCGCGCCGATCGCCGTCGACGTCTGCCAGCATCGAGAGCGAAGCGCCGAAGCGAGCTCCGTAGGCGTGCACCTCTTCGTTTCCCTCGAGGACGCGCAGCCGGCTTCCGTCCTTGCCCGAGAAGACCTCGACGAAGCCGCGACGCTTCCACTGCGGAGCTCCGACTGCGAGATCCGGCACTCCATCGCCGTCGAGATCCACCGCGCCACATACGGACCAGCCGAAGGCTCCGTCGCCACGTTCAGCGGCAAACTCGCGCAGGAGATGACCGTCCTTGCCCGAATAGAGGTAGGCGCGGTCGACATTCGGCGCGCCAATCAGCAAGTCCGCGACACCGTCACCGTCGCAGTCGCCCGCGTCGGCGAGCTCCCAACCGAACTGGTCGAGCTTACCGACGTTTGGGCTCTCGATCGTGCGCAACAACGCGCCATCCCGAGTGGAGTAGATGCGCACGCGACCGCTCGGATGGTCGTCGCAGCACGCCTCGCCCGCGCGCCCAGTTGCGCCGGGCATTGAGAGCGCGAGATCGCGCTTGCCGTCTCCGTCGAGGTCGGCCGCGCGCGCGAGCGAGTTTCCGAATCGCTCGCACCCGCGCTCACCGACGATGCGGAGGAGAACGCTCCCGTCGCGGCCGGCACAGATCCAGGTCTCGTCCGGGTGCACTCCGTCGCGCTGACCGCAGCGCCCGACTGCGAAGTCAGCGCACTTGTCGCCGTCGAGGTCGCCGAGCCCCGTCACGGCGCGCGGTCCGCCGCCGTAGCGCATGAAGGCGCCCGGCGTTGCCAGCAGCACGAGCAGGCAGGCGAGATGCATGCGAGCGTTCAACACGCCCGACAGAGCGAGGTCGCGCACGAAATCGGCCGGCGCGTCCGAAGCGTCCAGCACGACGAGCGCGCCGCGAGTGCGAGCGCTCCCCGCTGCGGAGCGCCGACGATCCGCCGCCGCGTCTCGGTGTTGATTCGGCAGGATTTCCTGCCCCGCTTCGGCGGCGCAGCGCCGAGTCCGCGGGCAGAATGGGCGCACCAGCGAAAGGACTCCACCATGCGCTCACGCTCCATCATGCAGCTCCTCCCGTTCGTCACCGTCGTTGCCGGATCCGCGAGCGTCGCTCGCGCGCAGGTCGCCACCGCGCTGCTGCGCGAAGGGGATGCGCTCGCCGGCGCGCCCGCGGGGCAGATCGTGACGGCGATCAGCAACACGGCGGGCAACCGCGCGAACGGTTTCGCGGCCACGATCAACTCCTCCGACGGCGTGACGACGCTCTCGCATGCGTGGGGCAGCGCGAACGGCGGAGCGGGTGCCTTGCTGCTCACCGAGCTCACCGCGACCGCGGGCTACACGCAGACGTCGTGGGAGACGTTCTTCGGCATGGACGACTCCGGCAACGTCGGCTACAGCCCGCTCGCGAACGATCTCAGCTCCGGTGCGACCGGACTCGACGCGGTGTGGGTCGGCGCGACGCCGATCGCGACCGAGGGCCAGGCGATCACGACGATCCCTGGGCGCGTGTTCCGCTTCAACAGCCGGCCGGGCATGACCGGCACCGGCACGATCTACTGGGTCGGCGGCATCAACGACACCGGTGGCGTGAACTTCGGCCAAGGGCTCTTCGTCGGCGCGGGTCAGACTTGCCTGCTGAAGACGGGCGATCCCTCGCCCGCGCCGTTGACGTCGACGCTCGGTTCGACGGCGGTCGACTTCGACGTGCGCATGTCCGCCGCGGGCACGCACTGGATCACGAACATCCAGACCACGGATCCGGCGGCGAGCGACACGCATCTGGTGATCGACGGCGCGATCGCGCTCGATGCGGGAGGCGCGCGCTTGAGCGAAGGCGTCGCGGTCTCCGCCGCCGCGGGGGGCATCGGAGGCGAGCTGTGGCAGAACTGGTCGCTGCTCGGCATCGACGAAGCCGGCGACTGGATGGTCTGCGGCGACACGAGCGGCGCCGTCGCGACCGATGCGTTCGTGGTCAAGAACGGCGCGATCGTGCACCGCGAAGGCGACGTGCTCGGCGGGCTCACGCTCGTCGGAGCGCCCAGCGGTGCGTTCATGAACGAGAGCGGCGAGATCGCGCTCGTGTGGGACACGACCGGCTCGATCGAGGCGTTGTTCCTCGAGAATTCGCTCCTGCTCAAGGAAGGCGACAACGTCGACTGGGACGGCGACGGAACGCCGGACGCCACTGCGACGCTGCTCGACTTCACGGGCATCACGGCGCTGACGACCTCGACGAGCGGCGGCGGAACGACGACGAGCGTGCTCTTCACCGCCGACGTCAACGTGGGCGGCACGACGCTCGAGGGATTCTTCCGCATCGAGATCGCTGGCAGCTCCGGCCCGTTCTGCGCCGGTGACGGCGTCGATCCCGCCGTCACGACGCCTTGCCCGTGCGCGAACGTCGGCGCGCTGGGACACGGCTGCGCGAACTCGGTCAACGGAGCGGGAGCGTTGCTCGCGCTCAGCGGCACCACGAATCCCGACACGGCCGTGCTCAACGCCTCGGGCATGCCCGCGACGGTGACCTGCATCTACCTGCAAGGCGACGCGACTGGCGACCAGCCCTTCGGCGACGGCGTGCGCTGCGCCGACGGCGTGCTGACACGATCACGCTCTCGGCGCGCGGCGGCGTCACGCCCGGCTCGGGCGCGGTGCGCCTCTACCAGACCTACTACCGCAACTCGTCGGCGACGTTCTGCCCGCCGGAGACGTTCAACGTGACGAACGGCTGGCGGATCACCTGGTGAGCGCTCGCCGCGCGGCGACGCGCTCGAGCTTGTGACACCGCGCCCGCGTCCCTAGAGTCCGCGGCGTCATGCCGCCGCCGCTCGAATCCGTCCACGACTGCGCCGTGATCGGCTCCGGGCCGGCGGGAGCGACGGCGGCGCTGCATCTGGCGCGTGGCGGGAAGCGCGTGGTGATCGTCGAACGCGAGAGCTTGCCGCGCGACAAGACCTGCGGCGGCGGAGTCGTCGCGCGCGCGTTGAAGCACTGGCCGGGAGTCGAGATTCCGACGGAGCACGCTTGCTTCGCGGCGGAGGCGAACCTCGGCACGCGCGGCGTGTTCCTGCGCGTGGAGCGCAAGTCCCCCATCGTGCACATGGCGTTGCGGCGCGCGCTCGATCACGCGCTGGTCGACGCCGCGTGTCGCGCGGGCGCGGAGTTGCACGCGCCGGCCACGTTGAAGTCGCTGAAGGCCGAGGCGGAACACGTCGAGCTCGACACGAGCGCCGGAACGATCCGCGCGCGCTTCGTGATCGCCGCGGACGGCGTTCTCGGGCGCACTGCGGCGCTCGCGGGCTGGGCGGACGAGCTCCTCTCGATTCCCGCGCTCGAAGCGGAGGTGCGCGTGCCCGACGCGGTGTGGGAACGCTTCGCGAGCTCCGCGCGGTTCGATCTCGACGCGCTGCCGCGCGGATATGGCTGGGTGTTCCCGAAAGCGCGCGGACACCTCTCCTGCGGCGTGGGTGTCTTCGAGCGCGGGCGCGCGCAGCTGCGCGAAGCACTCGATCGCTACCTCGCGCGCATCGACGTCGCTCCGATCGAGCACGTCGAGACGGCTGGGTACCTGATCCCGATCCGACCGCGCAGCGAGCTCGCGCGCGGCCGCGTGCTGCTCGTCGGCGACGCTGCCGGGCTCGCGGATCCGCTCACGGCCGAAGGCATCTCGATCGCGGCGCACAGCGCGGAGCTCGCGGCG
>JBGATX010000043.1:0-36568 GCA_044228975.1 Planctomycetota bacterium | reverse complement strand
CGAAGGAGCTGCGCGAGGTGCTCGACCCGCTGCTCTTCCTCACCGCGTCGCGCCACCTGCGCGCCGACGAGCACGTCGACCTCGTCGAGTCGATCACGGTGACGTTCATCGACGTGAACGAGCAGGCGCACGCCTTCGTCGTCGCGCGCGCGAAGGGCGGCGCGCTCGACGGCCAGGTGATCCTGCAGCGCGACGGACGGCTCTCGATCGCGAAGGACCAGACGCTGCACGGGAAGCTCGCGGCGCTCTTGGCGAAGAAGTGAATTGCCGCGTGGCTGAACTCGCGCATCATCACCAGACGACCCGAACTCCGTTCGTGATGTTGAACGTCGAAGGCGTGCAGAAGCTCGCTGCATTGCGATAGACGGCCTGGTACCAAGCGACCGAGCCGCTCCCGACGGGCGATTGACCACGATCGGAGATCAACGGCCCCGCCGACGGGGGATAGAGCGCCGCGCCGCCGCCCGTCGACACCGATCCGAGCCGGATCAATTGACCGCCGACGCAACGCAGACCGTCGCCGAAGGGGACTCCTCCGGCGATGGCCGCGTCGCCCTTGAGAAAGATCGTCGGGACAACGCCGTTCGGCAGCTCGTTGGCGATGAGCTGCAGAGTGTCGGGCGACGTCGTTCCGCCGGTCGAAAGCACGGCTCCATTGGCATTCGCGTGCCACGCGCACCCGTGTCCTACCGCGCCACGGTTCGAGCACGGACAATCGGCCACGCTGCCGTCCCCGAAGCAGAACGTATCAATCGAGTCATTGCAATGCGACAAGAACGCAACTCGCCGCGACAGGAGTGTTCCGACTTGAACGAAGCCTCCGACGACACACAGGTCCGGCGTGCCGCCCGAGCCGTCATCGAACATGCACATCGCGTTGACCTCGGCGTTCGACGCGGTTTGAATCGACGCGGCCGGCGACCATGCGCTGCCGTCCCACTTCGCCAAGTAGTGCCCGAGCGGACTGATGGCGAGGGGCGTGAACCGGCCACCGCACCACAGTGCGGGTCCGCTGCCATCGTCGTACACGAGCATAGTGTGGATTTCGCCGGAGACGCCGCCTCCCACGGTAGTCCAGGTGCTGCCGTCCCAGCGGTTGATGCCCCCGGGACCGCCGCCAACGTAGAGCGCCGTTCCGGAGCCATCGTTGAACGCGCACGCCGCTATCGCAGCGAGACCCGGCAACCCGGATCCGAGCGCCGACCAATTCGTCCCATCCCAGCGTGCGATGTGCATGGCGGGAATCCCGCCCGCGTGCGTGAACTCGCCGAGCACGTAGAGCGCCGATCCGCCCCCGTCGTCCCACGAGTAGAAGCCGTAGATGTCGCCGTCCAACGTACCAGGGAGGGTCGACCACGCGGTTCCATTCCAGCGCGCAACCGGCACCGTCGCCGTCGAGACCGGGCCACCTCCGACGTACAGCGCTGGTCCCGTGCCGTCATTCCAGACGTGCATGCTGTTGATCCAACCAAACCCGCCATAGCCGATCGACTCCCATGCGGCGCCGTTCCAGCGCGCCAAGCCAGGGAAAATCTGCGGGAACGCGACGCCGCCAACGTTCGTGAATATCCCCGCTGCGAACAGTTGGGGGCCGGAGCCTGCGTCGAACGCGGCCAATGCGTAGACGCCGTTGTTGAATCCGGTCCCCAGCGCTGCCCAATCGGAGCCGGTCCACCTCGCCACCTTGTGCACGTGTTGCGAACCTGCATCGTCGAACCACCCGCCGACGACGAGTGTTTCCCCTCCGGGAAGTCCGAACGCGAGCGCCGATGTTGCGAGGTCGTAGAACCCACTCGTCAGTTCGGGACCGCGTCGCCACGTCATGCACTGGGCGTGCCCGAATCCACCCACGACTACAAACGCGCCAAGGGCAGAGCCAACCGATTGCGCAACTCGCTGGAAGGACCAGTTGCCGTGGGCGATCCGCTGCCGGTGAGACCTGTCGTTTCGGCTCGGCAGTCGAACCCCGGTCCTGGCGTTGCCTGAATCGTCGTGATGCGCCATGGTCACTGCTCTCCTGGCCTACCGTACAGCCGCACTCCGCAGCGCGAGTCCGCGACGATCATCTGCCGGTGCCCGTTGGAGTCCGTGCAAAAAGCAATTCCCATCGCAAGGCCCGGTGTGTCCATCACACCGATCAGCGATGTGCTCGCCGGCGTCGTGATGTCGAATAGTCCAACTCCACGTCCAGGATCGAAATCGCTGCTCCCGCTGCGACGAACGCGCGCTTGTCGTCCGGCGTGACTTCGGCGCAGAGCTGCTCACCCCCACGGATACGTCGCCTTCAGCTCCGTGAACGGCGCGGGGGTCTGGAGCGGGATACAGAGCGTGCACACGGCGAAGAGCATGGCGAGCCTCCGATGCGCGTGATGGGAAGAGCGGGTGCCGAGGGCGTGGGGATCACGCCGCCGATCGGTTCATGCTAGCGCGTATTGCTGTGGCCGAGCGGAACGTTGCGACCGCTGTGCTGCACTCGCGCGATAACGCGGCGTCGGCGGGGGCTTGCGTGCGGCCACGCGACACGGAAGCAGCTCGCCGAACGCTGCCGCCCGAATCCACGTCGCGAGTGGCGGCGCTGGCACTCGATCGAGAGACGCTGCGCCCCGACCGAGCGGCACCGGGTCCGGCGTCGCGGTCCGCACCGACGGCGTGCGCGAGCGGCGCATCGAGGCGATTGCATTGAGCCCCCTCGGAACCCTAACCTCTGCCTAACCACCTCGACCCGCTCCGTGTGGAAGGGGGGAGGCGGGCGGTGGAGAGCTCCGGATCCGCGTCCGGGAAGGGAACCACGATGTTGGGCGAGGCGCAGGCGCAAGCTCAGAGCGACGGAACGTCCGGTGACGGTCCGCGAGGCGGCCGCCGGCATGCGCGCCGCGCGGAGGACGTCGAGGCGCTCGTCGCGCGCTTGAAGGGTGATGCGCGCTGGCGCGTGCGCTTCGATCACTGGCACGTCGTGCCGCCGCGACCGGCGCGCACGCGCGCGATTCCGGCGCGGCTCGATGCGCGCATCGCGCGCGCTCTCGAAAAGCGCGGCGTGCGCGAGCTCTACGAGCACCAGGCGCGCGCGATCGACGCAGCGCTGGACGGGCGTGATGTCCTCGTCGCGACGCCGACGGCATCGGGCAAGACGCTCTGCTACACGCTGCCCGTGTTGCAACGCATGATCGAAACGGGCGGCAAGGCGCGCGCGCTGTTCCTCTTCCCGACCAAGGCGCTCTCGCAGGACCAGACGGTCGGCCTGACGTCGCTGATCGAAGAGCTCGGGGAGCCCTGGCACTGCTTCACCTACGACGGCGACACGCCGCCGTCGGTGCGTCGCACGCTGCGCGATCGCGGACATCTCGTCGTCACGAACCCGTGGATGCTGCACGCCGGCATCCTGCCCAACCACGGCAAGTGGTCGGAGCTCTTCCGCGACCTCGAGTACATCGTCATCGACGAGCTGCACACGCTCTCGGGCGTCTTCGGCTCGAGCGTCGCGAACGTGCTCCGCCGTCTCGTGCGCATCGCGGCGCACTACGGGAGCACGCCGAAGTTCGTGTGCTGCTCCGCGACGATCGCCGACGGCGCCGCGCACGCACGAGCGCTGCTCGGGCGCGAGGTCGTCGTCGTCGATCAGGACGCCTCCGCCGCCGGGGCGCGCACCTTCGGCGTCTACAACCCGCCGATGCTCAATCCGGTCGCGGGCCTGCGCGCCAACGCGCTCGAGGAAGCGCGCGAGCTCGCCGACGTGCTCTGCGGTCCCGCGCACCAGACGATCTTCTTCTGCCGCCGGCGCACGAGCGTCGAGGTGCTCACGCGCTATTTGAAGGAAAAGGCCGAGCATCTGGGCCTGCGCGACGACGAGATCCGCGGCTACCGCGGCGGATATCTGCCGCTCCTGCGGCGCGAGATCGAGCAGGGATTGAAGAGCGGCGCGGTCAAGGTCGTCGTGTCGACGAATGCACTCGAGCTCGGCATCGACATCGGCGCGCTCGACGTCGCCGTGCTCGTCGGTTATCCCGGCTCGCAGGCTTCGTTCTGGCAGCGCGCGGGCCGCGTCGGACGGCGCGGCAAGAGCTCGCTCGTGATCCAGATCGCGCAGTCGGATCCGGTCGATCAGTACCTCGCGCGCCACCCCGAATGGCTCTTCGGCGCGCCGCAGGAGAAGCTCGGGCTCGATCCCGACAACCTCGTGATCCTGTCGGAGCAGGTGAAGTGCGCGGCGTTCGAGCTGCCGTTCAGGACGCAGGATGGCGAGCGCGTCGACGATCCCGCGTACGGCGCGGTCGAGCCCACGCTGCCGATCCTCGACTACCTCGCCGAGGAGTCGAAGCTCCTGCACAAGCGCGGCGACACGTGGTTCTGGATGGCGGACGCGTATCCCGCGCAGGACGTGACGCTCGGCGGCGACGATCCCGACAACGTGCTCATCCTCGACGCCGACACGAAGAAGGCGATAGGCGAGATCGATCGCGCGGGCTCGATCACGAGCGTGCACCAGGGCGCGATCTACCAGGTCGAGGGCGAGACGTGGAAGGTCGAGACCTTCGACCACAAGAACCGCCGCGCCTACGTGCGCGCGGTCGACAGCGACTACTTCACCGAGGCCGAGGTCGACGTCACCGTGCGCGTCATGCGACTCGAGCAGCGTTCGCTGCGCGAGCGCGACATCGCGCGCGTCGCGAACCCGAGTCCACCGCCCGAGGGAGCGTCGCCGTTCCCGCACCGAGGCGAGGACTCGTCGATCTGGCGCGGCGAGGTGCACGTGACGACGCTCGCGACGATGTACAAGAAGGTGCGCTTCTACACGCGCGAATCCGTCGGCGCGGAGGACATCCATCTGCCGGCGGAGGAGCTCGACAGCGAAGCCTTCGTGCTCGTGCTGTCGGAAGAGAGCGCGTGCGAGCTCGGTCTCTCCGGCGGAGATCGCGGCGCGGCGTGGCGCGGGCTCGGCTCGCTCCTGCAGCGCGTCGCGCCGCTCGTCGTGCGCTGCCAGCCGCGCGATCTCGGCCTCTCGTCGCACGTGCGCTGTCCGCACTTCCGCCGGCCCGCGCTCTACTTCTACGACGCGGTGCAGGGTGGAGTCGGGCTGTCGGAGATCCTGTTCCGCGCTCACCGGCGCTGGTTCGAGCACGCGCACGAGGTCGTCGCGCGCTGCGAGTGCCAGCACGGTTGTCCTGGTTGCGTCGGACCGCCCGAGCAGGTCGGGATGCTCGGCAAGGAAGCGGTGCGGCGCGTGCTCGCGCACCTCGCCGCCGGGCCGGACTACGCCGATGCGGAGCTCGAAGAGGACGCCGCGCGAGCTCCGAAGGCGAGGAAGTAGCGCGCGTGGAATCGTTGCGGGACAAGCTGCGCCGCTTGCGACGCGAGAACGTCGCTGGGGGAGCGGTGTACCCGCCGCATGCGTCCGCGACCGAGTCGAGCGACATCGTGCGCGATGCCGAAGCGCCTGCGGACGAGCAGCCGTCGCTCGTACGCGACGCGCTCGCTCACGAGCCCGCGCTCGATGCACAGGCGCTCGAAGCGCGCCAGCGCCTGCGCACGACGCTCGCGCGCCGCGACGCGCGCCAGACGCGCACGCACGAGCTCGCGGACGTCGCGCGACCGCGGAACAGCGCCGAATCGAACGCCGACGACGAACGACTCGCTCATGCGCGCGCCGCTGCCGTCGACGTGCTGTTCGCGAAGACAGACCTCGGTTCGCCGCGCGATCTCGTCGCGAGTGGCTCGACGCTCGCGCGCATCCAGGCGTTCGATTGCGTGCACGCGCACGGCGACTGGCGTTTGAAGGAGATCGAGCACGCGCTCTCCACCACGCTCTCCTTGTGCGCGCGCGACCCGGCGCTCGCCGACCTCGACCTGCGCGACGCGCTCTTCCTCGACACCGAGACGACCGGCCTCTCCGGCGGCGCGGGCACCTACGTGTGGCTCGTCGGTCTCGGGTCGTTTCGCGATGGGGGCCGCGACGAGACCTTCGAGCTCTGGCAGGGCTTCCTCCCCGATCCGTCGCACGAGCGCGCGCTGCTCGCGGAGGTCGCCGAGCGCATCGCGCGCGCACCGCTCGTCGTCACGTTCTTCGGCAAGGCGTTCGATCGGCATCGCCTCGAGGACAAGCTGCGTATGCACGGCCTTGCTTCGCCCTTCGAGAAGAAGCCGCACCTCGATCTCTACCATCCGCTGCGGCGCTTGTACGCCGGCGCGTTCGAGGACTCGCGCCTGCGCACCTTCGAGGACGTGCTCTGCGGCGTGCAGCGCGCGGAGGACCTTCCCGGCGCGTTCGCTCCCGCCGCGTGGTTCGATTTCCTCGCCGGTCGCGCGCACCGGCTCGAAGGCGTGTTCGCGCACAATCGCGACGACGTCTTGAGCCTCGTGACGCTCGCCGCGCACCTCGGTCGCGTCATCGAAGGCGTGCGCGCGGACGGACGGCCGCTGAAGGGCGCGACGCGCGCGTGCGAGCTCGCGCTCGCGCGCCTGCACGATGAGAAACGCGACTTCGCGCGCGCGCTGCTCCACGTCGAACGCGCCTGCGCCGCCTCACACGCGAGCGAGGACCTCGAGCTCGCGCGCGCGCAGCTCCTGATGCGCGCGAATCGCTTCGCCGAGGCACACACGATCCTCGCGACGCTTGCCGCGACGACGTCGAGCGTCCTGAGCCCGCGCATCTTCCTCTGCCTCGCGCGGACGGCGCTCGCGGTGCGCGAGGCGCCCGAATCGATCCTCGCCCACCTCGCGCACGCGCAGCGCGAGCTCGACCAACGTTGGACGGGCCGCGAGCACGCGGCCGGCGCGAAGGAGCTCGCGACGCTGCGCTCGCGGCTTGCCACCGCAGCCAGCCGCGCTGCACGCTCCCCGCGCCCACGCGAACCTCGCCACGGGCGCGCGTGCGAGTCCCCGTAGCGATCATCGAGCTCGACGGCCTCGCGCCGGGAACTCGTCCGCCACGCGGCCCCCGGCCTACACGGTCCCCACGCCGACCAGCATCTCGCACGGGCCGACGAAGCCGTCCTTCGTCTCGAAGGCGCGCAGCGCGTCCTCGACGTCGCGCCAGACCTGCGCTCGCTCGGCGTCGCTCAGGGCCACCATCATCTGGTGCAGCGCGCCGAACGACTCGCGCTCGAAGCGCGCGCATTCCGCCGCGCTCGCCAGCTCGACCGGCGAGCGCACCCTGCGCACCTCGATGTCGCGCAGGCCGGCCTTCGCGAAGACGCTCTCGAGCACGCCGTCGCCGCCGAGCGAGAACGGACCGGGCTGGCCGGGCAGCGGGGGAGGCAGCTTCGCGCGCTCGCGGATGAGCTTCACCGGGATCGAGAAGAACGCGTTGCGCTCGGGCGTCGAGTAGACGATCGCCGCGATCCGGCCGCCCGGCCGGAGCGCGTGGCGCATCCCGGCGAGCGCGCGCTGTTGATCGGGGAAGTAGATCAGGCCGACACGGCTGATGGCGACATCGAACGACGCCGCGGGCAACAGGTGGAGCGACTCGCCGTCGATCTCGCGCGTCTCGAGGTTCGCGAGCCCCGCAGCCTTCGCATCGGACGCCGCGCGCTCGAGCAGCGCCGGGGCGATGTCGGTCGCGAGCACGTGACCGCTCGGTCCCACGCGCCGCGCCGCTCGGATCGATTGCTCGCCCGCGCCCGCGGCCACGTCGAGCACCCGGCACCCCGGTCCGATGCGCGCCATGTCGAACATCGCCTCGGTCGCGGCTCCGAGCCAGGCGCCGAGGAACGGACCCCAGCGATGCCACGCGTCGGCAGCCGACTGCCATTGTGCGCGCGTCGTCGTCTTGAACTTCGCGGCGTCGAAGGTCGGTTGCGGTGCAGAGCTCATGGTCGATCTCCTGTGGCCGTCGGTCGTGCTCGACGAGCCTCGTCGGCATACGACGCGCGCGCCAGCCTACGCCTCCGTCCGCGCGGCGTCCGCGATCGCCGACTCGCGAGGCGCTGCCGGCGGGGCGGCTCCCCAAGTCCGCCGATCGCAATCGCGTGGTCGAGCGACGCGTGCGTCGCCTCCGCGTGCGGACTCACGGCGACCAGATCGAGACGATTCCGTTGGAGATGTTCATCGTCTCCGGCGTGCAGAACGCGGCGGCGTTGCGGTAGGTGACCTGGTAGGCGACCTGCGCGCCGATGGGCGGGATGAAGCCGCGCTCGCTCAGCGGTGCCTCGGGGCTGACGGGGTAGTCGGCGAGGCCCGCCGATGCCGTCTTCGTCTTGAGGCGCACGATCGAAGCGCCGCCGCAGCGCAGGCCGTCGCCGAAAGGCACGGCGGTGAAGTCGACGAAGTCCTGCTGGAAGAACGTGCACGTCGCCGCGGCCGGAACGCCGCTGACGTGCAGCACGAGCGTGTCGGCGCTGACGCGGTTCATGCCCGAAGCCTGGAGGAACGCTCCCGCCGCGTTGACCGAGTTCGCGCAGCCGTGACCGAACGAGCCGTTGTTGCCGCAAGGACACGCACCGCTGCCGCCGTCGCCCGCGCAGTATCCGGTGAAGTGCGCGATGACGTCCGTCATCGTCGCACCTTGGATCGACACCGACGTGGGCGTGCCCGACGATGGGGAGCGCACTTCGAACGCGAGGAGCGTCCGGTACATCTGCGACACGCCCGCGCCGGCGGCCGCGGCGGTGGCGACGCGCGGGTGCTGCGCTCCCATCGCCGAGCTCACGACGTTCGCGCCCGTGCCCCAGAGTGTCGTCTGCGCGCCGGGGACTCGGGGCAGGCCGACGTAGACCTGCCAGCACAGGACGAAGCCGAGGTTCCCCGGCCGCGCGATGCTGAAGCTCGCGCCGTCGAATTCGACGCTCGTGTCGGGCCCGCTGACGTTGGTCTCGAGGCTGATCGGTTGGTTCAACGTGGCCGACGCGTCGTCGGGATCGCGCACGTGGATGCGCAGCACGAGACCGAAGGTGGGCACGGCCTCCATCCACGTGATCGCCATCTTGCGCGTGCCGGCCACCGCGCTCGAGACCGAGACGCCGCTCACGGCGTTCGATCCGCTCGTGCTGCCTACGATCGCGCGCGCTTGCGAGATCGTCCCGTTCGTCGCCACGCGCGCCGCCCACACGCGCGTCGCCGGCGCTGGGTCCTGCTTGGCGAGCCAGGCGATCGACCATTCGCTGCCGCCGTTGGTGCTGCTCGAAATCGCGGGCTCGATCTCGTGCTTGCCCGCCTCCGTTCCGACGACGATCGGATTCACCTGGGGCTGCGCGCCGCTCGCGTCGACTCGCCGCGCGACGACGTCCGAATCGGTGCTCGACTTGTCGAGCTGGTACGTCACGCAGAAGTACGTGGGTCCGCTCGCACTCGAATCGCCGCCGACGTCGGGAGCGCGCTTCGTCCCGCTCTCGCTGCCGCTGATCGTCAACGCGAGCGAGGCCGCGGACGAGCCCGGAGCGGGGATCCAACGACCCGCGATCACCGTCGCCGCGGCCGGCGGCGTGACGGCTCCGACGACCAGGAACTGCTGCGCGGCGCGGTTGTCGGCGATGCGCGCGTGTTGCCAGTCGTCGGTCGTGAGGTCGATGAAGCTCGGCGTCCCCCCGGTCGAAGGATCGTCGCCGAAGAGGACCGCGAGCACGTCGTTCTCCGGCCCGACGTCCTCGGCGTAGATCGCCATCCACGTGTGCGTGTCGGGGTCGTAGGCCATGTCGGCATCGGCGAAGAACCGATTCGACGTGGCGTCGATCGTGAAGGTGGTGATGACCGGATCGATCGTCAGCGGGAGCGACGCGTGCACGACGAACGACGCCGGCACGCGGATCTCGATCGAGCCGTCGACGAGGTGCGTGGGCGCTTCGCAGCGCGCTCCGCGTGCGTCGATCGCGATCGCGCTCGAGTACGTGACGCGGCCGAGCGCGTGACGCAGCTCGAGACCGTCGGGGCCTTCCGACGCCTCGAGGTCGGTGTCGAGCGGAATCGAGAGCACGAGCTCACCCGCGCGCGGCAGTCGCGCGAAAGTGAAGCTCTGTTCGATGCTGCGGGCGGAGAGGTCGTAGCGCTCGACGAAGGCTCCGCGATCGAGCTCGATGCGGTCGCCGTGACGACGTGCTGGCGCGTGGTGCGAGAGCTCCACGGCCGCGCCGTCGACGCACACGGCGTCCGGCGAGAGCGAGAGCGGATGATGGCGCTCCATCGCCGCACCGAAGAGCGGGTAAGGTGGCGCCCTGCGCGCCGAAGCTCGCCTTGAAGCCCTCGCCGCGCGCCCACACGACCTGCGGCTGCTCGGCGGCGTTGTCGACGTCCTCCGGTTGCGTGTAGTGCACCCGCGTCGTGTCGGGCGCGGAATCGAGAGTTCCGAGACGAGCGACTCCGTGCCCGCGGGAGCGCTCGCCGCGCGCGAGCTGCCTCGGAATCTCGCTCGGGGTGTCGGCGCGCGGCTGAGGCGCGACCACCTCGGGAGCGTTGGTTTGGGCACGGGCGGGTGCAAACGCCAGACACGGAACGAGCAGGAACGACGCTTTCACGATGGTGTCTCCTCGCTTGGGGGCGGGGATCGCGGGCACGAGGAAGCCGGCCGGACCCCGTCAGAGGGGACCTGCGCGTCGCGCGAGAGCGAGACACGGAAAAGCGAAGAAGCTCGGCGATCGGGTCGGCCCAGCGCGCTCGACCGGCCTTCGACCGGTCGCGATGATGCGCGGGGCAGGGGGGAACTCGCGCCGCCGCGCCCCGCGGTTGGCATCGCGAGGGCCCCGACGCACCGGCAGGAACCCTGAGTCATGAACGTCCTCAACGCGATCGGCAACACGTCGATGCTCCCGCTCTCGAAGGTCGTCCCGCCGGGGCACGCGGGCGTCTTCGTGAAGCTCGAGTGGGAGAACCCGACCGGCAGCATGAAGGACCGCATGGCGCAGGCGGTGATCGAGCGCGCGGAGGCGGACGGGCGACTGAAACCCGGTCACACGGTCGTCGAGTACACGGGCGGCAGCACGGGCACCGCGCTCGCGCTCGTGTGCGCCGCGAAGGGATATCGCCTGCGCATCGTGACCTCCGATGCGTTCAGCAGGGAGAAGCTCGATCACATGGCGGCGCTGGGGGCGGAACTGACGCTCGTTCCGAGCGAAGGCGGTCTGACGACGAAGAAGCTGATCCAGGACATGATCGCGGCCGCGCGCGAGCTCGCGCGTGAGCCGCGCACGTTCTGGACCGACCAGTTGAACAACCACGACGCGATCGGCGGCTATCACGCACTCGGCGAGGAGATCTGGCGCCAGACGAAGGGCGAGGTCGACGCCTTCGTGCACTGCGTGGGCACCGCCGCGTCGCTGCGCGGCGTCGCGAGCGTCTTGAAGCGGCACAAATCGAGCGTGCGCATCGTCGCGGTCGAGCCGGCGGAGTCGAGCGTGCTGCTCGGCGGGCAGCCGGGCCCGCACAAGATCGAGGGCGTCGGCGTGGGCTTCATTCCGCCCTTGTGGGACGCGTCGCTCGTCGACGAGATCGTGGCGGTGAAGACCGAGGATGCGAAGGAGATGGCGCGGCGCCTCGCGCGCGAGGAAGCCGTGTTCGCCGGCACGTCGTCGGGCGCGAACGTGGTCGCGGCGTTGCGTCTCGCCGAACGACTCGGTCCTGGAGCGAAGGTCTTCACGCTCATGGGGGACTCGGGCCTGAAGTACCTGAGCACCGACGTCTACCGGCGGCGCTGAGGCGCGCGCTTCGACTCCGCCCGAGCCCTTCACGCGCGGGAGCCGCGAACTCGGTCCACGTCGCGCGCAGGAACGGCGACCCGCGACGCTCGATCGACACCGAGCGGGCTAGGATCGCTGCCGTTTCCAACCGCGCCCATTCACGCTCGACCCGAGAGGAAGCTGCGTCATGTCGCACATCTCCCCGCCAACGGACATCGCCCTGCTGCTCGAGCGCGTCCACGAGCTGGAGCGCCGTCAGCGCGCACTGCTCCTGCTCTGCATTCCCGGTCTCGTCGCGGTCGCGGGTTGCGTGACCGCCGCGTTGCGCCCGAGCGAGAACGTGCTGCGCGCGCAGCGCCTCGTCATCGTCGACGAGCAAGGGAACGAGCGCGCAGCTTTCGAATGCAAGGGCACTCCGAACGTGCGCGGCTATGTCGGTCTGACGATCGTCGACCGCGAGGGGAGCCCGTCGATCTTCCTGGGAGTCGTCGAGGCGCAAGACGATGGTTCCCCGGCGATGGAACCGAACGCGCGCGAGCAAGACGTTGCCTTGCCGCGGAAAGGCGGTTCGGCCGCGTTCTTCGGGATCGAGTGTCCCGGGACCGCGAGCGAGGACCGCTCCGGCGTCGCGCACCTCGTCGCGGATCGGCACGGTGCGCGGCTCGACATCGGCAGCGGCGACCGTTCGTCCGTCTTCGTTCAAGCGAACGATCACCACACCGGCATCGACATCGATGCCGGAAGGCCAGGCGCGAACGAGGATGCGGACGAGGATCCCGATCCGGTGATCCGACTGGGCCTCGACGGCGGCGCAGGCTCGCTCGACATCCGGCGCAACGACGAGAAGCGCGAGCGCGTGGCGCGCTTTCCGTAGTGCGCCGTGTTCGACCTGCGGTCGAGTTGCGGACGAAGGACCACTCGGAGCGTCCTTCGGTCTATTCTCTCGGCCGCATGATCGCGTGGTGCACGGCGCTGTTGCTCCCTCTCGCCGCCTTCGGAGCGGGCGAGGCTCCGACGGATGCGTTCGCGAGCGGCGCACGCACCGTGCTCCAGCAGCACTGCATCGAATGCCACGACGGCGCGGAGAAGAAGGGTGCGCTCGATCTCGAGCGCTTCGGCGACGAGAAGGTGGCGCGCGCGGACGCCGGTGTGTGGGAGAAGGTCCGCGCGCGCGTGCTCGCGGGCGAGATGCCGCCGGCGACGAAGGGGCGGCTCAGCTCGAAGGAGGTCGACGCGCTCATCGGCTGGATCGATCGCAGCTTCTATCGCTTGCCGAACGGCGCGATCGATCCCGGGCGGCCGACGCTGCGACGCCTGAACCGCGTCGAGTACGAGAACACGATCCGCGATCTCCTCGGCGTCGAGTTTCGCGCCGACGCGGCGTTTCCCAGCGACGACGTCGGCTACGGCTTCGACAACATCGGCGACGTGCTCTCGCTCAGCGACGTGCTGCTCGAGAAGTACCTGCACGCGGCCGAGCGCATCGCGGCGCAAGCGATCGTCGTCGAGGAGGACGCGCGCGCGCTGCGTCAGCGCGTCAACGGCGCGGAGCTCGAGGGCTCGACGGGCAACGCGGTGCAAGGCACGGCGCGCGGGCTCTACTCGAACAGCACGGTGGTGAAGCGCTTCGCGATCGCCCGACGCGGACAGTACGTGTTGCGCGTGCGCGCCTTCGGCGATCAAGCGGGGCCGGAGCTCGTGAAGATGGGCTTCGTCGTCGACGGCAAGGAGCGCACGCGGGTCGAGGTCGAGGCCGTCAAGGGCGCGAGCCGCGAGTACAGCGCGCCACTCGAGCTCGACGCGGGCAAGCCGCGCATCGGCGTCTCGTTCGTCAACGACTACTACAAGCCCGACGATCCCGATCCGGGCCAGCGCGATCGCAATCTCACCGTCGAGTGGATCGAGCTCGAAGGTCCGCTCGACGAGCCCGTGCTGTCGCGCTTCCAGAGGCGCTGGCTCGCGGATCCCAAGGCCGAGCGTCGCACGGTGATCGCGGCGATCGGCGAGCGCGTCTGGCGCCGGCCGTTGAAGAGCGACGAAGTCGGGCGCCTCGCGGAGCTCGAGCCCGCGAGCGCTTCGCTCGCTCACGCAGCGCGCACGGCGCTCGTCGCGCTGCTCGTGTCGCCGAACTTCCTCTTCCGCGTCGAGCCCGACGCCGGCAAGCGCGCGACCGACGGCGTGCGCGCTCTCGACGATTGGGAGCTCGCGACGCGCCTCTCGTACTTCCTGTGGAGCAGCGCGCCCGACGAGCAGCTGGTCCGTGCCTGCGAGAAGGGCACGCTGCGCAAGGACGACACGCTCGCGAGCGAGGTCGAGCGCATGCTGCGCGACGCGCGCGCGAGCTCCTTGGCGCAGAACTTCGCCGCGCAGTGGCTCCAGATCCGCGCGCTCGATCGGTCCGCGCCGGATCCGCAGCGCTTCCCGGGATTCGACGACGAGCTGCGCGCCGCGATGCGCGGCGAGACAGAGCTCTTCTTCGACGCGATCCTGCGCGAGCGCCGCCCGGTGAGCGAGCTCCTGCTCGCCGACTTCACCTTCCTCGACGAGCGTCTCGCCGCGCACTACGGCGTGCCGGGCGTTCACGGCCCGCAGATGCGGCGCGTGCGCTTGGAGCCGGGAGCGCGCAACGGGTTGCTCGGTCAAGGCGCCATCCTGACTGTGACGAGCAATCCGACGCGCACGTCGCCGGTGAAGCGCGGCAAGTGGGTGCTCGACGTGCTGCTCGGCGCGCCGCCGCCTCCTCCGCCGCCCGGCGTCGGCGATCTCGACGAGTCGAAGCACGCGATCGAGGCGGCGTCGTTGCGCGAGCGCATGCTCGAGCACCGCAAGAATCCGGCGTGCGGTTCATGTCACGAGCGGCTCGACGATCTCGGCTTCGGCCTCGAGAACTTCGACGCCGTCGGCGCGTGGCGCGAGCGCGATGGAGCGTTCGCGATCGATTCGGCGGGGAAATGGCCCGATGGGCGCACGTTCCGCGGACCGGCGGAGCTTCGTGAGCAGCTCGCGAGCGATCCGCGCTTCGTGCGCACGCTGACGAAGAAGTTGCTCGTCTACGCGCTCGGTCGTGGCCTCTCGCCGGCGGACGATCCGTCGATCGATGCGATGCTCGCGCCGTTTGGGACGCGCTCACCGGCGCTTGCGGAGCTGATCGGCGCGATCGTGCGCTCGGAGCCGTTCACCAGGCGCAGGGTGGTTCCATGAAGCGGGGCAGCGCGGTCGCGCACGCTGCGAGCTTGCGCCTTGAGTTCGCGGCACCGACGATGGAGCGCCGATGAGCAGGGGACTCGATCGTCGCGGCGTGCTGCGTGGAATCGGCGTGACGCTCGCGCTGCCGTTCTTCGAGTCGTTGCTCGCGCGCGGTGCGCGCGCGCAGTCGCGGGAGCAAGCTCCGCTGCGCCTCGTCTATCTCTACGTGCCCAACGGCGTGAACATCGCCGCGTGGACGCCGGCGACCGAGGGTGCGCTCGAAACTCTGCCGCCGACGCTCGAGCCGCTCGCGCCGCACAAGGAGCAGCTGCTCGTGCTCAGCGGTCTGACCTGCGACAAGGCGCGCGCGAACGGCGACGGGCCCGGGGATCATGCGCGTGCGGCCGCGGCGTTCCTGACGGGCGCGCAGCCGTTCAAGACCGACGGCGCGAACTTGCACGTCGGTCCGTCGGCGGATCAGGTCGCGGCGCAGGCGATCGGCAATCGCACGCGCTTGCGCTCGCTCGAGATCGGTTGCGAGGGGGGAGCGCTGTCGGGGCAGTGCGACTCGGGGTATTCGTGCGCGTACTCGAGCACCGTGAGCTGGCAGAGCGCGCACACGCCGCTCCCGCGCGAGACGGATCCGAGGTTGGTGTTCGAGCGCTTGTTCGTCGACGGCGACCTCACGCCCGCGGAGCGCGAGGCGCGGGCGCGTGTGAGAGCGAGTGTGCTCGATGCGGTGCGCGAGGATTCCAAGCGTCTGGCGGGTGCGCTCGGTGCGAGCGACAAGCGCAAGCTCGACGAGTACGAGACGAGCGTGCGCGAGGTCGAGCGGCGCATCGAGGCAGCGGCGAAGGATGGGCTCAGCGGTGTGAAGCCCGAGGACCGTCCGAGCGCGCGGCCGAAGGAATACGCGGCGCAGTTGCGGTTGATGAGCGACTTGCTCGTGCTCGCGCTGAAGACGGACACGACGCGCATTGCGACGTTCATGTTCGCCAATGAGGGCTCGAATCGGTCGTACGCGTTCCTCGGGGCGCCCGAAGGCCATCACGATCTGTCGCACCACGGCAACGAGGCCGCGAAGCTCGAGAAGGTGGCGAAGATCAATCTGTTTCACGTCGGGGAACTCGCGCATCTGCTCGAGCGACTGAAGGCGACTCAGGAAGCCGAGTCGACGCTGCTCGAGCGCACGCTGCTCGTGTACGGGTCAGGGATCAGCGACGGCAACCTGCACAATCACGAAGAGCTGCCGATCCTCGTGTGCGGCGGTAGCGCGGCGGGTGTGATCGGTGGGCGGCATCTGCGCGTGGCGAAGGAGACGCCGCTCGCAAACCTGCATGTCGCGCTGTTGCGGCGGCTCGGTGTCGACGTGGCGCGGCATGGGGATTCGACGGGGGAACTCGAGGGGTTGACGGAGTGAGGTCGCGGCGGGCGCACGCGCGAGTCGTGTGACTTCGATTGAGGGACCGAGTGTCGGTCGGGGCGGTTCTGCCGGAACTGGACAAAGGCAGATTGGGAAGCAACGCGCCACACACGCGTGCTCCGCATCGCGGACCCCGCACGACCGCGGGGCGGAGGACCGCCCCGCGATCGCGCGGGGTTCAAGGTCGGAAGGCGACGTGGGGTTTTGGGAAGAGTGTTGGGGCGCGTGTCAGTGGCTCGAGTCGGATTCGGGAGCGTCGAGGGCCGGACTGCTATTGGTCAAGTGGTCGTGCAGTGCGTGGATCGCCATTGTCGCGTGTTCGCCCCAGTGGTTGTGGAAGCCCCAGTGCCAGTACCAGGTGGCCGATGCGTGGTCGCCGGTGCGATAGAGCGCGAGGGGGCCGACGAGGTCGCGGTAGATGTCGGCGAGATTGTCGGAGAGGTCGCCGGTGCCGAACTCGGGGTCGCGATCCATCTCGTGCTGATTCAGCACGAGCCAATAGAACGAGAACGGGAGCTCGGCCCCGCGGCGGAAGATCGACTTCCATGTCGCGTCGTCGATGCGCGGATCGTCCGCGATGCTCTCCGTGGCTTCCTGCGGCGGCTCGATGAGGTCGTAGCCGGCTGAGTAGAGGCCGACGACATGTCGCAAGGCGGCTTGCGGCGTGAGCGGCGTGTTGCGGTCGTCGAGCCACGCGATGAAGCGTTCGGCGAGGGTCGCGAAGGTTGCGGCGCGGGCGCGCCAATCGTCGGCGGCGCGAGGAACGGAGCTCTCGTCGGATTGCGTGCTCATGCTCTCGGCTCCGCGAGCGCAGCGGACATCACGGAGACTTCGCGCGCGCGAAGTGCTGGCGGATCGCTTCGGGGAGCGCGAGCTTCTCTTCCTCGAACACGCGCGCGGCGAGCGTGTGCACGTCGTCGGTGGGCAATACGGCGAGCTTGCGTTGCAGCACGATCGGGCCCGCGTCGTATTCGTTCGTGACGTAGTGCACGGTGCAGCCCGTCTCCTTCACTCCGCTCGCGAGCACGGCGGCGTGCACCTTGTCGCCGTAGAAGCCCTTGCCGCCGAATGCGGGGAGCAGCGCGGGGTGGATGTTGAGCACGCGGCCCAGCCAGCGCTCGGGGATCACGAGCAGGCGCAGGAAACCGGCGAGCACGACGAGCTCGCACTCGGCGCGCTCCACGGCGGCGAACGCGGCGTCGCTGAACTGTGCCGGCGTGAGCTTGCGCTCCGCGTCGACGACGACGCTGGCGATGGAGTGCTTGCGCGCGCGCTCCAGCGCGAACGCATCGGAGCGATTCGAGAGCACCAGCGCGACCTCCACGGCGAGCTTGCCCGCCTGAACGAGCTCGACCAGGTTCTCGAGCGAGCGCCCGCTGCCCGAGACGAACACGGCGATGCGCGGGCGCGCGCTCATGCTTCTTCGGCGAGCTCCGCCGCGACCTTGGCGAGCTCGGGCGCGAGCGAGGTGAGCAGCTCCTCGATCGCCGGCGCGAGCTTGTCGGCCTGAGCGACCAGATCGCCGACGCGCTGCAGTCCGGTGCCTGAATCGGTGACCGCGACGACCGCGAGCACGGCGAGGCCCGCGTGAGCGCAGGCGAGCAGCGGCGTCGCGAGCCCTTGCACGGCGACCTGTGCTCCCGCGCGCGACCAGAACAGTCGCTCGGCGGGAGTCTCGATCGCGGGCGCCGGAGCGCAGCACGCGATCGCCTCGACGAGCGGCACGCCCAGCTTCTTGCCGCGCCGCAGCGCCGCGTGACGCAGGCCTTCGTGGTGCAACGTCGTCTGATCGGGGAAGAGCGGCCCGAGCGTCGAGCTGCCGATCGCGAGGAGCGGCGTACGGCCCGACAGGTTGATGTGATCGCTGACGAGCGCCAACGATCCCGCCGTCACTGCGCCGGCTTGCGCTTCACCGAGCGCCTGTCCCGCGGAGGTGTGAACGCACACGCGCGCTCCCGCCTGCTTCGCGAGCCAGCACGGGAAACCGCGCGTCCACGCGGGCTCGCCGGGCGTCTCGGAGATGCCGTGCTCCTGCGCACCGGGTGCGTCCTCGATCAACCACACCGACATCGAGCCGAGCTGGCCCGCGTGCAGCATCACGTCCTTCCACGCCTCGGGCACGCCGGCGAGCTTGCCGAGCGGCAGGCGCACGGGCGACTTCAACGCCGTGGGCAACATGCCCACGCCCGTGCCGAGCAGGAAGAGCACGTCGGGCGCGGCGAATCCGCGCTTCTCGAGATCGGCGCGCGCGGCGGCGACGGCCGCGTCGAGCGCGCACGGAGCGGTGCGGGTGTCGGTCATGACGTGGAATCCTCGGATGTCCCGGGGGCGACGAGCGCGTCGATGCGCTCACGCGCCACGCTCAGGGGGAGCTCGATGCGGAAGCGCTTCTGGCGCGTCGTCGCGCCGCCGATGAGCTGCACGGCCGCGCGCTTCACGCCGAGCAGGCGCGCGAGCAGCTGCACGAGCTCGTCGTTCGCGCGTCCGTCCTCGGGCGGCGCGGTCACGCGCAACTTGAGCATGCCATTCCACAAGCCCGCGACGCCGCTCTTCCTCGCGCCCGGCGGCGCGCGGACGGAGAGCGTGCAGCTCTTGCCGGCGATGTCGTCCTCGAGGGCCAGGGGTTGGCTCACGCGGGCTTTCTACTCGATCGGCGCGGTCCGATCGATGGAAGAGGGGCGATGGAGGCGGGCGATGGAGGAGGGCGTTGCGCGGGGGGCGAGGACGCGGACGATGGAGGCGGATGCGCGGGCGGCCCGCGCCGGCCCTCGCGTGAGCTCGGGCGTCCCGCGCCGCCGTGTCGAGCTCACGCGCCGTCGCCGAGCGCTCGCCGGGTGCCGCTCAGCGCGCTACGCTCCTCGAAATGTCGCAGCAGCCTCGAGCGCGCGGGATCTTCGTTGTGCTCGACGGGATCGACGGATCGGGAAAGAGCACGCAGGCCGCGCGCCTCGCACGCGCGCTGGAAGCGCACACCGGCCGGCGCACGCTGCACTTGCGCGAGCCGGGCAGCACGGCGCTCGGCGAGTCGCTGCGCGCGCTCCTGCTCTCGCGCGAGCACGCACCGACGGCGCGCGTCAGCACTGCTCTTCGCGGCGGCGCGCGCGCACATGCTCGACGAGCTGGTCGCGCCCGCGCTCGCGCGCGGCGAGAACGTCGTGTGCGAGCGGTTCCATCCGTCGACCTTCGCGTATCAAGCCGTCGCGGGCGGGCTCGACGAGGAGCTCGTGCTCTCGATGCTGCACGGCTTCGCCGGCGAGCCGAAGCCGGACGTCGTGATCCTGCTCGACGTCTCCGCGGAGAGCGCCAAGGAGCGTCGCTCCGCGGCCGGCGATCGCATCGAGGACAAGGGTGTCGCGTTCCAGGAGCGCGTCGCGAGCGGCTATCGGCGCTACGCGCAGAAGGTCGGCGGTTGCGTCGTGCTGCGCGGCGATCGCGATCCCGAAACGGTGGCGCGCGACGTGCTCGCGGAGGTGAAGCGTGCGCTGGATTGAACCGCGTGGACACGCGCGCGTGCTCGCCGGATTGTGGCGCGCCGCGAGCGAAGGCCGGCTCGCTCACGCATTGTGCTTCAGCGGTCCGCACGGCGTGGGCAAGTTCCTGAGCGCCGAGTGGCTCACCGCGGGCCTGCTCTGCGCGCGAGGCCCCGGTGCCGACGGAGCTCCGTGCGGGAGCTGCGGCCCGTGCCGGCGCGTGCGCGCCGACAGCCATCCCGACGTCTTCGTCATCGATCCGATCGCCGAGGGCGAGGAGGAGATCAAGGTCACGCGCATCGCGCCGCGGCTCGAGGAATCCGTGCCCAACGTGGGGGAGTTCCTCTCGCTGAAACCGATGGAGGGCGGCTGGCGCATCGTGCTCGTGCGCGAAGCGGAGCGCATGAACGAGGAGGCACAGAACGCGCTCTTGAAGACGCTCGAGGAGCCGGGTGCGTCGACGCTGATCGTGCTCGTCACGGCGCGGCCGGATGCGCTGCTCGCCACGATCCACTCGCGCTGCTTGCGCGTGAGGTTCGACGCGCCGGGCGAGGAGCTCGCGCTCGAGGTGCTCACGGCCGGCGGAATCGACGCCGAGGACGCGCGCGCGTGCGTGCGCTGGTCGCACGGCGCACCCGGCGCGGCGCTCGAGCTCGCGCGCAAGCAGGCTCCGGCGCTGCGCGAGATCCTCGTCGACGTGCTGACGGGCGCGTGCGACGCGTCCGAGGCCCTGCAGCGCTATTCCGACGTGGACGGGGACTACGAGGCGAAAACCGACGCGGCCAGCGCGCGTATCAAGGCGCGCGCCTTCCTCGACCTCGCGCTGGACATGCTCTGTGATCTGCGGCGCGCGTCGGCGGGGATGGACGTCGATTCCCTGGCTCACGCCGATCTGTGCGCGAGCGCGACCGCGGCGAGCGACGCGCGTCGCGGTGCGCAACTGGAACAATGCCTGCTCGCCCGGCAAGATGTCGACCTCAACCTGTCGCCGGACGCCGCGCTCGAGCGCGCGCTCCTGGCGCTCGAGCCCCGCGCGCGGCTCGCCTCCCCCGCCTCCCCCGCCTCTCGGTGAAAGACCCTCTGAGAAATCTGGCCCTGCGCGATGGCCGCTACGCGCCGGAGGCCTTCCAGTTCCTCTACGAATCGCTCGAGCACGCGGTCAAGCTCGCCGGGCGAGAGGAAGCCGAGGGATCGGACCGGCACGTCAGCGGCCAGGAGCTGCTCGCGGGAATGCGCGAGAAGGCGCTCGAGCTCTTCGGGCCGCTCGCGGGCTCGGTGTGGACGCGCTGGGGCGTGCGCGAGACGATCGACTGGGGACGCATCGTGTTCCTGCTCGTCGAGGCGAAGCTGCTCAACCGCCAGGAGAGCGATTCGATCGAGGACTTCCGCGACGGCTTCGAGTTCGAGGAGGCCTTCGTGAAGAGCTACCGGCCCAAGCTCCCCGCCGAGCTCTCGCCGCGCGAGAGCGGTGACGACGCATGATCGACCGCCTGTCGCCTCTCGCCCGCAACATCGCGCTGGGCGTGCTGTTCGTGCTGCTCGCGTGGTTCGCGTGGACGGTGAGGTCCGTGCTGAACCCGCTGATCCTGGGTTATCTGCTCGCGTTCATCCTGCACCCGCTCGTGCTGCGCCTCGAGAAGCGCGGCTGGACGCGGCGCAAGGCCGTCAACCTGATCTTCACGGGCTTCGCGATCGGATTGACGCTGCTCGGCGTCGCGATCTTCTTCCAGGCGCGCAGCCTGACGCGCGAGTTCGCGTCCGACGAAGGGCTCGGCGCGAAGATCGAAGCGCGCATGGACGAGGGCCTGCACAAGTACGAGAAGGAGATCCAGTGGGTCATGTCGCTCGTGCGGCGGCCCGAGGACGCGCGCGAGCCGACGGTTCCGCCGGCGGGCCCTGACGGCACGCCGGAGAAACCGGTGACCTCCGAATCGCTCTTCGAGTTCTTCAAGGAAGCGTGGAGGAACACGCTCGACCCCGATCAGCGCCAGGCGATCGGCGAAGCGGGACTGGGCACGGCGCGCTGGGTGCTGGCGCTGTTCAGCAGCTTCTTCGGCGGCGTGCTGCAGTTCCTCGGCCTGTTGATCCTCTGGCCGCTCTACACCTACTTCCTGCTCTTCGAGCTCGAGCGCATCCACTCGTTCGTCGCGCGCTACCTGCCGTACCAGGAACGTGCGCGCTTCGTGCGCATCGCGACGCAGATCGGCGAGGTGCTGGCGAGCTTCTTCCGCGGGCGACTGCTCGTGTGCCTGATCAAGGGCGTCGTGCTCGCGGTCGGCTTCGCGATCGCCGGCGTCGACTACGCCTTGTTGCTCGGCCTCGGGTCGGGATTCCTCTCGCTGATCCCGTTCGTCGGCTCGACGATCGGCTACACGTTCGCGTTCCTGATCGCGCTGCTCGACTTCGGTCTCGCGGGCGCGGTCGTGCGCACGGGCATCGTGATCGTGATCGCCGAGTCGCTCGAGAACTACGTGCTCATCCCCAAGATCCTCGGCGACAGCCTCGGCCTGCATCCGATCGTCGTGATCTTCGCGATCATGGCGGGGGGCGCCTCGATGGGCATGTTCGGACTGCTCGTCGCGCTGCCGATCACGGCGTCGCTCGTGATCCTGGCGCGCGAGTTCCTGCTGCCCGTGCTGGCGCAGATGGCCGATCGACAACCGCGGACCGGCAGCCGTTAGCGACGCGCGGCGCGGAGCGCGCGGCGCGAGCACGGCGGACGCGTCCAGGTCATCGCGGAGCTCGCGCTCGCCGCGCTCCGTTTCGGAACGGTCCGAACCGCGCGCGGAGCGCACGCACGCCGCCGTCGTGCCTCGAAACTCCGCAGCGCTCGCACGCGCCGTCCCGACGGCTCGTGCGAGCGCTGCGTCACGTCCTCGCGGACGCCTGGACTACTTGTCGAGCACCGAGTTGAGGGCCTTCTCGAGCTCCATCAACTCCGCGGCCGAGAGCTGCGCCTTGCCATCTCGCGCGTTCTGGATCAAGGTCAGCATGTGGCGCAGGTCCGTGCGCCTGGCGTCGTTCAGGTTCGAGGCGAGCACGCGGCTGGGCGTGTCGTCCTTCTTCTCCTCGCGCGCGTCGAAGGTCGCCGCGTACTCGGCACCGCGTCGATGGGCTGGTTCCAGAGCCGCGAAGAGGTCGCGGATCGCGCCCTGGAGCTGCGGATCCTCCTGGAAATCGCCGTCGGGGAAGGCCGCGCCGCGGTCGTCCTGCGCGCGCCGGCGCACTTCGCGGCGCAGGAGGAAGCGCACGTCCTGCGGCGTGAGAACCGTCGCGAGCGAGTTGTAGAGGTCGTCGAAGCCCGGGTAGCGGCTGGTCTCGTCGTAGTCGCAGTCGGCGAGCTTGTTGAAGAGCTCCTTGTTCGACGGGTAGTTCTTCGACCCAGTCGCGCAGCTTGTGGTCGCGGCTGAGCTTGTACATCTCCTCGAGCTTCCAGCTCTCCCACTTCTTCGGCGCGATCTTGTCGTCGGGCTCGACACCGCCCTCGGCGATGACCTTGCCCTCCTCGTCGAGCTCGCGATGGATCGAGCGGCCCGAGGGCAGCAGGTAGCGCGCGATCGTCATGCGCGCGCGCGGTCCGAAGTCGAACTCGCCGTTGCCGTTCCAGTCCTTCGTGACCTTCTCCCACGAGTCGTGGTGGCCGTTGCCGTTCTCGTCGTCGAACTTGTCGTCGTCCTCGCCGCGGATCGGCAGGAGCTGCTGCACCGAGCCCTTGCCGAAGCTGCGCTGGCCGACGATCGTCGCGCGGTGGTAGTCCTGCAGCGCGCCGGACACGATCTCGGACGCCGAAGCGCTGAAGCGATTGACCAGCACCACGACGGGCACGTCGCCGTCGATCAGCGGCTTCTTCTCGGTGAAGTTCTTCTCGGGATCGCCGATGCGGCTCTCGGTGGTCACGATCAGCTTGCCTTCGGGCAGGAAGAGGTTCGCCACGCGCACCGCTTCGGTGAGCAGACCGCCCGAGTTGCCGCGCAGGTCGAGCACGACCGCGCGCAGACCCTTCTTCTGGAACTCGGCGAGCTTCTGCCCGACGAGCTTGCTCGCCACGTTCGAGAAGTGGTTCAGCTCGACGAGCGCGACTCCGCCGGGCAGCAACTGGCCTTGCACGGGCGGGATCTCGATCATTTCGCGCGTGATCGTGACCGCCATGTCCTCGGTCGGGCGATCGATCAGGGCCGCATCCATGCCGCGCCGCCAGACGTAGATCTTGACCGGCGTGCCGGGCTTGCCCTTCAAGCGCTTGATGATGTCGTCGGTCGGCTTCGAGCCGTCCGGGCCGAGCGTCGGCCAGTCGTCGATGCGCACGATCTTGTCGTCGGAGTGCAGCCCCGCCTTGTACGCGGGACCGGAGTAGATCGGGCGCGTGATCGTGAACAGGTGATCGTCGGGATCCTCCTGGACGTACGCGCCGATGCCGCCGTACTCGGCCGAGAGCAGCTCCTGCTCGAACTTCTCGTACGACTTGGGCGTCAGGTAGCTCGAGTGCTCGTCCAGGCTGCGCAGCATGCCGTCGAGCGCGGCGTCGATCAGCTCCTCGCGGTTGTGCTTGTCGCCTTCCAGCGAGGCGCGGCCGATGAGCTGGATCAGGCGTTCGACGCGCAGCAGATCCTCCTTGCCCTTGAGCTTGTCGCTCCCGATCTCCTTCTCCTTCTCGTTGAGGAGCCTCGCCACGCGCCGGTCGTAGAGGCGGCGGATCTCCTCCTGATCGAGGTAGGCGTGGGCGAGCGCTCCCTCCTCGCCCGGCAGGCGCGCCAGGCGCTGGAGCTCGTCGCGCGGCGTCTCGACGTCACCCAGTCGGGCGAGCGTGAGCGCGGCCTGCGAGCGCAGCTCGGGGTTCGACGAGGCGAAGAAGTCCATCAGCTCCTTGCGCGCCGCGCGCTGGCCGTCGGCACCGCCCTGGATGTGCAAGGCGACCGCGGCCTCCATGCGCACCGCCGGCGCTCGCTCGCCGCTCGAGACGGTCGAGGTGAGCAGCTTGACGAGCTCCTCCTGCTCCTTGGGCTTGAGCTCGCGGAACGTCGTGTCCTCGAGCAAGAGGGCGGCGCCGCGCGCCACGCCGTCGTCGGCATCGCCGAGCAGGCCGGTCAGTTGCGCCGCGATCGCCGCGCGATCGAACTCGCCGCCGCCGATGCGCGCTCCGCTCAGGAAGAGGCGCGCCTTCGCGCCCAGCTTGTCCGCTTGCGCCAGGCGCTTGTCGAGCACCTGATCCAGGCTCGCGGAGCTCGATTCACCCAGGCTCGTGCGCAACGCGCTGGCCGAGCGCAGGAGCTCGATCGCGTTCTGCTTCTCGACCGCGCCGAGGCGTTCGTTGACCAGGCTCTCGACGTCCTGCGCGTTGACGAGCGCGCGCGTCGCGATCAGGACGGGGGCCGCGTGGAGTGCTCCGGTCGGAGCTGCGGACGGGGCCAAGGCGAAGGAGAGCGCGAGAAGAGGTGCGGACAGCATGTTCTGGGTCGAGATCGGGTTGGGCAGATGCAGATCAGGAAGGCGAGCAGTCCTAGACCGGGACCGGGGCTACTCTACGGTTCGGTGTCGAGCCGGCTTGACCCTGAACTGATTTTATACCGGCCTCGCGAGCGCTCTCGCGGAGCGTCGCGAGCGCGACGACGTGAGAAAGGAACACCCGATCGCGTCGAGTCCGATGCGACGCGGCTCGCCGCCGGTGCACGGGCGCGGTGCGCTCGCGACGAACGGGTGCTGCGCCCGCGAGGACGTGCGCGCGTCGCGCCATCGGGGATCGAGCGCGTGCCCCGATCGACGGCACGCGCTCATCGGAAGCACGCCCGCATCGGAAGCACGATTGGTGGGCGCGCTCGCCCTCTGTAGTCTCTCCCGCCTTCCGTCATGAGCCCTTCTCGCCGCACGAAGCCCCGAACGCGCGCCTCGACCCGTGCGTCGAGCCGCGTCAGCCCCGCACGCCCGCAGCGCACTCCTGCGCTCTCGCACGTGACCGAGAGTGCGCGCGGAGCGCAGTCGTCGATGGTCGACGTCGGCTCCAAGCCCATCGTCGAACGTTCGGCGCTCGCGCGCGCGGAGCTGCGCTTTCCGGGCGCGTTGCTGCGCCTCGTGCTCGACGGCCGCGGCCCGAAAGGGCCGGTGCAGGAGATCGCTCGCGCGGCCGGGATCCTGGCCGCCAAGCGCACGGGCGAGCTCATCCCGATGTGCCATCCGCTGGCGCTCGACCACGTGGCGATCGAATTCGAGCCGCGCGGCCGCGACGTGCTCGAGATCCGCTGCCGCACGAGCTGTCAGGGGCGCACGGGAGTCGAGATGGAGGCGCTCGTCGGCGCGAGCGTCGCGGCCTTGACGGTCTACGACATGACCAAGAGCCTCGATCCCGCGATCGCGATCACGCAGGTCGCGCTGCTCGAGAAACATGGCGGCAAGTCCGGTGCGTGGAAGCGGCCGGCACGCGCGCGAGGAACCAAGTCATGAGCACGACACGCACGAGCGAGGCGCCGCAGGCGGGCGCGATCTGGGATGCGGGACGACGCAACCTCGAGCTCGCCGTCATCGGCGCGACGGGCGCCGTAGGGCGCGAGCTGATCGAGATCCTGCTCGCCGCGGGACATCCGCTGGCGCGCATCGACGCGCGCGCGCGGCGCGCGGGCGAGCTCGCCTTCGGCTCGAAGCGCGTGCCGATCGTTCCGCTCGAGGAAGGCGCGCACGGCCGAGCTCCGCGGTCCGGCGCGGCGGTGAAGTCCTGGGATGTCGCGTTCCTGTGCACGCCTTCGGAGCTCTCGCGCACGCTCGGACCCGAGCTCGCGGCTCGCGGCGTGCACGTGATCGACCTCTCCAGCGCGCACCGCTTGAGCGCCGGCGTTCCGCTCGTGATCCCCGAGATCAACGGCGCGCTGCTCGACAGCTCGCCGCGTCTCGTCGCCAACCCCAACTGCACGAGCGCGATCGCGGCGCTGCCGCTCGCCGTGATCGAGCGCGAGCTCGGCCTCGACGAGGTCATCGTCGTCAGCTACCAGGCCGCGTCGGGCGCCGGTCAGGCCGGCCTCGAGCGCCTGGCGTGGGAGCTGCGGCACGATGCGGGCGTGGGTGACGCGTCGTCCGCTCCGGCGTCGCCGTTCGCGGCGACCTTGTGCAGCAACGTGATCCCGGCCATCGCCGAGGTCGACGCGAGCGGCACGAGCGGCGAGGAGCAGAAGATCGTCGACGAGCTGCGCAAGATCCTCTCGCGACCGGACCTCGTCGTCGAGGCCTCGACGGCGCGCGTGCCGGTGCAGCGCTGCCATTCCGTCGCCGTGCACCTGCGCACGCGCCGCGACGTCGACCTCGAGCGCCTGCGAGCCGCGCTCTCGCGTGCGAGCGGCACCGTGCTCTGCGACGACCCTCACGGTCCCCGTCCGCGCGAGTGCGCCGGCTCCGACCCGGTGCACGTCGGGCGGATTCGATTGGGAACGCGCGGGAAGCGCTCGCTATGCTTCTTCGCGGTCGGCGACCAGCTCCGCAAGGGGGCGGCCCTCAACGCCTTCCAAGTGGCCGCGCGGCTGCCACTGGGGAGGTCGTGAACGGCTCCCGAGCTCGACCGACGCCCCGAAGCATCGATGTCGACCCCTGCGAGATCGCCGGTTCCGAGACGGTCGACCCGTCACGTCGCGCCGCGGCGTGATCGCTCCCCCCTCTCCCCCCCGAGGAACGGATCCAGGGAGTTTTCTCCACGCGCCGGATGGCTGGCGCGGGACTGACCCACAACTGCCTGCCCGCCGCCGTGACGGGAGAGGACGTGAAGAAGAGATTGCGCATGGACCTGAAGCTCGTCCAACGGCTGATGAAGATGATGGAGCGCGAAGGCGTCCACGAGCTCGAGCTCGAGGACCCCAAGGCGGGCATCAAGCTGCGCCTGAAGCGCGGCGCCGACGCGCCGCCCGCATCCCAGGCTCCGGTGGTGCACTTGATGCACGCCGGCGCACCCTCGGTCCTGCCCGCGGCTGGAGTCGCGGCCGCGCCCGTTGGCGCAGCGCCCGCGCCGGCTCCGGCGGCGGTCCAAGGGACCACCATCCCGAGCCCGATGGTGGGGACGTTCTACCGCTCGCCTTCGCCCGAGTCGGAGGCCTTCGTCAGCGTCGGCTCGAAGATCAGCGTCGACCAGACGCTGTGCATCATCGAGGCGATGAAGGTCATGAACGAGATCCGCGCCGAGATCGGCGGCGAGATCCTGCAGGTGCTGGTCGAGAACGGCGAGCCGGTCGAGTTCGGCCAACCCTTGTTCCTGGTGAAGCCTCTCTGATGTTCCGCCGCGTCCTGATCGCCAACCGCGGCGAGATCGCGCAGCGCGTCATCCGCGCCTGCCGCGAGCTCGGCATCGAGACCGTCGCGGTGTACTCCGCGGCCGACGCCGACGCGCTCTACCTGCGCCAGGCCGACGAGACGATCTGCATCGGTCCAGCGGCGAGCGCCAGGTCCTACCTCGACATCCCCGCGATCATCGCCGCGGCCGAGGTCGCCGACGCCGACGCGATCCATCCCGGATACGGCTTCCTCTCGGAGAACGCGCACTTCGCCGAGGTCTGCCGCGACTGCAAGATCCACTTCATCGGGCCCGAGCCCGACACGATCGCCAAGGTCGGCGACAAGGTCATGGCGCGCGAGATGGCGCGCTCCGCAGGCGTGCCGGTCGTGCCCGGCTCCGACGGCTCCGTGCCCGACGAGAAGCGCGCCTCGGAGATCGCGCAGGAGATCGGCTTCCCGATCATGATCAAGGCCGCCGCGGGCGGCGGAGGTCGCGGCATGCGCATCGCGCGCAACGAGCCCTCGCTCGTCGCCGGCTTCCACGCCGCGCGCACCGAAGCCGAAGCGGCGTTCGGCGACGGCACCGTGTACCTCGAGAAGTTCGTCGAGAACCCGCGCCACATCGAAGTGCAGATCCTCGCCGACAAGCACGGCACGATCCTGCACCTGGGCGAGCGCGACTGCTCGATCCAGCGCCGGCACCAGAAGCTGATCGAGGAATCGCCCTCGCCTTCGCTGACGGCCGAGCTGCGCGCGCAGATCTGCGACGCGGCGGTGCGCGTGGCGAAGGCCGCGAACTACTCGAACGCTGGCACGGTCGAGTTCCTGCTCGCGCGCGACGGCAAGTTCTACTTCATCGAGGTCAACGCGCGCATCCAGGTCGAGCACACGGTCACCGAGCTCGTCACCGGCGTCGATCTCGTGCAGCAGCAGATCCTGATCGCCGCCGGAGAGAAGCTCGCCTACGCGCAGAAGGACATCCAGGCGCGCGGCCACGCGATCGAATGCCGCATCAACGCCGAGGATCCCGAGCGCGACTTCCAGCCCTCGCCGGGCAAGCTCGGCCTCTTCGTTCCGCCCGGCGGACCCGGCGTGCGTCTCGACAGCCACTGCTACAGCGGCTACCGCATCCCGCCGAACTACGACTCGATGATCGGCAAGCTCCTCGTGCACCGTCCGCGACGCGATCTCGCGATCCGCACGATGCTGCGCGCGCTCGACGAGTTCATCATCGAAGGCGTGAAGACGACGATCCCGCTGCACCGCCAGATCCTCTCGCACTCCGACTTCCGCTCGGGCGACCACGACACCGGTTTCGTCGAGCGCTACTACGGCGCGCATCCGGCGATTCCCGTGCGCCCCGGCAGCGCGGTGAAGGAGGCGCGATGACGCGCGCGCGTCGATCGAGTCGCGCGCCGCGCTCGCGCGTCGCGTTCGTGCTCGCGCTCTCGTGCGCGACGCTCGCGAGCAGTTGCACGGGCCTGCGTCGCTGGCCGTGGGGCAGCACGCAGCGCCATCCGACGCCGATGGAGTCGACCAAGGAGCCGCTGCCGCCCGGCGAGAGCGACGCGTACACGCCCGGCCCCGACGAGGTGCTCGTCGTGCGCCACGCCGATCCGGTGCAGGTGCGCCCCGCGGGCCTGCCCTCGAGCTTCCCGCTCTCCTTCTACAACAAGAGCCTGCGCGTCACTTCCGGCAGCGGCGTGTACTCGTCGCCCGGCGGCCGCGCGGAAGTGCTCTGGCCCGGCGGCAATTCGATCGTGCTGCTCGGACGCAGCGCGGGCATCGTGGGCTCGAAGAGCAAGGGCGAGTCGGCCTTCCTGCTGCGCCAGATCGAGCGCGTGCTCGTGGTCTTCAACAACGACGATCAGGTCGAGCTCATCGGCGGAGCGCGCCTCTCGGCGCACAGCGGCCCGTTCGTGCTCGACCACACGCGCGAGGACATCCTGCGCATCAAGAACCAGTCGAAGGCCGCGGGACAGATCGCCTATCGCGAGGCGGTGCTCGCGCTCGATCCGGGCGAGGTCGTCGACCTGCCGTTGCTCGAGCTCGGCGCGCATCCTTCGCAGAGCGATCCGGGCCTCGAGGAGGTCGTCGGACCGGGCTTCCGCGTCGCCTGGTCGGGCCAAGTCGACGTCGCGCGCGACGAGCGCTCGGTCACCGTGCGCGCGCTGGGCGAGCACGAAGTGCGCGGCCTGGGCGTGCGCCTGCACCTCGAGCGCGACGAGACGGCGACCTTCCTGCCTGCGATCGGCTCGCTGCGCGAGACGCTGCCCGCGAACGCGAGCTCGGGCGCGAGCGAACCGGGCAAGCCGCGCTAGAACACGCATCCAAGCTGGAGGGGAACGAAGTTGGCCAACACGAAACGCAGACAGCGCGTCCTGATCACCGGCGGCGCGGGATTCCTCGGCAGCCATCTGTGCGAGCGCTTTCTCGCCGAGGGCTACGAGGTGATCTGCATGGACAACCTGATCACCGGCGCCCTGGCCAACATCGAGCACCTCTTCCGCGATGCCGCGTTCCACTTCGAGCAGCGCGACGTCACCGAGTACATCCACGTGCCCGGGGAGCTCGACGCGATCCTGCATTTCGCTTCGCCCGCCTCGCCGATCGACTACCTCGAGCTGCCGATCCAGACGCTCAAGGTCGGCGCGCTCGGCACGCACAAGACGCTCGGCCTCGCGCACGCCAAACGCGCGCGCTTCCTGCTCGCCTCGACCTCCGAGGTCTACGGCGATCCGCTCGAGCACCCGCAGAAGGAGACCTACTGGGGCAACGTGAACCCCGTCGGGCCGCGCGGCGTGTACGACGAGGCCAAACGCTTCGCCGAAGCGATGACGATGGCCTACCACCGCTTCCACAAGGTCGAGACGCGCATCGTGCGCATCTTCAACACCTATGGACCCAGGATGCGCCTGCGCGACGGACGCGCGCTGCCCGCGTTCATGTCGCAAGCGCTCTCGAACGAGCCGCTGACGGTCTTCGGCGATGGATCGCAGACGCGCTCCTTCTGCTACGTCGACGATCTCGTCGACGGGCTCTATCGCCTGCTGCGCTCCAACGAATCCGATCCGGTGAACATCGGCAACCCGCGCGAGATGACGATCCTCGAGTTCGCAGAGGCCGTGAAGCGCATCACCGGCACGACCTCGCCGATCGTCTTCAAGCCGCTGCCCGTCGACGATCCCAAGATCCGCCAGCCCGACATCACGCGCGCGCGCGCGATCCTCGGCTGGGAGCCGAAGGTGCCGCTCGAAGTCGGCCTCGAGCGCACGCTCGCCTACTTCAAGACGCGCGTGGGAGCCGCCAAGACGGGGGGGACGAGCCCCGCGGCGCGCAGCTGACATGTGCGGCATCATCGGCACGCTCGTGACGCACGGCTCGGTGGTCGAGGGCATCCTCGAGGGTCTGCGCCTGCTCGAGTATCGCGGCTACGACTCCGCGGGCATCGCGGCGCTCGACGCGAAGGCCGGCAAGGGGATCTCGATCCGCCGCAAGGCCGGACGCATCGAGCATCTCGCGGAGGAGCTCTCCGACGGCGCGCTCTCCGGCGCGCACGCCGGCATCGGACACACGCGCTGGGCGACGCACGGCGTGCCTTCCGACACGAACGCGCACCCGCACACCGACGCCGAGGGCCGCGTCGCGCTGGTGCACAACGGCATCTTCGAGAACTACGCCGAGCTGCGCGCGGAGCTGCAGAAGGACGGCGTCGTCTTTCGCTCGGAGACGGACACGGAAGTGCTCGCGCACTTGATCGGACGTGAACTGACGCGCGGCAAGAAGCTCGGCGAGGCCGTGCTCCACAGCCTGAACCGCGTCACCGGCTACTACGCCGTTGCGGTGCTCGCGCGCGAAGGCGACGAAGCGCGGCTCTTCTGCGCGCGCTCGGGCCCGCCGCTCGCCGTCGCGGTGACGAAGGACGGCGCGTACCTCGCCTCCGACGTGCTCGCGCTCATTCCGCACACGCGCGAGATCGTGTTCCTCGAGGACGGCGACGTCGCGGAGCTCGCGATCGGCAAGCTCACGATCCGCCGCCTCGACGGCTCGACGATCACGCGCAAGGCGCGCCACGTCGAGTGGGATCCCGAGGAGGCGGCCAAGGGCACGTTCCCGCACTACATGCTCAAGGAGATCCACGAGCAGCCCGACGTGCTCGCGCGCACCGCGTTCGACCGCGTGCGCGAGAACCTGGGCGACGTGGAGTTCGAGACGCCCGGTTGGAGCGACGGACAGCTCGCCGGCGTCGAGCGCGTGTCGATCCTCGCCTGTGGCACCGCGCTGCATGCGGGTTTCATCGCGCGCTACCTGATCGAGCAGCTCGCGAAGATCCCCGTCGACGTCGATTACGCGAGCGAGTTCCGCTACCGCGATCCGTTGATCCCGCGCGGCACGCTCGCGCTCGCGATCTCGCAGTCGGGCGAGACGGCGGACACGCTCGCCGCGTTGCGCCTCTCGAAGGAGCTCGGCGCGAAGACGGCCGCGATCTGCAACGTGAACGGCTCGACGCTCGTGCGCGAGGCGGAGAAGGTCATCCTCACGAAGGCGGGCCCCGAGATCGGCGTCGCGAGCACGAAGGCGTTCGTGGCGCAGATCACCGCCGCCTATCTCCTCGCGCTGCGCCTCGGCCGCTCACGCGGCGCGATCTCGCTGGCGCGCGGCCGCGAGATGGTGGACGAACTGCGCGTCCTGCGTCCGAAGATGGAGCAGCTCTTGGGCGAGCACGCCGTGAAGGCCGTGCACGCGATCGCGGTGGCCAACCAGAACCAGAAGGGGTTCCTGTTCATCGGCCGCGGAGTGAACTTCCCGATCGCGCTCGAGGGCGCGCTGAAGCTGAAGGAGATCAGCTACGTCCACGCCGAGGGCTACGCGGCGGGGGAGATGAAGCACGGCCCGATCGCCCTGATCGAACCGTCGATGTCGATCGTTGCGATCTCTGCCGCCGGTGGCTTGTCCGACAAGATGAAGTCGAACATCGAGCAAGTGCGAGCGCGGGGCGGCAAAGTGATCCTCGTCGGCAGCGACAAATCGAGCATCCCGCTCGCCGACGAGCACGTCCTCGTCCCCGAATGCTCCGAGTGGCTCTCCCCGATCCTCAACGTGATCCCGCTGCAGCTCCTCGCGTACCACATCGCCCTGCTGAAAGGCGCCGACATCGACAAGCCCCGCAATCTCGCGAAGAGCGTCACCGTCGAGTGATCACGGCGACGGTGACTCGGTCGCTGAGTCGTGCGCACTCGTGCTGGCGAGTTCGTGCACTTCCCGTTGGGGATTCCCAACTACCGAACGATCAACTTGAGGTACGTCGTCTCTGCCGTGCAGTGCTCCGGCACTTCGTCATCGACAGCCGAGGTGCCTGCGGACGTGGTGTCGTTCACGCCCGGAAGGTTGGGTTGGAGAGCCGCGGGCAGCTGCAAGTTCTTGACATCGGATGTCGGCACGCCGCCACCCAGCAGTTCGCTGCTGATGGTCGGCTGCGCCGTGACTTGAAAGACGTACGGCGACTGAACCTGCGTGGTCGAAGGGTACATGTGGAGCATCCTCACCCGGACAGCCTCACCATCAGGCTAAGGTGCGCGTCGAGTTCGTGCTACTCCGAGGCCGCCTTCTTCCGGCGTCGCCTGGGAGAAGCACCTACCAGCGCCGGAACTGGTGCTCGACCTTCGGAACGCGAGACTTGAGTGCTCCCCGGAGAGCTTGACGGGATGGTTACGCGCACCCAACCCGTGGTTCTTTCGGCCACGGAGAGTTGGATAGCTGGTCCCACTCGCACCGCGGTCACTTCGCCCTGCGTCTTGTTCTCGCTCGCGGTGCGCGCGCTCTCGATGATGGCGTTGATGATCGCGTACGAGACCGTCTTCGCGTTCCCTTGAGCCGTGCTCAAAGCGTTCTGCGCCACCTGGTTCCAGATCTGGTTCGCCAAGTCTGGCGGGGTGTCCGATGGAAGGCGCAGCGGCGCCGGAACGAGCAGGGACGCCGCAGCTTCCTGGTCCGCGAGGAATGTCTCCATGTGATTGAACGGCTTTCTCAACTCCATGTACTGCTCGATCGACTCGAACGCAGACCACATCAGCCGTTCGAGTTCGAGGTTGTCGTCGCTGACGGCCAGTCCGATGTCTTTCGCACGCTTCTTGGAAATGGCATCGCCATGATTGAAGAAGCTCGAATTCAGCGCCTCGGCGATCTGGCGAGCACGCGATCTGTCCGGCATGTGCATCGACAGTAGACGCTCTCCCATGTCACCCGAGAGATCGCTCGCACGTCGAGCAGCGCCGATTGCGAGCGGGTTTACGGTTTGGAAGAGCTTGTCGATGATCGTCGAGACGTGTGCTTGATCCGTGAGCCCGGCCTGCTTGTGAATAAAACGAAGGAATGCGCCGACGTCTTCGTACCCAAACGCGATCGACTTGCCGTCTGCGTTGCGCACTTCGATCTGCGGGTCGATGGGACCCAGAGATGCATGTCCATGCATCACGATCTCGTCCGCACCGAGAGCCATGAGCGTCGCTGCACTGAACGCGCTGAACGGAACGAGCACGCCGACTGTCGAGAAACGACCGCGAAGCAGGCTCATGATCTTCCACGCCGTCAGAGGGTCGCCGCCGAAGCTGTGAAGCAGGATGTCGACCGCGGTTGACCGGACGGGAATCGCATCGATCTGGTCGATGATGTCGCGAATGGCGTCCGCCGCGATGACGCTCTTGATGTTTGGACGGGTCGACGTGGCGTAGACGATGAGTGGTCGCTTGCGCAGTCCTTCGATTCGACGGTAGTGCTCGATCCGTTGCTCAATCATCACGACGATCTCCCTTGACGACGCTGAACGCGAGTGGGGGAGATCCTAGTCCGGCGAGTGGAGCGCCGCCAGATTGCTGGCTGAACCCGTCGATGTCCCCGGCAGGAGAATCGCCGAATCTTCGGGCTTGGCGTGCACTGCCATCTCGCTACGGCCGGATCACGCTCAGCTCGCCGGAGGAGAGCTCGATCGGCACGCGCGTCACTTCCTTGTCGTGGAGCTTCAAGACGAGCACTTGCGCGCTGTCCGCCGTCGCCAAGGTCGAGCTCTTGCCTGCCGTCAGTCTCGCGCTGTTCGACGAGATCGAGCCGTTGCCGACGAACTCCACCACGTCGACGGTCTTGCCGTCGCGATCGAGGAGCTCGAATTCATCGGCGAGATCGGGATCGCGCAGCTGCACCTGGAAGTGGCAGCGGCGCACGATCGTGACGACGATGCCCGACGTCCCGTGCTTCCACTCGAGATCGCCCTGCCCGAGCTGCGTCGAGAGCACCTCTTCTCCGCTGAATCGAAGGTAGGCGCGCTCACGCGGCATGTCGTGCACGGTGAAGCGGCCATCCGCATCGGTCTGCGCTTCCGCGCCCGTCTCGTGCCACGTGCCCGTGTGCCAGCCCTCGACGTCCTGGTGATACGCGTCCGTCGTCACGCGCACGGTGACGTGCGGCACTCCCTGGCCGCGGCGGTCGATGACCTTGCCGCTCACTTCTTCGAGGAGCGCGTCCTTCGAGAAGCGCAGCACGACGCCGCTCGCTCCCGCGTGAACGATGAGCGCATCGACGCGTTGCACGCTCTTGTCGTCCATCGCCGTCAGGTGGTAGTCGCGCACGCACAGGCCTTCGATCGTGAAGCGGCCCTCGTCGTCGGTCCTGACGGGATTCCATCCCGGCGGACCGCCGCGCAGCTCGCTCTCGATTTAGTCGGCGTCGCTCTCGCCGTTGGGATCGACGCGCTCGCCCAGGTACTCGGACTCGTTGCTCCACACGCGCACGTTCGCGCGCGGCGTCCCGTCGGCGTCTTCGACACGGCCGCGGATCGTGAGCGGCGGTCCGCCGAGGACGATGACGAGCGGGTTGGGCCAACGCGCGTGGCCCTGTTCGTCGTCCGCGAGCGCGTCGACGCGACCGGGCAGGCTGCCCTTGTGCACGGCGACGAGCGTGCGCGCCTTCGTCGTGCCGTCGTCGGCGAACGTGAAGGAGCCGTCGGCGCTGCTCTCGACGGTCGTCCTGCCCCAACCCACGCGCGCGTGCTCGACCGGCGCGCCGAGCGCATCGAGGACGCGGCCGTGGATGCCCGTGAGCGGCGCGCTCGCGGGCTCGAGCGTGATCGTGAGCGCGCTGTCGGCGAGCGGCGCGCCGAGGTCGGCGGGCTGGAAGCCGGCGTGCGAGACGTTGAGACGAGCTCCCGCGACGGCGGGCCAGTTGGCGAGATGGAACGATCCGTCGTCGGCGCTGCTCGCATGGGAATCGCGTTGCTGCGAGTCGTCGACGATGACGGAGAACCGCCCGCGAAAACCGGCGGGGAGCTCGAGCACGAGCCGCGCGCCGGGGATCGGAGTGCCGCTGGGATCGACGACGCGTCCTTCGACGTTCACGGCGTGCGCGGCGACGACGACGCTGTCGCGCGTGCTCACGGCGGTGCTGCCGGCGAGCACGGTGGCGTAGCCGGGCTCGGTGATCACGACGGAGCGGCTCGAGCCGGCGTTCGCGAACGTGAACCGTCCGCTCGCATCGCTGCGCGCCGTTTCCGGTTGCGGTTCGGCGCGCACGCTCACGTTCGCGAGCGCTGCGCCGGTCGTGTCGAGCACGAGGCCGCTGAGGATCTTCGCGACGGAGGCGGGGAACTCCGTGGGAGTCGG
>JBGATX010000277.1:0-4257 GCA_044228975.1 Planctomycetota bacterium | reverse complement strand
CGTCACGTCCGAGTCCTGCTTCGCTATCGCGGCATGCTCGAGCAGCGACGCGCGTTCGCGCGCGTTGCGAGTGAGCGCCGCGGCGACTGGGAACTCGCGCCGCGCTCCGCGGTCGACTCCGACGACCATCGACGGAGTGGCGCGGACTCGACGCGCTGCAGCCCTCCGATCGCCGCCTCCGTGTCGGCGACCGTCACGGCTCCCGATCGGAGCAGCTTCCGCCGCTCGGGCGAGAGCGAGAGCTCGCGCGCGGCGCTCTGTCTGCTCTCGCAGTTCGCGCGTGAACGCCGATCCGCAATCGCAGGCGTCGAGGACCTGACGGATCTCGATGTCGGTCTCCGTCTCCGCTGAAGAGCTCGTCCGCGCCACCCATGCGCCGACGGCTGCCGGAGTTCGTCACCGCGTCGCTGCGCAGCGCGCGGCGCGCGCGCCGTGCCCGATGCGCGCGTCGATCGGACGCATGGACGGCGCCGACGGACCACGATCGGCCAGAATCGTCAGAGGATGCCGAGCTCGACTGCGCGTCGTGAGCGCGCGCGACGCCGCGCTCGCGCGCAGGATTGCGCTGCACGTTCACGAGCGACGAAATCACACTGCTTCCCGCGCACGCACGCGCGAAACGCCGCGCGCAGCTTGCAATTGCAGTGTCGATGCGATATAAGGAATGCAACACACGCGGTGGGCCCGTGTTCGCCGTGTTCCGCTTCTTCCTGCAAGGTTCGGCAAGAAGGCCCGGATTCGTTCCGCGAGCCCGTGAGACTTGCCATGGTCGACACCTCGCAGAAGCGCGACCGCAATCGACGCAACGTCGAAAAGCGAAAAGACAAAGAGGAGCGGCGTCGCGCGCGCACGCGCGCCAAGCGCAGACAGCGTGAAGGTGGCGCGCCCCCCCCGGCGGAACACGAGCACGACCTTCCTCCGGACCTCAACGCACCCGTCGCGCGCATCGTTCCCCTCGCCGTGATCCCGGCCGCGAATTCCCTGCCCGCCGCACATCCATCCGCACCTGCAGCAGAAACGAGTCGGCCATGATCAAGGACACGCTTTCCCGCAAGAAGAGCCCCGCACTGACCTCCGACCAGTGGCACGTCGTGCACGCGCGCTGGTCGGGAACTTCCGTCGACCCCGATCTCTTCGAGCGCAGGATCGTGAGCGAGCACGGCGACGATCGCGACGCCGCCGCCAACGCCGCGCGAGCGGTGGTCGCGGCCATCACGGCCGAGATGCTCAAGCGCCCGCGCGATCAGCGCGATCAGGTCTTCATCCGTCCGCCGGCCTACAAGTCGCTGAAGACGGCTGCTCGTCTCGAGCGCCGCACCAAGTGAGTCGCGCGCTCCCGCGCGCGCTCTTCCTCGCCGGACGAACCGGCGTCCTCCCTACCGCACACGAATGCGTCTACGGCCACTTCGGCTGAAAGCGCGCGTTCGTCTTTCATTTCGAATTGATTTTCTATGGGCACCAAGCTCTACGTCGGAAACCTGAACTTCACCACGACCGAGGACGCGCTCAAGGCCGCCTTCTCCGCCAACGGCCGCGCCGTCCGCGGCGTCACGATCCCCAGCGATCGCGAGACCGGACGTCCGCGCGGCTTCGCCTTCGTCGAAATGGCCTCGGATGCCGACGCCAAGTCCGCCATCACGGCACTCGACGGCAAGGAGCTCGAGGGCCGCAGCCTCAAGGTCAACGAAGCGCAAGAGCGCGCGCCGCGCAGTGGCGGCGGTGGTGGTGGCGGCGGCGGCGGCCGTCGCGACGCCTGAGCGTCCGCGTCTCCACGCACACGCATTCCAGCGCGGGAGGTCACTTCGGTGGCCTCCCGCGCTTTCGTCGGCGCGGAGCGAGCCCGGGCAGTCCGTCGCGCCGACGACCGATCCCGTTCACGCTCGTCCCTTAGCGGGCGCGCGACGGCGCTGGAGCGCCGAGGTGCGACGGCGCTGGAGCGCCGGGGCGCGCGAAACCGGGCCGGCCATTCGCGCTCGCGCGCACGGTCGGGTAGATCCATGCGCATGAACGCGCTCACGCCCACCAAGGAGGACCGGTTCTCCTTCGGACTGTGGACGGTCGGCAATCCCGGCCGCGATCCCTTCGGCGAACCCGTGCGGCCGGTGCAGAAGCCGACGCACCTCGTGCGCAAGCTCGCCGAGTGCGGCGCGTGGGGCGTCAACCTGCACGACAACGACCTCGTGCCGTTCGGCTCGAGCGCGGCCGAGCGCGACCGCATCGTGGCCGACTTCAAGGCGGCGCTCGAGGACAGCGGCATGGTCGTGCCGATGGCGACGACGAATTTGTTCTCGCATCCGGCGTTCAAGGACGGCGCGTTCACCGCGAACGATCCCAAGGTGCGCGCGTTCGCGCTGCGCAAGACGCTCGCTGCGATCGACCTCGGAGTCGAGCTCGGCGCGCGCGTCTTCGTCTTCTGGGGCGGCCGTGAAGGCACGGAAGCGGACGCGTGCCGGGATCCGCGCGTCGCGATCCAGCGCATGCGCGACGCGCTCGATTTCCTGTGCGCCTACGTGCGCGACCAGCGCTACGAGCTCGTCTTCGCCCTCGAGGCGAAGCCCAACGAGCCGCGCGGCGACATCTACTTCCCGACCACCGGGCACATGCTGCACTTCATCTCGACGCTCGCGGAGCCGCAGAGGGTCGGCGTCAACCCCGAGGTCGCGCACGAGACGATGTCGGGGCTCTCGTTCGTGCACGCCGTGGCGCAAGCGATGGAGGCGCAGAAGCTCTTCCACATCGATCTGAACGCGCAGAAGATCGGACGCTACGACCAGGACCTGCGCTTCGGATCCGAGGACTTGAAGCAGGCCTTCCTGCTCGTGCGCCTGCTCGAGGGCACGTGTCCGATCGATCCCAAGGTGCGCGGCGCGGGTCGCTACGCCGGCCCGCGGCACTTCGACAGCCACGCCTACCGCACCGAGGACGAGGAGGGCGTGTGGGAGTTCGCGCGCGGCTCGATGCGCACGTACAAGCTGCTCGCGGCGCGCGCCGCGGCTTTCGACGCCGATCCCGAGGTGCGCCAACGCATCGCGGAGCTGCGCGACGCGACGATCGACCCGCTGCTGAGCGGCTACACGCGCGAGAAGGCGGCGCGCCTGCGCGCGCTCGAGCTCGACCCCGACGCGCTGGGTCGCAAGGGACTCGGCTTCGAGCGCCTCGACCAACTGCTCGTCGAGCACCTGCTCGGCGCGCGAGATTGAGCGCGGCACGGCGCAGGCCATGCACAGCGAGCTCTTCCTCGGCCTCGACGTCGGCACGCAGGGCACCAAGGCGCTGCTGCTCGACGTCGATCAGGGTCGCGTCGTCGCGCGCGCGAGCGCGAGCTACGGCTTGATCGCCGGACTCGCGCCGGGTTGCGCCGATCGCAGCCCGGCGCGTTCGCGCGCGTCGCCGGCATCGGCGTCTCGGGCCAGCAGCATGGACTCGTCGCGCTCGACGAGCACGACCGGCCGCTGCGCGCGGCGAAGCTGTGGTGCGACACCTCGACGAACGAGGAAGCGCGCGAGCTCTCGGAGCTCCTGGGCCGTCACGTCCCGGTCGGCTACACCGCCTCGAAGGTCCGCTGGCTCGCGCGGCACGAACCGCAGCTGTGGAAGCGCGCGCGCACGGTGCTCCTGCCCCACGACTACGTGAACCTGCGCCTGTGCGGAGCGCGCGTCACGGAAGCAGGCGACGCCTCGGGCACGGGCTACTTCGACGTGCTCGAGCGGCGCTACGACCTGCGCGCGGCGACGATCGTCGATGCGGCGCTGCCCGCGAAGCTCGCGCCGTTGATCGAGAACGACGCGCCCGCCGGAGAGCTCGATGAGCACGGTGCGCGTCTGCTCGGACTGCCGGCCGGGATTCCGATCGCCGCGGGCAGCGGCGACAACATGGCGTCCGCCTTCGGCAGCGGCGCGACGCGCGAAGGAGTCGCCGTCGTGAGTCTGGGCACGTCGGCGACGATCTTCACGCGCAGCGCGCGCGCGCAGATCGATCCCGCGGGCCTGATCGCGCCGTTCTGCGACGCGACGGGCGGCTGGCTGCCGCTCCTGTGCGTGCTCAACGCGACCGGAGTGACCGAGGAGGTGCGCCGGGCGTTCTCGAGCGACCACGCGACGCTGACCGCGGCCGCGGAGCTCGTCGAGCCCGGCTGCAGCGGATTGCACTGGCTCCCCTACCTGAACGGCGAGCGCGTCCCCGATCTCCCGCGCGCGCACGGAGTGCTCGCCGGCATCCGAGCGGGCTCGCTCGAACCCGCGCGCCTCTATCGCGCCG
>JBGATX010000042.1:0-36644 GCA_044228975.1 Planctomycetota bacterium | reverse complement strand
TGCCGGACTCGAGCGCGCGAGCGGCTCGCACGTGCTCGTGCTCGACTGCGACGAGCGGCTCGCGCGCGGCGCGGGCGCGGCGTTGCGCCGCGCGTCCCAGGACGTTCGCTGCACGGTCTGCCTTCTGCCGCTGCACGACGCCGACGCGCTCGACGCGCCCGAGGCCGACGTGCTCTCGGGCCGGCGCCGGCTCACGCCCCCCGCCTGGCTGCCGCGCTTCTTCGTGCGCCATCCGCGCCTCGTGTTTCGCCGGCGCGTGCATGAGACGGTGCTCGGCGAGCTCGCGCAGGTGCTGCGAGAGACCGGCGGCTCCGTGCGGCCGATCGAAGCGCCGATCGTGCACCTGGGCGAGGTCAAGGCGCTGCGCGCGGAGCTCGGCAAGGCGCGTCGCAACACGCGCCTGCTCGAGCTTGCGCTCGCCGAGGATCCGGCCGACGGCGAGCTCGCGGGCTACCTCGCGATGGAACGCGCGCGCGCGGGCGATCTGCGCGCGGCGGAGGAGATCGCGCAGCGCGCCTTCGAGCCCTTCGTCGCTTCGATCGAGGCGCTGCCGGCCGGTGCCTTGCGTCCATCGCCCGTGCAGCTCGCGCAGGTGCTCGCGACGGCGCAGCTGCAGCGCGGCGACGCGCGCGCGGCGTTGGCAACGCTCGAGCGCGCGCAGGCCTGCCTGATCGAACCGCACCCCAACCTCGTCTTCCTCGCCGGCGGCGCGCGCGAGCGGCTGGGCGACGTCGAGGCGGCGCGACGCGACTACGAGCAGTGCCTCGCTCTCGACGGCCGGCGTTTCACGATCCCCGTCTCGGCGCACTTCACCGACGGCGCGCCGCGCCTGCGTCTCGCGGCGCTCGAGCTCGCGCGCGCGCGCCATCGCGAAGCGCTCGCGCTGCTCGAGGGCGTCGGCAGCGTCGGCGGAACGCTCGAGCTCCCAGCGCGGCTCATGCGCGCCGAAGCGTGGCTCGTGGGGCGCGCACCGCAATCGGCGCTGCGCGAGCTCGAGCCTCTGCTCGCGCGCGCTTCGCCGCCGCCCGATCTCTTCGCTCTCGCCGCCTGGGCCAGCGCGATGAGCGGCGCGGGGGATCCGGCGCTCGCGCAAGCGGCCGAACGCGCGCCGAACGCGAGCTGGATCGAGCCGCGGCGTCGGTCTCTGCTGCGCGCGACGTGATCGGCGCGGCACGTTCGTGCAGCGTGAGCATGCACACCGCGCGTGCAGTCGCTCGCGCGCGTCCGTCGCCCTCCCCTGCCACCGGTAAGAGCTGCTTCCATTTCCATCGCGCGAGCGGCGCGACGAACGCGCGCTTGCCATGCTGGCGGTCCCGAGCGCGTTCGCGGTGCCGATGTCGGCTCCGGCTTGCCCTCCCCCCCTTCGAATCTGGGATCGAATCCATGACCCTCGAGCGACGTGAATTCCTGGGTGCTTCCCTCGGTGCGATGGCGCTGCTCGGCGCGCGAGCGTCCGCTCGCCCGCAAGGCCCACAAGCATCGGGCTCCGCGCCGGCGGGCAAGTTGAACGCGCTGGTGCTCGGCGGAACGGGCTTCCTCGGGCCAGCGCTCGTTCGGGCCGCGCAAGCGCGCGGGCACAAGCTGACGCTCTTCAACCGCGGCAAGCACAACACCGACCTGTTCCCCGAGCTCGAGAAACTGGTCGGCGATCGCGATCCCAAGAAGGGCGAGGGCTTGAAGGCGCTCGAAGGACGCAAGTTCGACGTCGTCTTCGACGACTGCGGCTACTTCCCGCGCATGGTGCGCGCCTCGGCGGAGCTGCTCGCGCCGAACGTGAATCACTACGTCTACATCTCGAGCATCTCCTGCTACGCGAAGACCGACGTCGAAGGCGCGGACGAGACCGCGGCGTGCGGAACGATGCCCGATCCGACGCACGAGACGATGGGCAAGAACTACGAGTTCTACGGGCCGCTCAAGGCGCTCTGCGAACAGGCCGCGCAGACGGCGATGCCCGGCAAGGCGACCGTCATCCGTCCCGGCTACATCGTCGGTCCCGGCGATCCGACCGGTCGCTACACGTACTGGCCCGTGCGCTATCGCGGCGGCGAAGTCGTGGTTCCCGGCGGAGCCGCCGACCCGCTGCAGATCATCGACGTGCGCGACCTCGCCGAGTGGATGGTGCGCGTCGCCGAGGCGCGCACGCTGGGCGTCTTCAACGCCTGCGGGCCGGAGAAGAAGCTCCCCTGGGGCGACGTGATCGAATCCTGCAAGCGCAACTCGAGCTCGAAGGACGTGCGCGCGCGCTGGATCGGTCTCGACATGATCGAGAAGCACAAGGAAGACGAGGCCTTCAAGGCGGTCGAGTTCCCGATCTGGGCGCCGTACGCCGGCGAGTCCAAGGGCTTCCACACCGTCAGCAACGCGCGCGCGGTCAAGGCCGGGCTGACCTTCCGCTCCATCGACGCGATCAACAAGGACACGCTCGCGTGGTGGAAGTCGCTGCCGGAGGACCACGCATCGAAGAAGCTCGGCGGTCCGACGGCGGAGCAGGAAGCGGCGCTGGTCAAGGCGCTCGGCTGAGAGGCACGCCCGGCCCGCCGGTCCGTGCACGGCACGGGCCCGACTTCCCTCCGGCGCGCGGATCTGCTATTTCCGCGCGCATGTCGAGCCGCCCGAAGAAGACCTTGATGCAGGAGGCCATCCGCCTGGCGCTCGCCGGCGTCGAAGCGGGACGCGGCGGTCCGTTCGGCGCGCTGGTCGTGAAGGACGGGCAGATCGTCGCCAGCGGCTGCAATCAGGTCACGTCGCTCAACGACCCCACGGCGCACGCGGAGATCGTCGCGATTCGCGCCGCGTGCCAGAGCCTGGGCACGTTCTCGCTCGCCGGGTGCGAGCTCTACGCGACCTGCGAGCCCTGCCCGATGTGCCTCGCGGCGGCGTACTGGGCGCGCGTGGAGCGCGTGATCTACGCCTGCGATCGCGCGGACGCCGCGCGCGCGGGTTTCGACGACGCGCACTTCTACGAGGAGCTCGAGCGTCCGATCCCCGAGCGCAAGCTCGCGCTCGTGCAGCTCGGACGCACGGATGCGCTGGCGGTGTTCCAGGCCTGGCTCGACAAGCCGGACCGGGTCAAGTACTGAGCCGTCCGCGGAGCGCGGCGACTCGCGCTCGCCGTGCGCGCAGGCGCGACGCGACAGGAAGCTCGCGCGCGGTCGGGCGCCCGAATCCGAATTCCAAGACCGCTCGATTCGGTACCCGGACTGCGTCGGGCGTCGAGACCGAGAATGCGCTTTCCCTGCGCGGCGGAGAGCGGTCGCTCAGACCTGGAACGTGCTCTTCTTGTAGCGCATGGCCACGTTCTCGCGGCCCATTTCGCGCAGCCGGTCGGCTTCCTTCTTGAGGCCGAGGTTGTGCGCCTTCGAGACGACGCTCTTCACCGAGCGGTTGAGCTTCGCGGCGATCTCGAGGTTGGCCATCGTCGGGTAGATCTCGCGCAGCTGCTCGATCTCCGGCTTCGACCAGCGCGGCATGCGCGTCGCCGCGGAACCGGTGAGCTTGCGCACGAACGCCTTGTCCTTGGCGAGGCAGTAGCGCGCGCCCAGGCGCTTCACGGCGTCGACGGTGCGCCCGAAAACGACGGCCAGATCCTCGTCGGTGCGCGTGCCGTAGAGGCGCTTGAACTCCGCGATCTCTTCCTGCGTCCAGCGGCCGGCCGATTGGATGCGGCGCAGCTCGCCGACCTGCTGTTGCACTTCGTCGCTCGGGCGGCCGAGGATGCGCGCGATGACCTCGTTGGTCGTCGCGCCGAGGTACTTCTTGAGCTCCTGGACTTCCTTGGCGGTCCAAGGCCCCGAATGCGGCGCCTGCGCGAAGGCCGTCATGGCCATCTTGCGCACGCTCGCCACGGGCCGGTTGAGCTCGCGCGCGATGGCCTTCTCGTCGCGCAGGCCGTAGAGCTCGCGCAGGCGGGCGATCTCCGCCTGCGACCAGCGGCCCCGGCGCGGGCTCGCCGAGCGCTCTTCACCCCACGTGGTTCGACGCACCGCTCACTCCTCCGTTCGCCCCGGCCAGCGTAGCAGCCCGACTAGGATTCCCCTATTCCGTTGGCGCGCGTCCATCGGAGCAGCTCCTAGCCTTCCCTCTTCTTGGAAATTGCACTTGCGTCGCCGACGGGGTTGGCCGCGGCCTGGTCGTTGCGCTCGAGCTGGCGCTGGTGCAGCCGCTCGCGCATCGAAGCCAGGTGCTGGCGCACCTCGTCACAGGTCGCCGACGCGCTCGCCTCGCGCGCCATCGCCTGCGCCTCGGCATAGGTCGATTGACGCACCGCGTTCTTGATCTCGTGCAGGAAGTTCGGCGCGACGCTTACCGCGCCGAAGCCCATGCCCATGAGCATCAGGGCCGAGGCGTAGTCGCCGGCCATCTCGCCGCAAACCGAACTCGGCTTGCCCGCGGCGTTGGCGACGCGCGCGACGTGGCGCAGCGCGAGCAGCACGGCCGGATGGTGCGGGTCGTAGAGCTTGGAAACCCACGGGTTGTCGCGGTCGGCCGCGAGCAGGTACTGCACGAGGTCGTTCGTGCCCACGCTGACGAAGTCGACCTCGCCGATCATCGTCTCGAGGTGCAACACGCACGAGGGCACCTCGATCATGATCCCCACCGGCACGTGCGCCGGGACTTCGAAGCCCTGCTCGTTGAGCTGGCGACGCACTTCCTCGAAGATGCGCCGCACGGTGCGGATCTCCTCGAGCGAGGTCACCATCGGCAGCAAGAGGCGCAGGTCGCCGTGGATGCTGGCGCGCAAGGCGGCGCGCAGCTGCACGCGCAACAGGTCCTGCCACTCGATCGAGATGCGCAGGCCGCGCCAGCCCAGCGCCGGGTTGTTCTCCTTGGGCGTCTTGAAGTACGGGAGCTGCTTGTCGTTGCCGATGTCGAGCGTGCGCAGCGTCACCGCGCGCCCAGCCATGCGCTCCACGACGCGCCGGTAGAGCCGGTACTGCTCTTCCTCGGACGGGAACTGCGCGCGTTCCATGTAGAGGAACTCGGTCCGCAGGAGTCCCACGCCGTCGGTGTGGTCGGGATCGAACGTATCGAAGTCGCGCAGGCTCTCGACGTTGCTGCACACCGACAGACGATGGCCGTCCATCGTGATCGCGGGCTCGGCGGCGTGGATCGCGAGGGTCTTCTCGCGCGCTCGGCGGCGTTCGAGTCGCTCGAGGAAGCGGTCGACGTCGTCCTGGTCGGGCCGCAGCTGCACCGTACCCTTGTCTCCGTCGACGCTGATGCGCAGACCCTGTTCCAGGCGCGTGAGCAGGTTCGGGAGCGCCACGACGCACGGGATGCCGAAGGAGCGCGCGAGCACCGCACCGTGCGAGAAACGCCCGCCGGTCTCGGTGATCACGGCCAGGATGCGCTCGCGCGGCAGGAACGTCACGACCTGCGGCGTCAGCTCGGCGGAGGCTAGGATCACCTGCTCGCCGGTCGAACCGACGAGCTCGCGCTCGCTCTGCATCAACGACTCGAGCACCGCCAGCCAGGGCGCGCTGAAATCGGAGGCGTAGTCGCGCACGTGATCGCCTTCGAGCTTGCCCAGGCGCCGGCGGAAGTCCTCGATCAGGCCCTGGACGGCGGCCTCGGCGTTGATGCGCTGCTCGCGGATCGTCGCCTCGACCTTGCGCGAGGTGCCCGGATCGGTGAGCAGCATCCGGTGCACGGCGAAGATCTCGGCGTCCTTCTCTCCGGTCTGCTGCGCGACCAGACGCTGGCGTCGGCGCAATTCGTCCGAGGCCTCGTCGATGGCGGTGTGGAGCCGCGCGACCTCCCGTTCGACCTCGTCCTCCGGCACGGTCCACGTCGGGATCTCGTCCGGGGCGGCACGCACCACGTGCACCGGCCCCAGCGCCAAGCCAGGCGCGACGGGCGTGCCTTTGATGATCCGCAGCTGCGCCATCGGAACGAGAAACGGAGGGTCGGGGGGGGGGGGCGGGCGGCGCGCGACGCCGGTCGTTCGGAGCGCCGCCGGGGAGGTCCCGGACGCGTCGAATCGCCACTGTACACGGAAATTCTTTCTCGAACAGAGGACTCACGCGATAGGAATGCTCTTTTTCGCCAAAGTACACACACGCGACCCCCGCCGGGGTGAGGAAACGGCCTCAGGAACACGCCAGAGGGGGTCGACTCGAACCGGCCGCGCGGAGGACATCGCTTTTTCGTTCGCTCCTCAAGGTGCCCCCCCACCGCACCCGAACGCTGGAACGGCAGATCGGGCGCTCGGCCCGCCGGCATTGTCCGGCGAAGCCTGCGCGTCCCCAGCAGGAAGTGGCCGATGTCAGCGCAAACCGAACAACGAGCGAGTGGACCGGACCGGAGGACGTTCGCCGCCCCGCCGAGCACGGCGGGTGCGAGCTGGATGATGACGATCGGGGCCTTGGGCGCCGCGCTGGGCGTCGGCCTGGCGGTGCTGCCCAAGTTCCTCCCCGAGGCGGCCTCGATCGCCGCGATGGCCGCGAGTCACGGCGTGAGCGCAGGCCTGGTGTTCGGCATCGGCTCGCTGTTCGTCGCGACCGGCGGTGCGCTGCGCTCCCTCGCGCGCTCCGCGGCGCACGAGCGCGAACAGGCGGCGGCGCGACCGGACGAGTTGCAACCGCAGCTGGAGCAACTCGAGACCGACCTCGCGCAAGTGCGCGGCACGCTGCAGGAGCTGCGCGTCGAGTTCGTGTACGTCAAGGACTCGGTGCTGCACCTGCGCCAGGCGGTCGGTGACGTGCTCACGACGGCCAACCCCGAATCGATGCAGGAGGCAGTGTTCCGCATGGCGACCAGCCTCGATCAGCTCGGCGCGCGCCTCGACGAGCGCCTGACGGCGCAGAACGAGACGATGCAGCGCGCGATGCAGACCTTCCACGACGCGCTGCTCGCCGCGTGCTCGCGTGTCGACGAGGTCGCCGAACGCGCGACGCAGCTCGCGAATCAGATCGAGGGTCCGGTTCAGGCGTCACCGCTCGGCCTGCTCGACCACTTCGACGACGCGGGGCACGTGCGCGCCGCCGCCGGACACGCCAACGGCTCGCGCGATCCGCACGGCGATCTGCCGCGCGGTCCGCTGCCGAGCCTGCCGATGCACGATCCGCAGCTCGCGACGAAGATGGCGCACCTGCAGGCGCTGATGACCGACGTGCGCGTGCAGCACGTGCTTTCGGAGATGCAGCGCGGCAGTCCGATGCGCTGAGCGCCCGCGCGCGCGGAACGCGAAACGCGGCGGAATCCCGCCGCGTTCTCGTTGCCGGCGCGCCCGGGCGCTCGGGTTCAGCTCGCCGGCGGCTCTTCCTTGGGCGCGTCCTCGCCCTTCTTGTTGAAGAAGGAGTCGAAGGGCCGGAAGGCCGGCTTCTTCTTGGCGATGTCGAGCGTGTCGAGCCTCACGTGCTCGTCGCGCGGATCGTCGCGACGGTCGCCGCGAGCGCCCGGGCCGCCGCGACCGCGGCCTCCGCCGAAACCACCGCCGCCCGCTCCGCCGCCGCCACCACCACCGCCGAAGCCGCCGCCGCCGCGTCCACCGCGACCGGGCTTGGCGCCGCTCATCATTCCGTCGCGCCGCGTCTGTGCCGCGCGGACGTTGCCCGCGGGCTTGCGGTGCTCGCCGCCGTCGCGGTCCCGGAATCCACCGCGTCGTTCGCCGCGACCACCGCCGCCGCCGCGCCGTCCGCCACCTTCACCACCGCCGCCACCTCCACCGCCCTCGGGGCGTTGGAACTCGCGGCGCGGAGGACGTTCGGGACGCGGGATGTTCTTGAGCGAGAGCGAGAGACGTTGTCCGCTCGCGTCCTGGATGCGCGCGCGCACGACCTGGCCGATCGAGAGCACCTCGCGCGCGTCGCGCACGTAGCGATCGGAGACCTCGCTGATGTGCACCATCGCGTCGTTCGCGAGTCCGACGTCGAGGAACGCGCCGAAGCTCGCGACGTTCGTGACGACCGCCTCGATGACGCGATCCTTCACGAGGCGCACGGCGTCCGTGGCCGGATCGAGCAGCTCGGGGATGTGCTGGCGCTGACGCGGATCGCGTCCGGGGAACGACATCTCGCGCATGAGGTCGCGCCAGGTGAACTCGTCGACGTCGTCGGGGCGCTTCATGCCGCGCGTCGCGCCCATGCGGCCCAGGCCGCTCTCGACGCTCGCGCCGGCGCTGTCGAAGAGGTTGCGCACGAGCGGATACTGCTCGGGGTGCAACGCCGTGCGATCGAGCGGCTCGCTCGAGCCGTGCACGCGCAGGAACGCGATGCAGCTCGCCCATTGCGCCTCGCTGAGCACGCCTTCCTGGCGCAGCTCCTCGCGACTGCCGAACGGACGCTCGGCGCGGCGCGCGACGATCTTCTTGGCGGCCTCCTTGTCGAGACCGGGCATGTGCAGGAGCACCGAGAGCGGCGCGTGGTTCACGTCGCAGCCGACGTGAGCGACGCACGACTCGATCGTCTCGCTGAACATGCGCCGCGCGTTGGCCTTGCTCACGAGGCCCTGCTCGGAGCCCAGACCCAGGCGGCGCGGATCGACCTTGAGGATCTCCGCCATCGGATCCTGCAGGCGCCGGCCGAGGCTGATCGCCATGCGCGCGGCGACCGACTTGTCCGCGAGCTCCTGGCGCGCGAGCTCCGAGCTCGCATAACTCGAGAGACCTGCTTCGTTGACCACGAAGACCGTCACCGGGATCTGCGCCGCGCTGATCGCCGCGCGCAGCTTGTTGACCGCCGCGCGCGGACCCTTGCCGTGACCGACGGCGATGCAGCGGATCGAATGCGGCTCGAGCACCGCGCGCAGCTCCGCGCCGAGCGTCGCCGCGTCCTTCTCGCCGGCCTCGTTCTTGGGCTCGATCTTGACCTCGGGAGAGAGCGGCTCGCCGCGCTCGTCGAGCGGCGCGAGCACCCAGTCGCCCTTCGCGCTCACGTCGCAGCCGGCGACGTTCTCGCGCGGCAGGAAGGGAGTGAAGAGCACCTGGCGCAGGTGCTGCGAGAGGAAGCGCAGCGCTTCGAAGTCGGCGCGCTCCTTCAATTCCAGGCGCACGTCCTGCTCGACCATGGGCAGGAGTCGATGTTGCAGGGCCTGCAGCGCGACCTCGTGCAGCACCTCCTCGTGCGCCGGATGCGCGTAGCGTCCGAGCGCCGCGCGCACCTTCGAGAGCGCGCGACCGGGATCGAGCGTGATCACCGTGTTCACCAGGCGCTCCTTCTGCGCCTGGCGGATCGCGACCAGGCGATGACCCTGGAGTTGGCGCAGCGGCTGGCGCACCTTGAGCAGCGCCTTGTGCCGGCCGAGACGCGACTCGTCGACGATCGGACGGATGCTGAGCACGCCGTGCTTGGCGAGCACGCGCCGCACGCCGCTGCGCAGACGCGCATTGCGGCCGAGACGATCGGAGAGGATGCGCAGCGCTCCCGAGAGCGCTTCCGCTTCCGTGTGCACGCCCTTGTCGGGCACGACGAACGGCTGGCACAGGCGCGCGAGGTGCGCGTTCATCACCGTCTTGGGGTCGATGTGCACGTGCGACGCGTGCGGCGCGTCGAGCGACGGCGCAGGCGCCGCCGCGCTCTCGTCGGATTCCTCGGGCGCGCTCGCGTCGTCGCCGGGCGCGGCGGGAGCTTCGCTCGAGGCGATCTCGATCACCGCAGTGGCCGTGGCGGCTTCCGCGGCGGCACCTTCGGCGGGAGCTCCCGCGTCCGAGGATGCGTCGCCCTGCGCCGCGGGACCGTCGCCGGGTTCGTCCGCGTCGTCGTGCTCTTCCTTGTCGCCCTTTTCGTCGCGCTCGTCCTTCATGCCGAGCGCCTCGCGCTCCGCCTTCGGCACGGGAGCGACGAGCAGATCGGCGAGCTGGCCGAGGTTGCGATCGAGCGCGAGCTGCACTTCCGGCTCGGGCCGGCGATGCGGGATGAACAGATCCTCGAGCTCGAAACGATCCATGCACTGCTGGATCGCTTCCACCGTCCCCGGCGCGATCTGCGTTTCCCTCTCGAGCAGTCGCAAGATCGTCCCGCGGCGGCGATCGAGCTCCTCGAGCTCGAGGCGGCGGCGTTGGATGCGGCGCAGCACGCTCTCCGACATGCCGCCGACGCGACCGCGGCGCACGCGGCCGATGAACGGCATCGACAGCCCCGCATCGATCATTTCGAGCGCGTTGTGGACGTGCTCGGGGTGGACATCGAACTCACGGGCGAGGGTGTCGAGAATCGGAGTGGCGGTCACGGCGCGCCTCCAGAGGCGTGGTGCAGCGCGTCGCAAACGTGATGGCGGCGCGCGCGGGGTGGGTCGCGAGGGGGACGAATCGGCTCTCGGCCGAAAATGGGGCGCGGGATTGTAGCTTCGCGCGCGAGAAGGGCGAACGCCGTGTTGGCGGCGATCGGCGCTGGCGCGCGGGCGCGAACGTTCCTACGCGGGCAGCTCGAAGACCGAGACGCGAGACTCCTCGGCCACGAGACCCGCGCCCGAGCTAACGGCCCAGGAAACGGCCTCGTCCAGGCCCGGAACGGCCCATTCGTCGAGCGCGCGGCCGGTCAGGGCGTCGCGCACCTCGATCAGGGCTCCGCGCACGAGGTAGAGCTTGCCGCTGTCGGTCGCGATGCTCGCGTCGGGGATCTCGTCGCGCGGCGCGGTCGAGAGGATGTCGAACCAGAGCGGCGCCTCGTTGGGTTGCGCTCCCGGAGGCAGCGCGAGCAGCGAGAGCGAATCGCCGCGGCCTTCGCTCTTCTTCGAGAGCTGCGTCATGAACTGCGGCATCACCTCGCGCGGCAGCACCGACGCGAGATCGCGCGTCAGGATGACCATACCGTCGTTGCTGACGACGATGCCGTGAACGACCGGGAGCTTGGGCGTGAGCACGTCGCCCTGGTACTCGCCGTTGTGCGTGTCGAGCCAGAGGATGCCCTGCTTCTTGTTCGTCTCGTGCGTGTAGACGACGAAGACGCGCGGTCCCGAGCGGGTGACGTGGTGGTAGCGCTCGCCCGAACGCGAGTACTGCCAGACTTCCTTCAACGTGCGCGAGTCGTAGGCGATGACCTGCTTGGGGGTGACGACCAGCGAGAAATCGGCCGACACGTGCGCTTCGTCGAAGGCTTCGATCTCGGAAGCGCCCATGAGCTTGCCATCGGCGAGCGACATGCGCGCGATCAAGTGTCCGCGCGAGCCGGGGCCGAGCACGATCGCATCCTGCTCCCCGCCGAGACCCGCTCCGAAGCCTCGGCCGTAGCCGACTTCGCAAGGCGACTGCCAGAGAACTTCGCCGCTCGAGCGATCGAGCGCCGCGAGCTTGCCGGGGATGACGTCGTCCATCCACACGTCGCCCGCGGGCGGATCGTACATGTGCACGAGCACGGGCCCGTGCGAACCGAAGGCGATGCCGTCGACGATGCTCTGGAGCTCGCGAGAGAAGCGGCGCTTGGCGGTGCGCGTCATGCGCGAGACGGTAACGGCGGAGGGGCCTGGAAGGAAGGCGGCAGGGAGCGTGTGGTCGTGACGGCGAGATTCGGCGTGCCGAGCTCGCCCTGACGTGGAATTCCCCCGCTGGGAGCGCCGGCGCAGATGGATGCCGAATCAACGGCGGCCAGAGGGCGCAGCGAGCTGACGTCCGTCCCTCTCGGCTCTCGGCTCAGCTCGTCCGTCGCGAGCGACGCTTCGGCGCGACCCTCGCCGCGATCGCCGCACGCAAGGCCGAGTTGACGCTCCTCGAGCTGCGAAACACACGCGCCACATCCGGGTCGAGCACGACGACAACCGCGTCCGGCGCGAGCGCACGAGTGAATCGATTCGGCTTCGACCGCGCGTAGTCGAATCGATATGAGCGCGCCAAGCCGTCGTGCGCGCCTCTTCGCTTGCCGCTGCGTGCTTTCTTCATGATCGACCCGTGCGACGCGCGCGGCGACGCGCGCGCTGAGGATACGTACCGAACCGTCGCGCGCTCGCGTCCCGGCTTGCGTCCTTCACGCGGCCTTGCCTCGCATCACCGCCGCGACGTCCTTGCGCGAGGCTCCCAGCCCGATCAGCGCACGCACGAGCAGATCGAGCGACACGCTGGCCTCGGCGGCCTCCATCTTGGCCAGACGCGATTGACTGGAGCCAATCGCCTGCGCGGCGCGCGACTGCGTCCATCCCAACCGCGCACGGCGCTTCTGCACTTCGGCCGCGAGCGCCAGCTTGATCTCGATGAAGAGCGCCTCGGCGTCGCGCAAGCCGAGGAACTCGGCCGGAGTCCCCACGCGCCAGCCCGCGGAGGTCAGCTTGGCCTTCTTGGTTCTCTTCATCGCACATCACTCGGAGTCGGCGTCATAACGTCGCAATCGTTGTCGGCAGATTTCGATGACGGACCGGGGCGTGGCCTGGGTCTGCTTGGCGAAGACCTCCACGACGACGATCGCGTCCGCATCGTTGCGCAGGACGATGCGCCAGTTCCGTTCGACGTCTCGGATGCGCAGCTCGAGGCAGCGCTGCGCAACGGACGGCATCGGTCGGGTGTGCGGCATGGAGAGAACCTCGCCTCGCTGCAGTCGAGGGAGCAAGAACCCCGCTTCGACGCGCGCAGAAGCGGTGAACGGAGGTGTCTTGATCTCGGCACGCAACCAGACGAGCGGCCTGTCCGGGCCGTCTTCGAGAACATATGTCGGATCGGACATGACGTCAACGGGCGCAGCGCATTCAAGACCCCCGATGGAGGACGTACCGCGCCCCTTTGGGTGGCGCGATCTCGGGGCTCGGAAGCGCCTCCGCGAAGCCGATCGTCCGCGAGTGTGGCGACAATTGCTCGTCGCTCCGTCGCTGCTCGATCCAAGTCGGTCGCGGTTGACGAAAGAGCCACGGCGACGGGCTTCGAGCCGACGAATTCGCCCGTCCGGGACGCGCCGCTATGCTGTGCGCTCCATGCCCCCCGAGCCGTCTCCCGCTCCGGGCTCCATGTCGCAGGCTGAAGCGCTGTTCGCGAAGTTCCTCGCCGACTTCGCCAACTTCGAGCGACCTCCGTCCGCGGAGTTCGAAGCGCTGTGCGCTGCGCATCCGAGCCTCTCCAACGCACTGCGCCAACTGAAGTCCGACCGCGATCGGGTCCAGTCACTCGCCGAACGCGCCGGCCCCGGCGCACGCAGCGACTCGCGCGAGCGCGCGCCGCTCTCGGAGCGACTGCGAGCGCGCTTCGGCCAGGACGTGGACCCGGGCGTCGCGCTCGGAGGCAAGGCACCGGAACCGGATTCAGCCCCTTCGAGCGAGCTCCTCGAGCGACTGCGCGCGCACGCGCCCTCGAGCTCGCGCTACCAACTGCTCGGCGAAGTCGGTCGCGGCGGAATGGGCGCCGTGTTGAGGATCTGGGACGAGGATCTGCGCCGCACGCTCGCCATGAAGGTCGTGCTCGGCAAGGAAGACGCGACGAAGGCCGGAGACACGCCGCCGGTCGATCCAAAGACGCTCGGCCGGTTCCTCGAAGAAGCGCAGATCACGGGCCAGCTCGACCACCCGGGCATCGTGCCCGTGCACGAACTCGGCCTCGGTGCCGACGGCCGCGTGTACTTCACGATGCGCCTCGTGAAGGGCGAGGATCTGCGACGCATCTACGAGCACGTGGAGACCGGCCACGACGGCTGGAACGAGACACGAGCCCTCACTGTGCTCCTCAAGGTGTGCGAAGCGATGAGCTACGCACACGACAAGGGTGTCGTGCACCGAGACCTGAAGCCCGCAAACGTGATGGTTGGCAAGTACGGCGAGGCCTACGTGATGGACTGGGGCTTGGCGCGAGTTCAAGGCCAGCAAGACCGCCACGACGTGCGGATTCAGCCGGAGGCGGCGGCAAGCGCATCGGTGCGTACGGAACGTCGCGCAGCGCGCGACGACACTCCCGACTCACCTTTGGTGACGATGGATGGCGACGTGGTCGGCACGCCGGCCTACATGGCACCAGAGCAAGCGCGCGGAGACGTCGAACGACTCGGTCCGCACTCGGACGTCTATTCGGTCGGTGCGATGCTCTACCACCTCCTCGCGCGCCAGATGCCTTTCGTCCCGCGCGGTACTCGTCCATCGCAACACGCCGTACTGATGCGCTTGCTCGAGGGCCCGCCCAGATCGCTGGTCGAACTCGCACCGCGCGCGCCCGCCGAACTGATCGCGATCTGCGGAAAGGCGATGGAGCGCGACACCGTGCGCCGCTATCGCGACATGAACGAGATCGCCGCCGACGTCCGCGCCTTTCTCGAGCGCCGCGTGGTCAAGGCCTACGAACGCGGGACATGGGCGGAGACCAAGAAATGGGTTCAGCGCAACAAGCCGTTGGCAGCCTCTCTCACCGCCACGTTTCTTGTCGCCCTCCTCGGCGTGGGCTGGGTCAGCGCGAAGAATGCGCAACTCGAGCGGGCCTATCGCGTCGCCGACGTTGCGCGCCAAGACACGGACACCAAGAACCAGAGACTCATCGTGAGTGAGCGTGAGGCACGTGTTCGCGGAATGATCGCCGAGCTTGGCTACTTGGAGTCGCTCGACGACCACACTTACGGCCATACGCCCTCTCGCGAGGTCCCCACTGCGGACTGGTGGCTCGAGCGCGCACAGCAGCTTGTCCGTGGGACCAGTGACGACTCGGCAAGCAATCGGGGATGGAGTCCGGGATTGCAAGACGCCAAAGCTGAACTCGGCAGGGTACGTGCACGGGCGTTGAGGCGCGCGCCCGCAGCGAGCGATGAGCGTGTGCCTCTAGACGAGTCCGTCGAATGGCAGTTCGCCTCACTCGAAGATACTTGGTGGCACGGGGAACTGGTGAAGCTCGTCGAAGGACTCCAATTGCTTGCGAACAAAGTAGACCTCGCGGAAGCGAGCGTTCGCTCCCGTGCGGCGGTCGAAGCCTGGACACACGCAATTGACGCCATTTTGTCCAGTGACAAGTACCAGGACACGCATTGGCCGAATGACAAGCGGCTAAGGCCACAACTGGGCCTCATCCCAATTGGTCCGGATCCTGAATCAGGACTCTGGGAGTTTGCGCATCTCGCGACCGGCACTCCGGCGCGCCGCGGGGCGGATGGAAAGCTCATCCTTGATTCCGACGTTGGACTCGTTTTCGTCTTGCTCCCAGAAGGTCGCGTACCAGACGAGACCGATGAGCACTCCGACCAAGACAGGTCACTGACGGCGATGACGCTCGATCCGTTCTTCCTTTCCAAGTACGAAATGACACACCAGCAGTGGACTCGACTCGGCGGATGGAGGCGGTTCGAGGGCGGCGATCAACTCGATGGGTTGCTCCCCGCAACAGATCTCAGTTGGAACGACTGCGTCGCCGCCTTGTCTCGTCTAGGTTGGATTGAATTGCCGACTGAGGCTCAGTGGGAATATGGTTGCCGATCCGGAACGACTACGAAGTGGTGGAAGACCAATGACGTACACGAACTGCCCACAATCGCGAATCTCCGTCATGGCGAGGATGTCGAAGCGCACCTGATTCCGATCGGACGTCTACGCGCCAACGGTTTTGGCCTGCATGACATGCACGGAAACGTCTCCGAGCTGTGCTTGGACGCGTACAGTCGCGATGGCATCACGCGCAGACCAGGCGATGGGCTGAATGATGTGCCTGACGCGCCATCTCGAGTCAGGCGAGGTGGCAGCTGCTGGTGCTCCCCGAACACCGCGACAGCTTCATGTCGCTTCGGACCAACGCCAGGAGATCGCGATGACGACATCGGCCTCCGACCGGCCAGGGGCATCACCCCCTAAGATCGCGTCGCCCTAGTCCGATGTTTCCCGGAGTGCTGGATACCGGATACCGTGCCGGAGCAATTCGTTACCGGATACGCCGTCACCCGCTACAGATCCCCCCTCGCGCTTCTTTCCGGCCCAGGGTGACAGCGGATCAGCGCCTCCCGCGCGAGTTCCGCCGCGCGCGCCGCGTACGACTCGTCGTCCTGCACGAGCCTCCGGTGCCGCTCATCCAGGATGCACGCGCCGCTCGCCGGCCGCTGGGTTCGCGCTCCGGCCTGCCGCAGCGTCGATCCGCACAGCTCCCGCAGCAGCCCGACCTGAACGGTCGGCCATGCGTCGACCGCGCGTCGACCCGGGCGCACGCTCCACTCGCCGCTCCGCGCGCGCGCCTGCTGCACCACGAGGCACACGGTCTCCTCGTCGCACACCGGCACGCCGATCGTCGTGCCGTCCGCAAGCCGCGCCTTGCGGCGCATCCACTCGAGCACGCGTCGGGGCGCGGCGTTCACGAGCTGGTCGAGCGGGTCCTCGCACCTTCCCGCGTGCTCGAGCCGGCGCTCGATCAGCGCGGACGCCGTCGGTGTTCCGCGCGGGCCGAACGAATCCAGGTAGCGCGCGGGGTCGTAGCGCGTCAGGCCCGAGTGCCGACGCACCGTCGCCTCGATCCAGTCCCGCGCGAGCCACGGCGGGCCGCGCTCACCCGCGTAGCAGCGCGCGCTCCCGTGTGGATAGAGCTCCGCGGACGGAACGAGGCCCGCCGCCACTGAGTTCGCGTCGATGTAGCGCACCAGGAGCTCGCGGTACGCAAGCGAGTCGATCCGTTTGGAGCGGAAGCGCCCGCGGTGCAGCGGTCCGTCGCGGCGGCGCGCTCGGTTGAACCAGCGCGCGTACTCGTTCTGCACGCGCTGCATCACGGCGGAGAGCTCGCCCGCGGGGCTGCGCACGAGCAGGTGGAAATGCGTCGTGAGCACGCAGAAGGCGTGCACCTCGACGCGTCCGGCGCGGACCTCGAGCGCGACGCGCGCGAGGAACGTTCGAATGTCGGCTTTCGTCTCGAACAGCGTCCGACGCGCCACGCCGCGGTTCATCACGTGGTGCCAGGTGTCCGGCGCGTCGTCGCGAGGGTGTCTCGGCATGCGGGGCTCGAACACATCGACGTTCGAAAACGCGGCAGGTCACCGCGTTCGACGGGCGCAAACGGAGGCGCGCTCGTACCCCTACGCGAAATGTGGGGAACGAGCGCGCTCGTTCGCGTTCCGAAGCATCGAGGCCAAGGACTCGCCGGATCGCTAACCGGTAACGAATTGCGTTGGCACCGTACGATCAGGCTTCGCCCTTGAGGATCTTCTCCGCGATCGAGTTCGGCACGTCGCGGTACTCCCACAGCTCCATGGCGTACGTGCCGCGGCCCTGGGTCGCGCCGCGCAGGGAGCTCGAGTAGGCGAACATCTCCGCGATCGGCACCTTGGCGCGCACGACGCGCTGGTTGCCGATGGAGTCGACCTCCTCGACTTCGCCGCGGCGGCTGTTCAGGTCGCCGACGGCGGCGCCGAGGAACTCCTCGGGCACGCGCACTTCGACCTTCATGATCGGCTCGAGCAGCGTGACGTTGTTCTCCGAGGCCTGGCGGAACGCGAGCAGGCCCGCGGCGTGGAACGCCATTTCGTTCGAGTCGACCTCGTGGTACTTGCCGTCGGTGAGCGTCGCGCGGATGTTCACGAACGGGTAGCCGAGCTGGCCGCCGCCGTTGAAGCCTTCCTCGAGACCGTTCTCGACCTTCGGGATGTACTCGCGCGGCACCGCGCCGCCCTTGATGCCGTCGACGAACTCGAACGCGCCGCCCTTGGTGGCGATGGGCTCGAAACGCACGGTGATCACGGCGTACTGGCCGCGTCCACCCGACTGGCGGATGAAGCGCGCCTCGGTCTCGATCGCCTTGCGCAGGCGCTGCTTGTAGGCGACCTTCGGCTTGCCGGTCACGACCTCGCACTTGTGGTCGTTCTGGATGCGGTTGACCGTGACCTCGAGGTGCAGCTCGCCCATCCCGCTGATGATGAGCTGACCCGTCGACTCGTTCGTCTGCGCGCGGAACGTCGGGTCCTCGCGCATCATGCGGCTGATGATCTCGCCGAGCTTGTCGCGATCGGACGACTTCTTCGGCTCGAGCGACATCGAGATGACGGTGTCGGGGAACTGGATCTTCGTCAGCTGGATCGGGTTCTCCTCGTCGCAGAGCGTGTCGCCCGTGTACGTGTTCTTGAGCCCGACGATCGCGCCGATGTCACCCGAGGCAAGCTCGTCGAGCGGTTCGCGCTTGTTCGCGAACATGCGCACGATGCGGCCGATGCGCTCGGTCTTGCCGGTGCGCGTGTTGAGCACCGTGGTGCTCTTCTTCAGCACGCCCGAGTAGACGCGCACGAAGGTCAGGTCGCCGGTCGATTCGGCGATCGTCTTGAACGCCATGAGGCACAGCGGCTGGTCGTCGGCGCGGCGGCGGATGACCTTGTTGTCCGTGCGCGGCTCGAGGCCTTCGACGGGCGGCAGGTCGATCGGGCTGGGCAGGAAATCGACGACGGCGTCGAGCATGAAGCGCACGCCCTTGTGCTTGAGCGCGCTGCCGCACACGACGGGGTTGATGACCATCGACGTCGTGCCCTTGCGCAGCGCCTTCAGGATGAGCTCCTCGCTCGGATCCTGGTCCTCGATGAACATCTCGAGGAGCTGCTCGTCGAACTCGGCGGCGTTCTCGATCATCTTCTTGCGGTGCAGCTTCGCCTCCTCGAGCATCTCCGCCGGCACCGGGCTCTCGAGGTACTGCTTGCCCTCGAATTCCTCGGGGAATTCGTACATGCGCATGCGCACGAGGTCGATCACGCCGCGGAAGTCCTTCTCCTGTCCGACGGGGATCTGCACCGGCACCGGACGCGCGTCGAGGCGCTCGCGGATCGAGTCCACCGAGCCCCAGAAATCCGCGCCGACGCGGTCCATCTTGTTGATGAAGCACACGCGCGCGACGCCGTAGCGGTTGGCCTGGCGCCAGACCGTCTCCGACTGCGCCTCGACGCCGCTCACCGCGTCGAAGACCGCGATCGCGCCGTCGAGCACGCGCAGCGAGCGCTCGACCTCGGCGGTGAAGTCGACGTGGCCGGGCGTGTCGATGATGTTGATCGAGTGCAGGTTCCACTCGCACGCCGTCGCCGCCGACTGGATCGTGATGCCGCGTTTGCGCTCCTCCTCGAGGAAGTCCATGGTCGTGTCACCATCGTGGACTTCGCCGGTCTGGTGGATCTTGCCCGTCAGGAAGAGGATGCGCTCGGTGACCGTCGTCTTGCCGGCATCGATGTGAGCCATGATGCCGATGTTGCGATGGGTCTCGAGGCTCTTCTTCTTCTTGTTCGGTCGCGGTGATTCGGTCCGGGTCAGGGTGGTCATGGCGGTCGTGTCCTGGTCCGTGTCGCGCCGGTGAAGACCGGCGAGCACGCTACTTGGGGACGCGGCGAGGAGCGTGCGCGCGGCGCGAGCGCCGAGCGGTGCCCCTGGGACGCTGCGACGGGCGGTCGTGCCCGCGCCAGCGTGCCGGTGCGCAAGAAATGGAGGCCAAAGAGGTTAGCGAGGGCCCTCCGCACGTCAAGTCGCCGTGCGCGCGAGGGCTGCCGATCGAATGGGATCGAAGCCGCAGGCCGAGAGCTTGAAGGGCTTTCCGTGCGTGCGCGCGAACGCGTCCCAACCTTGGCGCGCGGCGGGTTTGGAGGTGCAGACGGCGCACCTCTGGCGCGAGCTCCCGTTCGTCCGCGCGCCGCGCGTAGCTGGGCGGGAGCGCGCGGGACGGTCACTGCGGCGCGAACGGCGTGTCGGCGGGCAGCGCCGCGAACTCCTCGTCGGTACGCGGGTAACCGAGTCGATCACCCCAGTACGCGTAGCCGAAACCCGCGGCGAGGTCGTAGAGCACGTGCACGGCCATCGCGACGTACAGCGCGCCGCTCAGCGCGACGAGGCCGTGGAACAGCGCCGCGAAACCGGCGATCGCGAGCGCGCTCGAACGTCCCTGGACCCAGTGAGCGACGGCGAAGGCCGCGACGCACAGCGCGGCGGCGAGCACGTACGAACCCGTGAGCCGTCCGAGCAGCGTGTAGAGCACGCCGCGATAGACGATCTCCTCGCCGATGCCGGCGCAGATCGAGACGCACGTCCAGAGCCCCTTCTCGACGCCGTCGCGCGGCATGAAGAGCCACAGGCGCCGCACGCGCTTCTCGACGTTGCGTCTCCAGCGCGGCGCCATGAACGCGATCAGCGCCGCGAGCACGAGCGCGCCGGCGGCGAGGTCGAGCGCGCGCGGATGGAACGGCGGAAAGAGATCGATCCACTCGCGCCAGGCCACGAAGAGCGCGAACGCGGCGAACACGAGCTGCTGCACGACGACGCCGACCAGGTAGCGCTTGCGCGGCGGGAGCTTCTTCGCCTTGTCCAGGCGGCGCTTGCCGCGGATCGCGGCGCAGGGAATGAAGAGGCCGAAGAAGAAGATGTGCCAGAAGCCGGCGAGACCGACCTCGTACGAGCCATCCCAGGCGGCGTCGGGATCGCCCGCGGGCGCGGGGGGAGCTTGCGCGGTGAACGCCTCTTCGCGCAGCGCGCTCATTTCCTCGTCGCGCGCTTCGCGCTCGCGTTCTTCGCCCGGCCCGGCGGCGGCCGATTGCGCCCGAGGCGCTCGTGCGCGGCGACGAACTCGTGCGAGCAGAAGGCCGCCATCAAGGAGAGATCGCCGGCGAGCACCGTCGCGGCCAGGATCTCCGCCAATTCATTGGCCTTGCCGTCGCCGTAGCATCCCAGCAGCTCGAGACATTCGCGCGCCGTGCCCTGGCCCGTGCCGCCGCCGACGGTGCCGACGAGCATCGAAGGCAGCGTCACGCTCGCATGCAGATCGCCGGAGCTCGTGCAGCTGAAATCCAGGCGCCCGTTGGCGCTCTCGATGACGTAGGCGACGTCCTGTCCGAGCGCGAGGAACGCGGCCGCGAGTCCGTTGGCGCTCTGCACGCACCAGTTGTTCGTCGAGAGCTGCGCGAAGCCGACCGCGTAGCTCTCCTGGATCGCGCACAAGGCCTCGGGCGTCGTGCGCGCGAGCTGCGCGAGCGCTTCGCGCGGCACGGTCGCGTCGCACACGACGCTGCGCCCGCGCCCCTCGATGAACGCACGCGCGTTGGCGCGCTTCTCGACGTCCTGCCCGTGCACGTAGCGCTCGAGCGCGCCCGTCTCGCGCGCCAGCGCCTGCGAGCACAGATCCGCGGCGCGCGCGGCCATGTTGATGCCGATCGCGTCGCCGGTCGTGAAGGTCAAGCTCACGATCACGCGCCGTCCAACGACGTCCGCGCGCACCGAGACGAGCCGTCCGTGGCGTGTCGTGCCGCGCACGAGCCGTTGCAGCGCGCGCGTGCTCGCACGCGCGTGATCGGCCGCCGCGATCGCCGCTTCGACGTCGCGGTACACGAGGATCGGGTTCTGGGTCAGGCCTTCGCGCACGACGCGCGCTCTCGCGCCGCCGCCACGGGCGCCCGAGGCCGCGGCCGCGAGCAGGCGCATTCCTCGCGAGTACGACGCCACGAGCGCGCCCTCGGTCGTCGCCAGCGGCACGTACACCTCGCGCACGCCGCCGCTCGTGTCGACGACGAGCGGCCCGGCGAGGCCCAGCGGCACCTGCGCGAAGCCGACCAGGTTCTCGATCTTGCCGCGCGCGCTCTCGAGCGGGACCGCGAGGCCCGCGACGTACGCCGGCACGCTGCCGGTGACCGCGGCCCAGCACGCACGGCGCTCGGCGACGGGAGCCGCGGCGTGATCGTCGTGCGCCGCGCGCGGAATGGCCGCCAAGGCGCCCGCTCGTGCGCGCGACGGCGGAGGCTTGGGCGCGGAACGACGTCGCGCGGAAGGCATGCGCCGAGTTTCGCGGCCATCCGCGCGAAATGCCAGCTATGGTTCTCGCACGAGAACCGCCATGAACCTGCTCCCTCCGATCGTCGAGTCCTTCCGCATCGTGCTCGCCTGCACCGTCGCCTCCGCGGCGGCGCTCGCGTTCCAAGCTCCTCCCGCCGGACCCGCCCCGCTGACCGGCGCGTTCGCGTGCGTCACCGTCGCCGAGCGCCAGATCCTGCAGCGCGACGACAAGAACGGCTTCGACCTGATCGTCGAAGGCTCGTGCCGCGACGGGAGCGGAGCGCTCGAGCTGCTCATCGCGCGCGGCAACGACACCGTGCTCGAGAAGCGGCTCGAGATGCAGGACATGGCCGGGCCGAGCCAGCAGTTCCGCTCGGTCGTGCGCGTGCCGGCCGGCGGCTGGTACTCGCTCCGCATCACCGAAGCCGGCGAGCACGAGCCGCGCCTGGAAGTGCAGCGCTTCGGGGTGGGCGAGGTCTTCGTCGTCGCGGGACAATCGAACTCGACGAACTTCGGCGAGGAGCGCTTCGGCGCGCTCGACGACTTCGTGTGCTCGTTCGACGGCATGCAATGGAAGGTGGCGCAGGATCCCATGCCGGGCGTGCAGGACGGCTCGAACGGCGGCAGTCCCTGGCCGCTCTTCGGTCACCTGCTGCGCCAATCGCTCGGCGTCCCGGTCGGCATCGCCTCCGTCGGTTTCGGCGGCACGTCCGTGCGCCACTGGCAGAAGGACCACGAGTACTACCCGCGCGAGAACCAGCGCGTCGTGCTCTACGACGGTTTGCGTCAGCGAGTCGACGCGCTGCGTCAGATGCGCGCGATCCTCTGGCACCAAGGCGAGACCGATGCCGCGGGCGGGTTGCCCAAGGACGACTACTTGAAGAACTTCCTCGCGCTGCAGAGCACGCTCGCGAAGGACATCGACGGAACCCTGCCGCCGTGGGTCGTCGCGCATGCGAGCTACGTCCCCGGCCTCGCGCGCGAGCGCATGGACGCGATCCGCGCGGCGCAAACGGAGCTGTGGACGACGCACGCCGCGTTGCAGGGACCGGACACCGACGACCTGCTCGGCGACCTGCGCCATTCCAAGGACCACATCCACTTCAGCAAGCTGGGCCTCGAGGTCCACGCGCAGCGCTGGTACGCGATGGTGTGGGCGCAGTTCTTCGCGGAGCCGAAGCTCGTGCCGGCCGAGCGCTGAACCGGCGCGTCTAGCCTCGGCGCTGATCCCCGCTCGCTCGCGACGGGTTCCCGAGTTCGCAGATCTCGCTTCGCGAGGTTCGGGGTCGGCGCAGCGCGCGGAAATCAGCGGCGAACGCGATCGACAGGCTTGGATCGTTCGCGCACGGTGGAGCGGCGTGAAGTGGTGCTGGTCCACGCACTCGTGGCGCGACGACGGCAAGGTCCTGCGAGTGGAGCTGGGTCATGCGCTGGACGCGCATGCGACCTCGGTCGTGCGGCGTGAGTCGCCGCCGAGAGTTCGAGGCGCGCCCTCGAACGCTCGGCGGGCTGCTGTCACGCGCGCTCCACCGGATCCGAGGGCTGCTGTCGGCGGCTCGCGCATCAACCCGGTGCCACGCTGCACGGGTCGCGTGGTAGCGTGACCCCAAGGGAGATCGACTCGCCATGGTTCACCTTTCGATCCGCGCGCGGTCGATGCGCGCCCGGCAGCTTCGATCCGCCGGCCAAGAAGGGCGCTGCGGCAGTGCTCCTTCCATCGTCGATGAGCCGCCGCCTTTGGTGTTCGAGCCGTCGAGACGCAGTCGCCATGCGGTCGGAGGGCCCGCGCGAGTGGCGGTTCGTGCGCCGGGGAGCGCGCGCCCGTGAAGACTCGCGCGTTGGCTGCCTGCGCCATCGTTGCGGGGATCTTCGTCGTCCTGTTCGTCGTGCTGTTCGTCGTCCTGCGGCGCTCCGGTCCGACGTACGTGGTGGTCGACGCACCGCGCGCGATCACGCTGCCTCCCTCGCACGACTTGTTCGACGAGGCGGCGCGTGCAGGGAACGTGCGCGTCCTGCAGGAGTTCCTCGACGCTCATCCCGATCACGCGCGCGCCGGCGAAGGACGGGCGCGGATCGAGACGCTGCGTCACGACGACACTCCCTGGTTGCTCGCACGCTCGCAGGCGACGCGCGCGGCGCTCGAATCGTTCCTGGCCGATTTTCCAGGGCACGCACGCGAGAGTGAGGTGCGCGGGCTGCTCGCGAGCATGACGCCGCGCAGCGTGTTCGAGCTGCTCGCGGAAGGCGCGATCGAGGTCTCGGCGCGCGGCGCGGGCATCGAGACGATGCAGCTCGAGTTGCGACGGCGCGTGCCGCACGAGATCGCGGTGAGCATTCCTGTCGGGACGTTCTTCGTCACCGAGGGCGGCGCGCAGAACATGGTCGCGACGCGCGCCAAGATCGTCGATCTCGTCCACGAGGGCCCGATCGAAGCCCGGGTGCACGTCGCCTGCGCGAACCGCACGCGACCGATCCCGCACGGAGACGACACGTTCCGGCTGGAGGCTTCGCCCCAATCGACGGAGCTGCAGGCGCTCGCGCCGTTGCTCGAACGCAGCGGAGCGAGCACAGCGGTCGCTCAAGCCGCCGTGTGGATCGTCACGGACGACGCCGACATGAACGCACTGGGTCTGCTCGTGCGTTCGATCGACGGCGGGCTGTCGGGCTCGCGTGTGATCGACGATGCGGCCGCGATCACCGCGCTCAAGTTGTGCGTCGATGCGGGCGTCGACGTCTCGAAACGCCGCCTCGGCGCCGACGACCGGCTCTTCGTGTTCGGCTTGGGCGTGCGCGAGAACGGCATCGACGAATGGTGCCGGCAGAGGCTCGAGCAGCAGAAGTTCGGCGGTACGTTCGGCGAGATCCTCGTGCACGGGCTCGAGCACGTCGACGACGACTCCACGGCCTCCGCTGCGGTCCGCGCGTCGGTGGCGCACGCGCGCGACGTGCGCGACGCCGGTCTCGAGCGGCTGGCGCGTTCGGAGGACGCGAGGACGCGCCGTCGCGCGGCCGAGGTCTACCAGGCGCTCGAGGACGCCGGGGATCTCGAACCCTTCCTGGCCTTCGCGCGCGATGGGGACATGAGCGTGCGGTCGATCGCCATCATCGCGCTGCGCCGTTTCCCTGTGGAGAAGGCGTTCGATGCGCTCGCGAACGCGCTCTCCGACCCGCAGGACGAGCTCGCGTTCTCCGCGATCGATTCGATCCTCGCCGCGCCGGACCCGCGCTACCTCCCGCATGCGCTCGCGCTCGCGAAGTCGGAGCGTGCGACGTGGTTGCGCGCCCACGCGCTCGACCTCGTGGCGCGGCTCGCACCCTCCGTGCCTGCGAAGCGCGAGGAGATCCGTGCGGCCTTCGTGAACGGTCTGCGCTCGGACGACGGACTGCTGGCGCTCGCGGCGCTGCGCGGGCTCGGAAGCGATCTCGATCAGGCGCTCGCGCCCGAGCTGATCGCCGCCGTTCGACGCATCGACGACACGTCGTTCCTTACGGAGGCCCTGCCGGTGTTGCACCGCATCGGCGGGCCGTCGGCGCGCGCCGAGATCTTTCGCTGCGTGGGCAGCAAGGACTTCCTCGTCGTCGAGACGGCGCTCGTGGGATTCACATCGCTCCCGCCCGCGGAGTTCGCGCGCACGATCGACGAGTTGATCGCGAGCGCCCCGCCTTCGATCGCGCTCGAGCGCGTGGCCGCACTGGTCCAATACACACGCACTCCGGAGGTGCACGCGATCCTGCGCCGGCTCGCGGCTCACGACGACGGCTCGGTGCGCACCGCTGCGTTGACCTCGCTCACCGGCTGGGCCGATGCGAACGACGTCGAGCTCCTGACGCGCTGCGCCAAGGACCCCGATCTCTGGGTGCGCGCCGCCGCGGTTCGCGCGTGCGCGACTCTCTCCGACGGTCCGGCGCGCGAGATCGTCACGCGCGCGATCGACGATCCCGAAGAGCTCATCGCGGGCGCGGCGCTCGACGCGTGTGGCTCGAAGCCGAACGAGAGCTTCGTTCCGGCGCTCGAGGCTGCGATCGCCGCCGGCCGTTTGCCGCTGATGCACGCACGACGCGTGTTCGTCCTCGGCGCCGTGCAGACGCGGGCGGCCGCCGAGGCGTTGTGGCGACTGCAGGCGAGCGCGCGTGAGCCTGACCGCCGCATCGAGATCCTCGAGCAATTCGGCCTGACGGCGGACGAGAGCTTCCTCGCCCAGCTCACGACCGCTGCGGCGAACGAAGCCGAGCCGAGCGTGCGCGCAGCGCTCGAGCAGGCAGCGCTTCGCGTGCGCCAGCGCGCGGAATTCGCCCCGCGGAATCGCTGAGGCGCAGCGGCCGGCACGCGCGGCGAGTCGAGCGCGTTCAGCGGACCTCGAGCGCGACGCTCGACGGCTCGAGGCCTGCGCTCGCCCATTCGAACGTCGCGCCCCAGCGTCGGCGCGAGCCATGGTCCGTTCGCTGCGACGCCGGGCAGCCTTCGACGCGGAAGCTCCCCGGCGTGAGTGCCAGTGACGCGCGACCTCGTTCGCACGCGCGCACGATGCGCGGCGAGAGCGCCACCGCGTTCGCGCTCGGCGCGATCGAGAACCCCGCTGTCGGCGCGCCGTCGACGCACTGCAAGGCGCATTCACGCTCGCGCGCCGTGCTCGCGACGACCCGGTAGCGCGGCATCGCGCTCAGCGGTGTTCGGGCCGCGCCAACCAGCGTTCGAACCACTCCACCATCTCCGCCACGACGTGCAGGACGCTCTCGCGCGCGTGGTAGCCGTGGCCTTCGTGCGGGAGCGAGACGAAGCGCGCGACGCCGCCGGTGCCCTTGATCGCGTGGAACAAGCGCTCCGATTGCATCGGGTGCGTGCCGGGATTCGCGTCCTCGGCGCCGTGAATGAGCAAGAGCGGCGCCTTGATCTTGTCGGCGCGCAGGAACGGCGAGAGCGCGAGGTAGCTCTGCGGCGCTTCCCACAGCGTGCGCCGCTCGCTCTGGAATCCGAACGGCGTCAGCGTGCGGTTGTACGCGCCGCTGCGCGCGATGCCGGCGCGGAAGAGCTCGCTGTGCGCGAGCAGCATCGCGGTCATGAACGCGCCGTAGCTGTGTCCGCCGATGCCCACGCGCGCGGGATCGGCGATGCCGCGCGCTGCAAGGTGCTCGATCGCGGCGCGCGCGGAGGACACGGCCTGCTCGACGAACGTGTCGTTCATCGTCTGCGCGTCGCCGACGATCGGCATCGACGGATCGTCGAGCACGGCGAAACCGCGCATGACCAGGAAGAGGTGCGACGCGCCGCCGATGCGCGTGAACGTGTGCGGCGTCTCGCGCACCTGTCCGGCCGTGTCCGCGTCGACGTAGTCCTGCGGATAGGCCCAGAGCACCAGCGGCAAGCGCTCGCCGTTCCAGTTCGGCGGCAGGTACAGCGTGCCCGAGAGCTCGACGCCGTCGTCGCGGCGGTACTTGACGAGCTCCTTCTTCACCGCGCGCAGCTCCGGCGTCGGATCGGTGAAGAACGTGATCGCGCGCGAGGACGTTTCGCCGAAACGGTAGAGGCGCAGGTTCGGCGGCTCGCTCGGACTCTCGTGGCGCGTGAGGAAACCCGCGCTGCGACCCACCTCGTCGAAGGCGGTGTAGAAGCTCTCGTACTCGCGCTCGGGGCACTCGAAGAGGCGCGTGCGCGCGCCGCTCGCGAGCTCCTGGCGATCGAGGAACGGACGCGAGCCCTCCGGCCCTTCGCCCTCGCTCGCGCGCAGGATCGTGCCGTCGTCCTCGCGCACGACCTTGCGTCCGCGCTCGAGCGCGCGCAGCAGGACGCCGCCGGGATCGGCGTAGCGATCCTTGATCGAGCGGTCGTCGAGCACGGAGATCGGCTCCTCGCGATCGCGCGCGCGCAACGCGAGGCGCGTCCAGCGCCGGTCGCGGTCGTACTCGCGCACGAGGTAGCGCTCGCCGTCGGCGAACCAGTGCAAGGCGCTCGCGCGATGCTCGAGGCGCACGAGCTCGCGCGCTTGCGTGTCGAACGGCGCGTCGAGCTCCATCCAGCGGTCGCGCTGCGGCACCTGGACGCGCGGATCGCCGCCGTCGAGCGCTTCGAGCCACAACAGGCGCGCGGGCTCGAGCGGATGCCAGCGCAACGCGCGCGGCCCGGTACGCACGCCCTCGATCGGGATGTTCTCGGCCGTCGGCACGCGCACGATCTCGCGCAGCGCGCCGGCCTCGAGATCGAGCACGTCGATCTCGTGCGGGAAGCCGTGGATGCCGTGACGGTACGAGAACGGGCGCACGACGCGGGTGACGAGGACGTGGCGGCCGTCGGGCGCCGGATCGAGGTCGATGTGGATCGCGGGCGGGCCGATGAGGCGCTTCGATCCGTCGCGCGCGTCGATCCAGGCGAGCTGGCTCGTCGCGTAGTGCTCGAAGAGCTCCTCGTCGTGCGGCGAGGCGAGCAGGTCGGCGTAGGTGCGCAGCGGACTCGTCTCCCCCAGCGCGTCCTGCACGCCCGGCGCGCTCGGCAGGTCGGGAGCTTGCGGCGCGGCGGCGCGCTCGTCGGGCACGAGCGTCGCGAGCACGCCTTCGCCGTCGGGCAGCCACGCGTAGCCCTCGCCGAGCACGGCACTGATGCGCGCCGCGAGAGGACGCAGCTCGCCGCTCGCGAGCTCGAGACACCAGAGCTCGGTCGCGTCCGGCGCCGCTAGCGTCAGGCCGAGGCGCTTGCTGTCCGCCGCCCAGCGCACTCCGGCGACACGGCGCTGCGGCGGCAGCGAGATGACGCGTTCATCGCTGAGGTCGCGCGAGCGCAGTCGCAGCCCGGTGCCGAAGATCGTCTGGTGGTGCGCGTCCCGGCGCGGGTCGATGCGCACGCCGGCGAGCTTGAGCTTCGGCCGCGCCACGTCGGCGAGATCGGCGAGCGCGGGGTGGTCGACGAACACGACCCAGCGCGTGTCGGGCGAGAGCAGCACCCACGGCACCGGCGGTGCGTCGAGCACGGCCAGGATCTCCGGCGGCGGCTGCTTCCAGGCTTTCGACATGCGTGCGAACCGATTGTGGTGTCGCGCGAGCGGCGATGAAAGGCTGCCGCGCGGCAAGTCCAAGGGCCCGCGCTCGTGCGCGAAGCCATGGTCGCGAGCCGGGTCGCGCGCCGGGCCGCGCGCTCGCGTGACATCCGCGGCCGCCTCGACGACGTAGAGTCTCGAGCCATGCGGCCCTTCCCCATCGCGTTCGTGCTCGCGTGTGCCGTCGGTTGCCGGAGCGAGAACGCGGCGAGAGCTCCCGCGATCGCCGGTGCGGCGCCGGCCGTTGCGCCGAGCGAGGCTCGCGGTCCGGCGTGGGAGCCGTGGTCCGACGCCGCCTTCGCGCGCGCGAGGAGCGATGGACGCCTCGTCATCCTCGATCTCGAGGCGGTGTGGTGTCACTGGTGCCACGTCATGGAGGCGACCACCTACGCCGATCCCGCGGTCGTCGACGAGCTCGCGCGTCACTTCGTCTGCCTGAAGGTCGACCAGGACTCCCGGCCCGATCTCGCGAACCGCTACGAGGACTACGGCTGGCCGGCGACGATCGTGTTCGACGCGCAGGGGCGCGAGCTCGCCAAGCGCTCGGGCTACATCGAGCCGGCGGACATGCTCGCGATGCTGCGCGCGTTCGTCGCCGATCCGACGCCCGGTCCGTCGGCACAGGGGGCGGAGGCGCGCCGCGCCGTCGTTCCGGCCGCGGAATCGCGCCTGGGCGAAACGTTGCGCGCGCGGCTCGAGGCGCGCGAGAGCGAGCGCTTCGACACGAAGCTCGGCGGCTTCGGGGGCGCGCACAAGTTCGTCGATCCGCCGAGCGTCGAGCACTGGATCGCGCGCGCGCTGCGCGGCGACGACGAGGCGCGCGAGCGCGCGAAGAAGACGCTCGACGCCGGGCTCGCGCTCGTCGATCCGGTGTGGGGCGGCGTGTACCAGTACTCGACCGGCGGCGTGTGGAGCGAGCCGCACTTCGAGAAGATCGCGTACTACCAGGCCGAGGATCTGCGCGTGTACGCGCTCGCGTACGCGGCGTGGAAGGACGAGCGTCATCTGCGCGCCGCGCAGGATCTGCGCCGTTTCGTGCGCGACTTCCTCACCAGCCCGGAGGGTGCGTTCTACACGAGCCAGGACGCCGATCTCGTGCCGGGCGAGCACTCGGCGGAGTACTTCCAGCTCGACGACGCGCAGCGCCGCAAGCTCGGCATCCCGCGCGTCGACACGCACGTCTACGCGCGCGAGAACGGCTGGATCATCCGCGCGTTGTGCGCGCTGCACGCGGCGACGGGCGACGCGAGCGCGCTGGCGGATGCGCGGCGCGCGGCCGACTGGATCCTTGCGCAGCGCTCCGTCCTCTCGAACCACGTGCCGACGGGCGGCTACCGCCACGACGAGCGCGACGCGGGCGGGCCGTTCCTCGGCGACACGCTCGCCATGGGCCAGGCGTTCCTCGCGCTGTACGAGTGCACGGCAGAGCGCGAGTGGCTCGAGAGCGCGCGCGCGGCCTCGGAATTCGCCGCGCGCACGTTCGGATTGCCCGCGGGGTATGCCACGAGCGCCGTGAGGGAGCTCGACGCGCTCGCGCCGACGCTCCAGCGCGACGAGAACGTGCAGCTCGTGCGCTTCGAGAACGCGCTCCACCACTACACGGGCGACGAAGGGCATCGCACGCGCGCCGAGAGCGCGATGCGCTACCTCGCGGCGGACGAGATCGCGCTGCAAGCCTTGCCCGGCGGCGTGTTGCAGGCCGACGACGAGCTCGCGAACGATCCGCTGCACATCACCGTCGTCGGTTCCAGGCGCGACGTCGCCGCGCGCAAGCTCTTCGCAGCGGCACTCGCGTGGCCCGCGGTCTCGCGGCGCATCGAATGGTCGGACGCCGACGAAGGACCGCTGCCGAATCCCGACACGTCGTTCCCGCCGCTGCAACGGGCCGCGGCGTTCGCGTGCGGCGACGGGCGCTGCTCGTCGCCGGCCTACACGGCCGCGGAGCTCGCGCAGCGCGTGCGCGCGCTCGTGCCGCAAGCCGCGGCTCAATCGCCGCGATAGTCGACGCGCCACGCGGGAGCGATCGAGTCGCGCCAGCGCCGGCGCGCTTCGCGGTCGCCCGCCTCGATGCTCGCGGTGTCGACGCCCGCCGGCAGCGGGAATTCGCGCGCGAGCGCGGCGTGGATCGATTCGCGCAGCCATTCCGGCGCGCCTTCGCCGTCGTAGATGTGCCAGAGCGTGAGCGTGTCCCCGTCCGTGCACTCGCGCAGGCGCTCGTCGACGAAGTCCTTCGGCGCCTTCAACGCGGCGCCCTTCGCGTCGCCTCCCGGACCCGCGAGCGCGAGCACGTCGCGCAGCGCCGCGCTCGGCGTGGCGAACATCGGCCACGAAGGGCCGCGCTCGCGCGTCCATTCGCAGCGCGCGTGAGCCGGCACGTAGACCTCGCGGCCGCCGAAGACCATCTCGACCTGTCCGTGCGTGACGAGCACGCTCGTGCGGCCGTCGTCGTCGACCGTGAGCTCGTACGCGCAGCCGAGATCGACGGTGCGGCAGGCGGGCGTGTCGATCTGGAACGCGCGCGGCCGCGCCGTGATGCGCGCGCGCAGCGAGCCGCGCGCGAGGTAGAGACTGTGGACGCGCTCGCCGCAGTCGTCGACGCGCAGTTGCGAGCCACCGTCGAGCTCGACCTCGCCGAGCTGCGCGATCTCGACGCGCGCGCTCTCGCCGCGGGCGGTCGTGAGCTCCTCCCCCGCGCGCAAGCGCGTGCGTCCGGCGACGCCGTGCAGGCGATAGGACGGCGCGTCGGAGCCGCGCAGCCACGCGACGAGCAGCACGCCCGCGGCCGCCAGCGCCAGCACGACGCCTGCGATGGCGAGGCGGCGCGCGCGGCCTCGCCGGGCCGCGGGGGCCGCCGGCGCCTCGAACGCGGGCGGCGCGCTCGTCGCCGGATCGAAGCGATGGCGCGCGAGCAACGTCTCGGAGCGCGCGACCTCGTCGTCCACGGCTCCCGATCGATCCCAGAGGTAGTCGTCGCTCATGGTGCCGGCTTCCTCGCGCGCGCTTCGAGGCGCTCGCGCAAGAGCTTCATCCCGCGGGTCAGGTTCACGCGCACGGACCCGTGCGTCAGACCGGTGCGCTCCGCGATCTGCGGTCCGCTCAGGCCTTCGACGAGACGCAGCGCGAGCGTCTCGCGGTAGCTCGACGGCAATCCTCGGATCGCGTCGAGTACGCCGCGCGCCTCTTCCTCGTCGTCCGTGCTCGCGGTCGAAGCGCGCGGAGACTCGCGCTCGTCGGACGAACGGCTCGCGAGTCCGCGCGCGTCCGCGTGGCCTTCGCGCGTCGCGCCCGCGGCCCGCAAGTGGTCGCGCGCGCGGTTGCGGGCGATCGCCAGGAGCCAGGGTCCGACGCGCTCGGGATCGTCGAGCGCGTCGATCGAGCGCAGCGCGAGCAGGAAGACGTCCTGCACGAGGTCGTGCACGTCACGCCACGGCGCGAGCGCGACGAGCACTCCGTGCACGGCCGGCGCGTGACGCTCGTAGATCCGCGCGAAGGCCTCGCGGTCTCCGACGCGCGCCCGGCGGCCCAGTTCGGCGTCGCTCGCGCCTTCTCGACCGGGCCCAGATGCGCCGGTAGCCGCGGTGGCGTATTTGCGGCTTTCTATTGATCCCACGAGAGCTGCCCGTTCGATCCGGCCGCTCGACGGGCGGCGCGCGCGAGTGTTAGCGCGCTCCCGCGCCAGCAGGGCCGCTCGCCGAGGACTGGCATCGGCCCGCGCTCGCGCCCCGGGCGTTCCGCGGCACCCCGAGCGCTCGTGCCGGCGCGATGCAACTTCCTGAGTTGACGCATCCGCCGGATGCTACCCGCGCGCTCCCCGCCACGATTGCAGCATCCCGAGAAGCCACCGCTTCGTCGATGTCGCTCTTGTCATTTCAAGGCCGCCGCGTACTCTGTCGGGCGTGACGTGGAGTCACGCGAAGCGTTTCGCGAAAGCGCGCGTCGCCCCTCCGCGCGCGAACTCGCAAGACTCCGCAAAACCGCCCGTCATCCCGGGCGGTGCCCGCACATCCCTTTTTCACCCCTATTGAAGGACACCATGAGATCTCGTTTTCTCGCCCTTGCCGCGCTCACCGGCACCGTGGCGCTCGGTTCGATCGCCAATGCCGGACAGCAGTCGCCCGGCTCGCTGCTCGTGTTCCCGTGCTTCGACAACCGCATTCCCGCGAACGCGCTCGTTCCGTCGCGCAACATCACGCTGCTCACGGTGACGAACACGCACCCGAGCCTCTCCGTCGAAGTGCACTACGTGTACCGCGACGAGAACTGCCTCGAGACGAATCGCTCGCGCATCCTCACCGCGAACGACACGATCTCGGTCATCACCGCGTTCGACAATCCGAACGCCGACCAGGGCTACATCTACGTCTATGCGCAGAGCCCGACCACGCACGCCCCGATCAAGTGGGACTGGCTGATCGGCACTGCGATCGACCTGCGCAACAACTCGGACGATCTGTCGGACTCGAACTTCGAGTACGCGCCGTACATGTTCCACGCCGCCTCGCGCCTGCGCGACGGCGATCCGACCGACCGCGACGGTGACGGCCTGCGCGACCTGAACGGGCTCGAGTACGAGCGCGCTCCGGACGTCCTGCTCGTGCCGCGCTTCTTCGGCAACGACGATCCCAACGGCGGCAATCCGCATCCGCACCCGGCGTTCCACACCGAACTGTGCCTGATCAACCTCACGGGTGGTCGCCAGTTCGACGCGGTCGTCGACTTCATCATCTACAACGACAACGAAGAGGCGTTCTCGGCTCAGTACGCCTTCCGCTGCTGGTCGCGCGTCGCGCTGCTCGACATCGACAGCGTCTTCTCGCACCAGTTCCTCAAGAACTCGACCAACCACGCGGCTGGCGAAGTTGCCGGCGCGCCCGCCAACTTCCCCGAAACGGGCTGGTTCACGATCGACGGCAACACCGCCGACTCGTCGGCAGCGCACTTCGACGACCCCGCCATCCTGGCACTGCGCGTCGAGAACGACACGGCCGACGGCCGTTGCGGCGGCTCGCTGATCCCCTTCTGCCTGGGCGTCCAGGACAACGGCGACCTGCTCGCCCTCGGCCTGCTCGGCGACACCGACGACACGCCGTGATGTTCCAGGGAATTGCCGGCGCTCGCTGACCACGCGCAGCGGACGCCGGACCCACGGACGGCCTCTTCGCTTCGCGAGGAGGCCGTTTGCGTTCGGGAACGCCGCTGCGGGTCCCGCGAACGCACGCGAGCCGGCGGAAGCATCCTCCCGCCGGCTCGCTCGTGCAGTCGGGTCGACCGCGCCGCATGGGGCGCGGCTCGACGCATCAGTTGTTCGCGCTGCCGAGGACCTCTCCCTCGATGCAACGCGGCGCTTCGTCGATCGTCGGCGGCGGACCGATGTCGGGCGCGACATAGTCGCTGCCGTCGGGCAACGTCAACAGCGCGGCGGCCGCGGTGTCGAGGGCGTCGCACGCACCACTGGCGGAATCCAGCGACAGCGTCAGCTCGAGGTTCGTCGCCTTGACGACGTACTCCGTCCCGGTGCGACCGACGAGCGTGCCGTCGACAAGGCTCAACACCGGGTAGTAGCGATCGGGGTTGCCGTCGTCGTCGAGATCGATGCCGTGGAACGGCAGGCCGCTCAGGTTGCCGGGGCCGCCGTACTGGAGCACGAACGTGCGGCCGTCGTAGCTCGAGTCGCCGTTGCGGTCATTGGCCGTCTCGTGCGTGTAGCGGAACTGGATCGGCGGGTCGAAGCTCACGGCGTTGCCGAGGCCATCGATCAGCGACGCGTATTGGTTCCACGGATTCGGTCCGGTCTCCCAGGTGTAGAAGACGTCGGCCTGCCAGATGTCCTGCACGTTGGTGAAGCCGCTGGCATCGGTGACGAGCGGTCCGGTGCGCAGGCCCCAGCCGAAGGGCCCGCCCGAGTACGTCTCGCCGCTGGCGAGACCGACCGGCGTGAAGGTGTCGACCGGGTTCTCGCTCAGGAGCGTCAGCGTCTCGCGGTCGAACGAGAATGCGTACGGCGTTCCCACGTCGCTCGACGGCGGCAAGTACACGTTGCCCGCTTGCGCTTCGCTGCCGAGGATGCCCGCGCGCAGGCAGTCGAAGTAGCCGTAGAGCGCGACGCTCGTCTCGCCGATGCCGAACAGGTCGCTCGACGCGTTGACGAACTCCTGCGACCAATAGTGGATGAAGTTCTCGCCGTCGACGAAGCTCACCGGACCACCGAGCGAGTCGGAGTACATGCCGAGGTAGTGGTAGGCCGAGGTGTCGATCACCACCGGCGAAGGCAGGTCGTCGTACTGCTGGGTCATCGGATCCCACGTGGCGATGCGCTGGAACGCGGCGGCGTGGTACTCGACAAGGTACTGCTGCGGCGACGGCGCGCCGAGCGACGGCGGAGGAGGCGGCGGGCCGAAGTCCCACCACTGGAAGCGCTCGCCGTCGAGCAGCGAGAGCGAGATGGTGCGGCGCGTGTTCTTGATCAGCTTGCCCGGCGACTTGACCACGGTGTACTCGGTCGAGTCGGAGTGGCCGTAGGTCTGGCGCGTCACCGTGTCGCCCGCATTGACCGTCACGCCATTGGGCGTCCACATGCCGTAGTAACCCATCCAGCCGTAGGCGCCGTCCTCGGTGCGGAAGCCGAAGCCCGAGTCGAGCTCGATGCGGTCCCCCGTCGTGGAGTCGTAGAGGTTGTAGCTCCACACCTGGCTCGCGAAGTCGGTGCGCGAGAGGCACACGGCGGGGTTCGAGTCCTGCGCGCGCGAGACGTTCGTCGGATCGAAGGCCAGGGCGTACTCGGCGGTCTGGATGCCGCTGTCGGTGCCGCTGTAGTTCTCGCGGAACGTGCGCAGGATGTGCGCCATGCCCGTCGTCTGGTCGGCGCTCATCGTCACGTTGGCCTGCACCAGCTCGGAGTGGTGGCCGGGGTCCTGCGCGACGGTCACGTCGCCGTGGTTCTCGTAGAAGCTGAACCCCACGTTGCCCGCCGTGGCATCGAGCGTCTCGAGCGTGCCGTGGAAGACCGCGTCGTCGATCGTGCCGCCGTCGGGCACGCCGGCGAAGTTGAGCGAGAACACGCCGAAGGGATTCTCCGCGCTCGCGCCGGCGCTGACGGTCATGCGCACCCAGATCGTCCTTGGCGGTCCGCCGCCGTCGTCGTCGCCGGGAACCCAGAACTCGACGATCTGATCGTCGGAGTTGCTCGCGCGCTCGCTGTGCGCGACCCAGATCTGCGGCTGCTCCGCGTTGGCGCCCGAGGACTGGCCCTGATCGGACGAGGACGAGCCCTGGTCGCTGCCGTTGTCGCACTTCGCCGTGTCGACCTGGGCCTTGTACAGACCCTCGTTGACGAGGTCGACGTAACCCGTCTGCGAGATCATGCACAGGATCTGGTTGACCGTCGCAAGCGTGTCCATCGACGGGTCGTACACGCGCGCGTTCTGGCGGTCGGTGTGGTAGTCGGCCGTGCTGGCGAAGATCGAAGGGTCGACCTGCGCCGGCGGAGTGATGCCGCCCGTCGGAGTGCTGCCCGGATCGGTCGTGATCACGGACATCGAGTCGGCGACGGAGAGGCCTTCGATCACCCCGCTCGAGCTGCCTCCGCCGCATCCGGCAAGGAACGACGAGAGCGCGAGCGCGAGCGCAGCTCCGCGGGCGATCGAGAGCGGACACGGACCCGTCGTGGACGGGACGGAGAGAGTGCGCGGTTGCACGAGTATTGAACTCCTGGTGGGGAACGGAAGCGGAGTCACCGAGCGGTGCCTCCGGGGATTCGCCACTCATCGAGGCTCGCGGCCCCGCGGCTCAACTCAAACTCGCGCGCAGCGCGCTATCGAGCCGGAACTCCGCATACGGTACACGGCATCTTTCTCACCGATTCGCCGCGTAGCGATCGGGAGCGAACGCCGCGTGTGCGCAATGCGCACGAATCGGTGAGAAAGATGCCGTGTACCGTACTCACGCCCACAGCACGAGGTCGTCCAACGCGCGCTCATCGCCGTTGGAGGCGCGCGCGCGCACGCGGATGCCGTAGGCGAACGAGCCCGAGCGCTCCATGCG
>JBGATX010000041.1:0-36262 GCA_044228975.1 Planctomycetota bacterium | reverse complement strand
ACCGCCGATCGTGCGTCGGTGTTCGTGCAGCGCTACGCGAAAGAGATCGACGGCGAGCGTCGCGACGCCGGCGATCTCGACCTCGCGAGCCTCGGCCGCACGCATCTCGACGTCAACGTGAAGCGCGGCGAGTTTCCGCTGCGCACGCTGAGCTTCGCGCTGTTCCCCGTGCCGCCGCGGAGCTCGGCGAGCGACTGGATCCTGCCGCGCCATCCGCTGCCGCCCGCGCTCGACGGCCGCACGTGGACCGACGGACGCGTGCAGCTCGACGACCTCTCGCCCGGCCGCTACGCCCTCTGCGTCCAGGTCCCGACGCAGACCTGGCGCGCGTGCGTCGAGCTCGAACTGCGCGAGCACCAGCGCGCGTTCGAGGTCGACGTCGCGCGCACGCGCTTGCGCGGACGCGTCGTCGACGCGAGCGGCGACGGCGTCGCGGGCGCGGAGATCGTCGCGTCGATCGGTCCGCGCGGCGGCGGGGAACGCGAGGGGGGCGCTGACGAGCTCCTCGGCGCGCTCCAGCTCGCCGAAGAGCGCTCACGCGAGCTCGTCACGCGCAGCGACGCGCGCGGCGCGTTCGAAATCGTCGGCGTGCCCGCGTTTTTCCAGTGCGCACTGCGCGCGCTGAAGGGTGCCGATTCCGCGAGCGGGTGGACCCACGTCGAGCTCCGCGCCGACGACGATCCGGCCGAGGTGGAGCTCGCGCTCGCGAGCACGGGCGCGCTCTCGGTGCGCGCTCAGGACGAATCACCGCGCCGCGAAGCGCTGCTCCTGCTCGAACGCGCGCAGGGCGAGACGTGGACCGCACGCTGCGCGCTCCGCAGCCTGCGCCGCGGCACGGCCTCGTCGTTGCGCGGCCTCGCCCCAGGCACCTGGAGCGCGACGCTCGCCGTTCCCCGCGCGTCCGCGGCGCGCGACACGCTCACGATCAGCCCATGGGCCACGTCGAAGGACCTCGAGCGCACGAACCTGTTCGTGCTCGATTCCCTGGGCAGCGTCGACATCGTCGCCGGCGAGACGGCGTCGCTCGAGGTCCTGCTGCGCTGAGCGAGTACGCCGCCTTCCCACTCGCGCGGAGCGCGCCGCTCGTTACCCTCGCGCGCACGATGGACTTCAAGCTCTTCCTCACCGTGTTCGCGAGCGTGTTCGTGGCCGAGATCGGCGACAAGACGCAACTCGCGACGATGCTCTTCGCCGCCGACGCTCGCCACGGCAAGGGCACGGTGCTGCTCGCGTCGATCCTGGCGCTCGCCTGCGCGGCGACGATCGGCGTGCTCGCGGGCGCGACGATCGGCAAGCTCGTCGAGGCGCGCACCTTGACGCGTTGCGCCGCCGTGGGCTTCGTCGCGATCGGCGTGTGGACCTGGGTGCGCGCCTGAGCGCTCAGCGCTTCAGGCGATAGACCTCGAAGGTCGGGCCGAAGCGGCCCGCGAGTAGCGCGCGCCACGTCCACGCGCGCGTGCGGCGGTACTCGTCGTCCTGGTAGTAGAGCGGCAGATCCTCGTTCGCGGCTTCGCCGTCGCCTTCGGCGCCGACGCGCAAGACCAGCTCGCCCTTCTCGCGACCCGCGGTGCGCATGCGCTGGAGCAACGGCGACGAGCGATCGGCGAAGACCTCGATCACCGCGTAGTCGGCGCCGAGGGAGCGAATGAAAGCCGCCGGATCGTCCGCGGCCGCGCGGCGCGCCTCGTCGCTGCCGAGCGGCATCTGCACGAGCTCGAAATGCGGCCCGGGCAGGTTCGCGGCGCCGCGCGCCTTCTTGGTAGCGGAACCACGGGCGCCAGGGCGAGTCCATCCAGGTGTCGTTCGCGTCGATCGCGCTCTGCGTGTACGCGAGCGGCAGCTCCATCGCCGGCGTGAACGCGATGCGCGCATTGATCGACGCGCCGACACCCAGCGCGCGACGACGCTCGCCGTGTCGTCCGCGAGCCGCGCGCGCGCGATGCCGAGCGCGAGCAGCACGAATTGCGGGAGTGCGAGAACGACGAGCACGATCGTCGCGAGCGCGCGCGAGGGACGCGCACGCGAAAGGCGCGTGACGAGCACTTGCGCGCTCCACGCGACGAGCAGGCACAGATGCGGGAGCAACGGCAGCAGGAAGCGCTGGTACGAGCGCCGGTAGAGCCCGATCGCGAGCAGGTACGGCAGCGCGTGCGCGAGCAGCACGACGACGTCGCGACCGCGCGTGTGCGGAGCTCCCAGGCCTCGCCGAACGGCGATCACGACGAACGTGACGAGCGCCAGCAGCGCCAGCGCGCCGATCCACGGCTCGTAGAGAGACATCTCACGCGCGATGCGCGCGAAACCGCCGCCGTCGAAGCCCGTCGTCTGGATCTGATGGCCGCCGAGGTTGAGCACGCCCTGCTCGTTGAGCGAGAGGTCCTCGCCCTCCGCCGCCGGCGCGGGAATGAAGTTGAACGGATAGAGGAAGGCGAGCGCGCAGACGAGCGGCACGACGCCGAGCGCGATCGCGCCGAGCTTGTGCCTGCGCCCGCTCGCGTCGCGCAACACCAGCGCCGCGAGGAACGCGGTCGCGACCGCGACACCGCTCTGCAGCGCGCCCACCGCCAGCCCGAGCGCCGCTCCGGCCACGACGTAGTCGCGCAGTCGGTTCTTCTCGCGCAGATCGATCGCCGCGAGCAGCGCGAGCGCGACACAGCTCGCCGCCGCGGCGTGCGGACGCGCCTGCATGCCGAGCCAGAGGTGGAGTGCGCTCGAAGCCGCGAGCAGCCCGGCGAGCAGCGCGAAGGGCAGCCCGAGGAAGCGCAGTGCGAGCAAGAAGACGAGCGGCGCGAGCAGTGCCGCGAGCACGGATCCGGCGATGCGCAGCACGCGGTAGTCGTGCGCCGCGCGGTGCAGGTGCTCCTCGAGCGTCTGCGTGGGTCCGAGCGGCGCGAGCTCGCGATCGATCAATGCCGCCGCGCGCGGCACGAGCGTCGGATACGAGCGCAGGTTGACCGTCGGCTCGACCTCCGGGTTGCCCGTGCGCACCGCCTCGAGCTGCGCCAGGAACTTGACGCCGTCGGGCTCCGGGAGCTGCGGCAACATCACGTCGACCCCCGGCACACGCAGCGCGAGCGCGAGCGCGAAGAGAGCCACGGCGACGATCCACGTGCGAGCTCGCGCGCTCTGGAGCAACGTCGGTGTCGCCATCGAAGGGCGGAGAGTCTAACGGCGGCGCTCGCGCCTGGCGCGCGGCGCAGCGGTCGAGTGCGGGTTGCGCCCGCGAGCGCGGCTCAACGGTGCCGTATCAGGGCACGCGCTCGATCGACGGGAGCAGGGCCCACGCGCCGTCGATCTGGAAGTACTCGAGGACGACGTCGTGCTTGCCGCGCACGAGTTCGATCGTCGCTTCGTCGCGCGTCGGGGCGTGCCAGGTCCAGTTGTCGATGACCACCTTGCCGTCGATCGAGAGGCGCACGCCGTCGTCGGAGAGGACGCTCACGCGGTACTTGCCGCTCTCGGGGTAGCCGAAGGTCGTGGTCGCGATCAGGCCGAAGTGGTTCGTGCCGGTCTTCGACTTGATCTCGGCGTCGCGCGACCAGGGATCGGAGAAGTTGGCGACGCGCTTTTCGGCGAGCGGCTTCGCGGCGAGCTTGCGCCAGTCGGCGAGCTTCTCGCGCGGGTCGAGCTCCTTCGTCCACGCGAACCACTTCGCGTCCCACAGCACGTCGGCGAGCAGGCCGCCGCTCTTCTGCGCTTGCGGGCGCGGCTCGCCGGAACGGAAGTCCCACGGGCCCCACTCGCCCATGACGATCGTGTCGAGGCCCTCGCGATACGCGGTCTCACGGCGGCGGCGTGCGATCCAATCGTTCGCCTTCAGTCTCGCGAGTTCCGGCTTCCAATCCACCGCGTGGCGGAGCCACTCGGGCTCGGTCGCCGCGCCCGCGAGGGTCGAACGCTCGAACGCACAACTCGCGCTGTGGCCGTCCTTGTCGCGCAAGGCGGCGGAGAGCGCCTCGTCGTCCGGCGAGTGGTGCGCGGATCTGCCGAAGGTCAGTTCGCCGCTCCCGGAAGCCTGGTTCGCGACGATGCGAACGTCACGCGTGTCGCGCAGAGAGAGGTCGAGTCGGTTCCCGGCGAACCGATTCTCGCGCACGAGCGTGTCGCGCGAGCTCGTGTCGCGGTGTTTGCCGTACGGCCCGTCGACGAGCTCCTTGTCCTCGTCCCACCACAGCTCGACGCCGGTCTCGTTGTTCGTGATCGCATTGCCGACGAACGCGCACTCCTGCCCGTGCTCGATCGAGATCGCACCGCCGATCGTCCCGTCGATCGAGTTCTCGAGCACGACCATCCGCCGCGAGTACCCGCCCCACACACCGTGCTGATGACAGCCGTCGAGCCGATTGCGAATCGCCCAGTTGTCGCTGGAGAACGTCGCTTCGATCGCGTTCGCCACGGCGAAGGAGAAATCGTTCTCGTACCAGACGTTGCGATCACTCCCGCCCGCGTCGGGCTCCCCGCGCTCGAACGCGCGGCCCTGCACCGTGTCCTGGCCGGCGTACAGGAACACGCCGTCGCCGCCGTGCGTCGCAGAATTCCACGCGAACAGGTTCTCGCAGCAGCGCTCGAACATCAGGATCCCGGCCGAATCCTGGCCGCGCCAGTACACGTCGTGGCTGTAGCCGCGCACGCAGTAGTCGAACGTGTTGTCGCTGACGAGCGCCTTCGAGCTGCGGTACATCGCCAGTCCCCAGCCGGAGAGAAACGAGAAGTCGTTGTCGTGCACCCTCGCGCCGTTCGAGCGCGTCAGCAGGATCCCGTTCTGTCCGTGACGGCCCTTGCAATCGCGGATCGTCGCTCCTTCGCACTGCGTCAGGCTGATCGCGCCGCCGTAGTTCGTGATCCACTCGTCGTGGTCGTTCTCGTGCGGGTAGAGCCAGTCGCTCTGGTCCTCGGCGTCGACGGTCGAGCGCAAGCGCATGCCGTAGAAGCCGTCGAACGTGATGTCATCGAGCACGAGACGCTTCGTGTTCAGAGCGACGATGCAGCCCTTGTAGCCGCCGAGCGTCCCGCCGCGGATCGTGACGTCCTCGCAGTCGCGCACGACGATGCCCCAGCCCTCGAGACGATCGAGGTCGGTGCCCGCGGGTGCACCGCGCAACTCGACGCCGCGCAGATCGAGCTCCACCTGCTTCTGGTGCTCGATCACGATCACGCCGCGTCGCTTGTCGTCGCCGAGCGGCGCACGCACGTACTTGCCCGGCTCGACGCGCGTCGACGCCTGCAGCTCGAGCGCTCGACCCTCGGGGAGCTTGACGCCTGCTGCCTGTTGGAACTCCGTACTCGTCGAACTCGCAGCACAACCGAGGAGCGCGCTCCCGACGACGACGACGAACGTGATGCACGCGATCATGGGCCCTACAGTACACGGCATCTTTCTCACCGTTCGCAACCGCACGAATCGGTGAGAAAGATGCCGTGTACCGTATACTCGCCGCGTGAGCGTCCCCCAGAACACGTCGACGTCCCCCACCATCGCTTCCTCGGGCATCCGGCTGCGGCCGGAGATTCCGATCTGTCAGACGGATCTGCCGCTCGACTGGTACCAGGCGGAGTTCAAGCCGTACGCGGAGGAGTACCTCGCGCTGCCCGATCGCAAGCCGGCGTCGGTGCTGCCGTGGCTCGATCAGTACGCGATCCCGGCGCTGAAGCACTTCGGCGACGAGCTGCTCCTGCTCGCCCACTTCTACATGGGCGGCGAGATCGTGAAGCTCGTCGAGCGCTACGGCGGCAAGGTCGCCGACAGCTACCAGCTCGCGCTGCAGGCGTCGCGCAATCCCGAGAAGAAGGTCATCGTCGAATCGGCCGTGCACTTCATGGCCGAGACGATCGCGACGCTCGCGCGCGACGACCAGAGCGTGTGGATCACCAATCCCAAGGCGGGCTGCACGATGGAGATGCTCGCCAAGGATTGGATGGTGCTGCCCGCGGCGGAGCAGTTGATCGAGCGCTACGGCGACAAGCTCTCGGTCGTCGCCTACATGAACACCGGCGGTCGCTTGAAGGCGCTCGCTGGCCGCACGGGCGGAGCGGTGTGCACGAGCTCGAACGCGCATCTCGTCGTCGACGCGCTGCGCAAGCAGGGCAAGAAGATCTTCTTCGTGCCCGACCATCACCTCGGGCGCAACACGGCCTGGAAGCTCGGCATGGATCTCACGCGCGTGATCGCGTTCCCCGAGCCCAAGCTCTGGGCGCAGCATCCGAAGCTCGCGACGCTGCCCGGCGGACTCGACGCCGTCGATCGCGCGGAGATGGTGCTCTGGGGCAGCTTCTGCGGCGTGCACACGATCTTCAGCAAGGCGATGGTCGAGTGGTGGCACGCGAAGGGCTGGAGGGTGCTCATCCATCCCGAATCGCCGCTCGAAGCGGTGCAGGCGGCGGACGGCGCGGGCTCCACGGACTACCTGTGGAAGGCCGTGATGAACGCGAAGAGCGGCGAGAAGCTCGCGATCGGCACCGAAGGACACTTCGTGCGCAATGCTCGCGAGCAAGGCAAGCAGCGCGGAGTCGAGATCATGCACCTCGCCGACATCCCCGACGCGCGCTTCCAGGGCGGCGGTTGCGGTTGCGCGACGATGAGCCGCAACGATCCGCCGCATCTGGCGGGCATGCTCGATCTCCTGCGTCGCGGAACTCCGCCGGACATCAACCGCGTGCTCGCGGGCGACATGGTGAACGAGCAGACGGCGCAGCGCGATCGGCTCGCGCCGAAGGAGCGCGCGGAGCTCGTGCGCCACGCGCGCGCCGCGCTCGAGCGCATGATCGCGATCACCGAAGCGGCGCGTTGACGCACGTGCGCGCTGCGGCGCGATTCGCCGGCCGTGCGCGCCAGGATGCCATGCGCGACCGCACCCCTCGAGGCCGCGCCGATCGTCCGCACATCACCGCTCTCGCCGAGGCCGTCGAGCGTGCGGAATCGCCACGCTCGAACAAGCGAGCGCAATCCACGCATGACCCCACGGCGAATCCTCGCGAGAACCACGGCGCTGCACTACGCTCGAACACGCGCGGTCGAGTCGGACGACACGCGCTCGGGCACAAGTCACGCTGCGAAACACAGGAACTCGACCCATGCACTTTCGGATCGCCACCCTGTCCTTCGCTCTCGCGCTCTGCGCGAGCGCGCCCGCCTCTGCGCAGAGCGTCTACGTCGACATCGAAGGCATCGTCACGCTGCCAACGCCTCCACCGGCGAGCTACGGAGCGGCGGCCTTCCGTCCGGGGCAATGGAACGCGGTCGGCAATCTCCCCACTTGGGGTTACACGCAGAGCTTGTTCGACGTCGACGGGATCTCCAGCGGACTCACGTTGCAGTCCTTCTGTTCCGGCGACTGCTTCTGCTCCAAGACGCCCACCGGCGCGAGCGGCGACGAGGCCGCGCTCATGGACGACTACCTCCAGGACTTCGGCCTGTGCGGCATCGAGCTGCAGGTGCACGGTCTCGCTCCGGGCGACTACCGCGTCTACACCTACGCCTGGGGACACGGCTACACGAACGAGGTGTTCGTCACGCCGTCGAACGATCCCTCGACCGTGCTCAACGGCATCACGTATCCGGGGAGCTTGCAGCTCGGTTTCACGCACGCGGTTCAGCGCGTCAGGAACCTCGCCAGCGGGCAGCCGCTGCGCATCGTCGTCACGCCGTGGGTCGGTTGCGGCGGGAGTGAAGGCGCGGCGTGCCAGGGCTTCCAGATCCTGAAGACGCCCGGCGAGACCTTCTGCGCGGGCGACGGGCTCGACGCGTCGGTCACGTCGGCCTGTCCGTGCCTGAACTATGGAACGCAATCGCACGGCTGTGCGAGCTCGGTGAATCCGGCGGGAGCGCTGCTCGACTCGTTCGGCACGGTGGCGACCGACTCGGTGCAGCTCGCCTCCTCGGGCATGCCTTCGAGCGCGACCGCGGTCTATCTGCAAGGCGATGCGCTGACGGATGCGGTGTTCGGCGACGGGATCCTGTGCGCCGGCGGCAGCCTCGTGCGCCTGCGCGTGCGCACGAGCGTGGCCGGTGCGAGCGCGTTCCCCGACGCATCGGACACGATCACGCTTTCGCAACGTGGCGGCGTGACGGTCGGCAGCGGCGCGACGCGCATCTACCAGACCTACTACCGGAACGCGGCCATCGGATTCTGCGGTCCGGCGACCTTCAATTCGACCAACGCGGTGCGGGTCGTCTGGTAGTCGCGGCGCCGGAAGACGCGCGCGCGGGCGAGAACTCGCAACCCGAGGCCGCGCGGCGCCGCTACGATGCGCGGCATGCAACGCGCACTCCTGGCGCGTGCATTCCCGGCACTCGCGCTCCCCCTGCTCGCTTCCTCCGCTCGCTCTCAGAGCCTGAACATCGACGTCGGGCTCAACCTCAGCTATCCGACGCCCGCGTCGACCGAGGGCGCGGGCGCGCTCCAGCCCGGCTACTGGAACGACGTCGCCCCGATTCCTCTGCCTCCGACCACGCCGCCGTTGCGGCGCCTCGACGGCTCGATCGTGCCCGTGACCATCGACTGCACGGGCGGGACGCCGCTCGAGTCGACGAGCAATCTCGCGGGCGCGTCGAGCGACGAGCTCGCGCTGCTCGCCGACGTGAGCGATCCCGGACCGACGCCGCAGTTGTGGCTGATCAACGGGCTCGACGACGGTCCGTACGACGTCTACACCTACGCGATGGCGCCCGACAATCCGAGCTTCCTCACCGATGTGAGCGTGTTCAACTCTCCCGATCCGACCGTCACCGTCGGCGGTGCGTGGCCCGGTGCTCAGATCGAGGGCGTGACCTACGCGCGCCACCGCGTCGTCGTCGTCAACCACAGCGCGGTGGTCATCGCCGTGCAACGCTCGAGCTCGCCCGCGGCTCCGCCGGTGTGTGATTCTGCGCCGGCGAGGGCGTCGCTCCGACGGTGACCCCGCCGTGCCCGTGCGCTAACAACGGAGCGCTCGGGCACGGCTGCGCGAACTCGGCCCAGGCGCCGGGCGCGTTGCTCGTCGCGAGCGGCACGACGGCGCCCGACACGTTGCTGCTGACGTGCACGGGAACTCCGGCCAAGGCGCTGTGCCAGTTCCTGCAGGGCGATGCCTGCACCGACGCGCGCTTCGGCGACGGCGTGCGTTGCGTGGGCGGAGCCCTCGTGCGACTGCGCTCGACCGCCAGCCTCAACGGCATGTGCCAGTTCCCCGACGCAGGCGATCCGAGCGTGTCGCAGCGCGGCGGAGTCGCTCCCGGCAGCGGCTGGGAGCGCTTCTACCAGACCTACTATCGCAACGCGGCCGCGGCCTTCTGTCCGCCGGAGAACTTCAACATCACCAACGGCGTGCGCGTCGTGTGGTGAGGCTCCCGCGCACGTCACGCCTGCCGGCGAGCGCGTCGAGCGCGATCGGCCCGCCGTGGTAGACTTCGATTCGCCGGGTGTACGACGGCCCCGCGGCGCGGCGCGAACGAAGCGCGACACGGAGCTCCCGCGCTCTCGGCGCAAGCCATGCGTGCGATTCTTTCCACCCTCGGTCTCGCCGGCGCGTCCTGCGCGCTGCTCGCGCCGGGCGCGCGCGCGCAGAGTCTGAACGTCGACATCGGCACGAGCGCGACCTACCCCACGCCCTCGTCGAGCTTCGGAGCGGGCGCGGGACAGCCGGGAACCTGGACCTCGATCCCGGTCGCCGCCGGAGTTCCGCAGAGCGTGGTCGACCTCGCGGGCAACGCCTGCGCCGTGACGTTCACCGTCTCGGGCGGCGTCGCGACCTTCGGCAACGTCAACCTCGGCGGCTCGACGCCGGACGATCGCGCGCTGCTCGCCGACGTGCACGATCCGCAATCCGTGGCGCGCACGTGGACGATCGCGGGTCTGCTCGACGGCGACTACGAGCTCTTCACCTACGCGATGGCGCCGGACGACTCGAACTTCCGCACGCAGATCAGCGTCGCGGGCTCCGCCGATCCCGCGCAGGTGATCGGCGGCTTCTTCAGCGGCAACTACGCGCAGGGTCTGACGCACGCGCTGCACCACGTGAGCGTGGTCGGCGGACAACCCGTGGTCGTCACCGCGCAGCGCACCGCTCCCCCGCCGAATCCGAATTTCGGCTCGGTGAACGGCTTCCAACTGCGGCGTCTCGACAGCATCGGCCATGCGTTCTGCTTCGGCGACGGACTCGACCCGAACGTGACGACGCCTTGTCCGTGCGCGAACGCCGGCAGCCCCGGACACGGCTGCGCGAGCAGCGCGAACTCGAACGGTGCCCTGCTTTCCGCCAGCGGCTCGCCCGCGCTCGACACGGTCGTGCTCGCCGGCTCGGACATGCCGTTCTCCGCGGCGTGCATCTACCTGCAAGGCGATGCGTTCGACGATCTCGTCTTCGGCGACGGAGTGCGCTGCGCGGGAGGATCGCTGATCCGCCTGCGCACGAAGATCAACTCCGCGGGGGCGAGCTCGTTCCCGGATTCCGCCGACACGGTGACCGTCTCGCAGCGCGGCGCGGTGATTCCAGGCAGCGGAGTCACGCGCCTCTATCAGGTCTACTACCGCAACGCGGCGCCCGCGTTCTGCCCGCCCGCGACGTTCAACGCGTCGAACGGGTGGTTGCTCGCCTGGTAGGAGCGCCCGCGAGCTTCGATCGCTTTCGCCCGCGTCCGCGCGGCGACGCGCGTCCCTGGCTGCGCGCGCGTGACCACGCGAAGGCCCGCGGCTAACAGCGATGGTCGCGGGCCCCTCGCCGCCGCGCGGTCCGATCTTCCTCGCGGAGTCCACGCTTCGATGAACCGTTCGCTGCTTCGCCCCTGTCTCACGTCGCTCGCCCTCGGCGCGGCGTCCGTCACGCCCTGCGCCGCGCAGGGCCTCCAGTTCACGTGGCCCGTCCCCGCAGGTTTCCACTCCGCGAGCTCGGCGGGCGATGTCGATGCGGATGGCGTCCCGGACTTCGTGTTCGGCGAAGTCGCGCTCGGCGGCGGCGTCGATCGCGCGCGCGTGCGGTCCGGCCACACGGGCGCGGAGCTTCTCGTGGTGACGGGCGTGAACGCGAACGACGAGTTCGGTTCCGCCGTCACCTCACTCGGCGACGTCAACGGCGACGGTCACGCCGACTTCGCCGTCTCCGCGCCGTACCCGGTCGGCAGCACGCCGGGCTACGTGCGCGTGCACTCCGGCGCGAACGGAACCGTGCTCTGGCGCGCGGATGCTCCGAGCACCGGCCTCGCGTGGGGTCGTTCGCTCGCGCGCCTGCACGATCTCGACCTCGATGGCGTCGACGAGCTCGTCGTCGGCGCGCCGGGGGGCGGAGCGGGCGCATTTGTCTTCTCGGGCGCGAGCGGCGCGCTGCTGCGTTCGATCACCGGTGTCGCCGGCGCGGGCCTCGACTTCGCCACGGCGGTCGCGCCCGCGGGCGACATCGATCAAGACGGCGTCGAGGATCTCCTCGTCGGCGATCCAGAGACGGCGACGCAGGGCGCCGGCCGCGTGACGATCCACTCGGGTATGAGCGGCGCGCTCGTGCGGACGATCACGGGGCCAGTGAACGGCGGCGCGTTCGGCACGGACGTCGCGTCGCTCGGCGACATCGACGGCGACGGCGTGCCGGACCTCGTCGTCGCGGCGCCGCTCGAGCTGATCACGCCGAGCTTCAACTGGGGCCGTGCGCGACTGTATTCGGGTGCGAGCGGCGCACCGCTGCTCGTGATCCAGGACGGACCGAACCTCGCGCGTTTCGGCGAAGGCGTCGAGCGCGCGCCCGATCTCGACGGGGATGGACGCGCCGACGTGCTGCTCGGCGCGGGTGCGTACCGTTTCGGCTGCTGCGCCTATTCGCAGGCGGAAGCGCGCATCTACTCGAGCGTCAGCGGTGCCCTGCTCCAGAGCGCGCCCGGATCGCATCCGGGTCTCGCGCTCGTGCCCGACGCGAACGGCGACGGGATCGACGACTTCGTGATCCCCGCCGTGCTCGTCGGCTCCTCGTACTCCGCCGCGCTCTCGGTCTCGAGCGCGCCGGTTGCGACGACGATCCATACATCCGTGTGCACGCCCAAACCCACGTCGCAGGGCTGCACGCCGTGGCTCTACGCCTACGGCGCGCCGAGCACGACGCAGGGCGACAACCTCGCGTTCCTCGTGGTCGACGTCGTGCCGAACTCGTTCGGCATGTGCTTGTGGAGCACGGGCTCCGCCCAGACGCCCTTCGCCGGCGGGATGTTGTGCCTCGCACAACCCTTCCATCGCTGGCCGATCGCGAGCACCGGCACGCCGCAATCGACGGGAGCGTGCTTCCCGATGCTGAGCGGCACGCTCGTGTCGCGCATCTCGAAGACGAAGCTCGCGCTGACCGGCCTCGCTCCGGGTCAGTCGTTCTTCGCGCAGGCGTGGTTCCGCGATCCGGGCTTCGCGCCGCCGAACGACGTCGGCTTGAGCAGCGCGCTCCAGATCACGCTCTGGCCGTGACGCGCGCGTGAGTTGCGCTGCGGTGAGGGCGCACGCTTGCGATGCGTGCGCCGTCGGGGCGGGACGCCCGGCGCGCTCAACGCGGCTCGACGTCGAACACGGATTCGCCGTCGCCGTTCGGCCAGGCCGTAACCTGCCAGCCTTCGAGTGCGAGCCGCCCGCACTCGCCGCTCGCGCGCGCGGCGCAACGGAAGAGGCGCCACGAAGCGAGCTGGCGATTCTGACCGGGCTCGACCTCGGTGAGCTCGCGCGGCGTCGCAGCGATCGGATTCGGGGCGCGTGGCGTCGTGGCGAGGCGTTGGCGCAGGTTCACGTGCTCTCCTTGCTTCACGATGCGCGCGAGCAGTTGCCGACGCGCGTTCCCGTCGCGTTTCAGCGTGGCAGTGTCGATGAGCAAGCTCTCGCTCTCCGCCACGCCGATGACTTCGCCGCTCGCGAGATCGACCTCGACGCACGCATCCTCGCCGACGGCGAGACCGAGGCGCGTGCCCGTCGCTTCGAGCGCGACGACGAAGCGGCCGACGCGATCGCGCTCGAAGAAGTGCGAATCGGTCATCGCCCAAGGGAGAAACCCCATGCCGCGCGCGACGCGCGGACCGCGCACGGTGGACTCGCGCTCCTTGGGATCCGCGGGCGCGACACCGAGCGCGGCCGCGCTGCCGCCGCCGGTGAGCATGAACTCGCCCATCATCGCGTCGCCCGCGCTGCAACCGGCGATCACGCCGCCGCGCGCGAGCAAGCGGCGCATCGCGAGCCATTCGGGCGTGTCGTGCTCGTCGGGACGGTAGCGCGCCGTGATGCGCTGCTGATCGCCGCCGGTGAAGAGCAGCGCGGTCGCGGCGTCGATCGCGGCGACGGATTCGTCGGTCGGCGTCTCGCGCGCGAGGCCGCGCACGCGCGCGTCCGGCGCCCACACGCGCAACGCTTCGGTCTTGTCGGCGAGCTCGACCTCCTGCGGACCGGTTGCGGCGGTCACGATGACGATGTTCGGTTCGCCGCGTGCCGACGCGAGCTCGACGAAGCGCTCGTAGATCGCGCGCTTGTCGTTGTCGAGGCCGCCACCGACGATCAAGAGCGAGCCCGCGTCACGGCACGAACCGACGCGCGCCGTCGTGCACGCGATCGAAACGAGTGGAGCGAGGCTGACGAGAAGAGAGATGACGTGGCGTCGGCGCATGCCGCAGAGAGTACGGAACGAGCGCGCGTTCGCGGCAGCTCACCATTGCCCGGGGCTCGCGCGCGAAGCGGACTGCGCCCGAACCACACGACGGAGGTTGATTCGCGCCGAGGAAGTTCGGAACTCATCGAACCCGCCCGGGTTCGATGAACCGAGTCGCTATGAAGCCCCACGTTCCAATCCTGATGACGCTGAGCACACTCGTCACGAGCTTCGCTCATGCGGGCAGCTCGATCTGCCGCCTGAAAGACGTCAACGGCGACGGAGTCGACGACCTCGCGCTCGCCAGCCGCGATGCGAGCTTGGACGAGCGCGTGTGGCTGCTGTCGGGCAAGGACGGCGCGGTGTTGCGCGAGTGGAAGGGCTCTGCACCCGGCGAAGGGTTCGGCATCGAGCTCGCCGCGTTCGATGACTTGGACCGTGACGGTCGAGAGGATCTTGCGCTGATCGTGGCGGGCAACGCGGCTCTGATGCGCGTCCGTTCGAGTACGCCGGCCGGCCCTGCGTGAGTGTCGTCTCGACCGGCACGGGTGCAACGCTCCTGCGTGTGCCGCTGCCGGGCGTCGTGCAAGGCGTGACCTCGCTCCAGTGCGCGGGCGATTGGAATGCGGATGGAATTCCCGACATCGCCTTCGCCGCGGCCGATGGGCTGCGCATCGTCTCGGGCAAGGACGGCAGCGCGCTCGTCCAGCGTTCCCAACGCGGTCTCACCATCTGCGTCGGCGATTTAGACGGCGACGGACGCATGGACATCTGCTGCGGCGAGCCCAATGCCGCGTTCGAGCCGCTCGCCGAAGAGGTCAAGGCGGGCTTGAATCGGCAAGAATTCACCGGGGCGATTTCGCTGCGCACGCGTGACATGGCCGGCGAGCTCGCACGTCAGCGCGGGGATCCCACGGGATCTGGGTACGGATTCGGAAGCGTCGTGCGCGCGCTTCCCGACCTCGACGGTGACGGGCGCGCGGAGATCGCCGCATCCGCGCCGAGCTACTACACGCGGATCGTGAGCTTCAAGAGCGACGAGCTGCGGACGCTGGCGACGATCCCGACGGTCTCACGCGATGTCATGGACGACTTCGGCACGACGATCGACGTCGCTGGAGATGTCGACGGCGACGGACACGTCGACGTGGTCGTGGGCGCGAACGAGCAACTCACGGCTCCGTTCTTTGACCGCGGCTACGCGACGATCTGGTCCGTCGCGAAGAATGCACGCATCGCACAGATCGCCTATTCGCAGGACGAAGGAGTGGATGTGTGCTACGCGGGTGATGTCGACCGCGATGGCAAGCCCGATCTCGCCCTCTCGTCGATCACGATGCGACCCGCGGGGAAGTGGCGCTCGGCACAGCGTGTGCGCGTCACGCCGGCCAAGGGTGACACGACGATCTGGGAACGCAGCGTCGCGGACTTGCGGGCACCCGCGAAGCCGAAGTGACGCGCTCCGCGCGCTCTCAACCGCGCTCGACGTGCCAGCTCGCCGCGCCGAGATCGTCCCACAGCGGATCGCCCTCGGAGCACCTTCGTCGGTCGTGAACGCCGCATCGACGGCGATGTGGAGCGGCTGCACGAGACGCGGGCCCGTGCGTCTCCGCACGCAACAGAGTTCGGATCCCGCGTTGCGCGCTCGGCTCCTCACGAGCAGAATCGAGGCACGCTCGTCGCGAACCCTGGCGCTCGCTTGAAGACAAGTCGGAGTACGATCTCGATGCGTGGATTCTTCGCTGCTCTCGTCGCCACCACGGCGCTCGCGATCGATGCGGCGCGCGCGCAGAACTTCAACGTCGACGTCGGCGCGCCGAGCTCGACCCCGCCGTCCGCGTTCGGCGGCGCCGCGCAACAACCCGGCACGTGGAACAGCGTCGGGTTCGTGCCGACGACGCCGGCGCCGCTCCTCGGACTCACAGGCGCGCCGACGACGGCGACGATTCGCTGCAACGGCGGACTCGCGATCACATCGACGAACGCGCTGCCGCCCGCTGCGCAGTTCAATCAGGGGCTCGTCGCGCTCGTTGCGGATCTGACGTCGCCGGGCACGCTGCCGTACGGCGAGTGGACCTTCGACGGACTCCAAGCGGGCGAGTACGAGGTGACGACGTACGCGTACGCGTCGGACGACGGCCTCAGCTCGTCGTCGTTCGTCGAGGTGCTCGGTTCGCCGGATCCGGGCGTATGGGTGAACATCACGACCGGGTGGACGAGCGGCGTCCTCGAGCTCGGCATCACGCACGCGGTGCATCGCGTCGTCGTGCAGTCCTCCGCGCCGCTGGTCGTGCGCGTCGGCATCGGCGCGGACGCCTCGGTGAACGGGTTCCAGCTGCGCCTCGTCTCCGCCGGCGAGCCGTTCTGCGCCGGCGACGGTGTCGACCCGAGCGTGACGACCGCGTGTCCGTGCGCGAACACCGGCGCGGCGGGACACGGTTGCGCCTCGAGCGCGAACGCCGCGGGAGCGCGCCTCGACGCGAGCGGCGCAACGAACCCCGACGCGCTCGTGCTGCTCGGCTCGGGGATGCCGGCGACGTCGACCTGCGTCTTCGTCCAGTGCGACGCGCGCGGCGATCAGGTGCTCGGTGACGGTGTCGGCTGCCTCAGCGGATCGATCGTGCGACTCGCGACGAAGTCGAACGGCGGAGGTGCGAGCTCCTTCCCGCAAGCCGGCGATCCGAGCGTCTCGACGCGCGGCCAGGTCGTCCCCGGCAGCGGCGCGGTGCGCCACTACCAGCTCGTCTACCGCAACGCGGCGAGCTTCTGCACGCCCTCGACGTTCAACACGTCGAACGCGCGCACGATCGTCTGGTGAACGCGCGCGCTCAACCGCGCTCGACGTCCCAGATCGCCGCGCCGAAGTGATCCCACGGCAAGCGGCCCTCGTCGCACTGATCGTCCGTCGAGAACTGCACGTCGACGAAGTAGATGATCGCGCACGGGCTCGCGGGGCGCAGGTTCTTGCAGCCGTGCGCCACGCCCGGCGGGATGCGCACGAGGCGCGAGTTTCCGTCGCCGATCACGAAACGCATGATCGTGCCCTCGGTCGGCGAACCCTTGCGCACGTCGCCGAGCACGAGCAGCAGCTTGTCGCTCGGCGGCACGTACCACACGTCCGTCTGGCGCGTGTGCAGGTGGAAGGCCTTGATCGCGAGCGGCTCGAGCACGGAGTAGTTCACCTGCTTCACCGTGAAGCCGGGGAGCTGCTTGTGCACGCCGCCGTCGAGCCGGCCGAGCTCCGTCATCGCGCCGCCGTCGTCGTTGAAGCGCTTGAGCTCGACGATCTCGACGCCCTCGATGCGCTTCTTCGGGCTGTAGTCCTGCTTGGCGTAGCGCGCGCGGGCGTTGTCGGTGAACTGCGTCATGGTTGTCTCGCGTCGAGCGAGGTCGCAGAGCTTCCTCGATCGTCGCGGGCCGCGCAACGGTGCGCGCGGCGCGAAACAGTGCCGAATTCCGCCGCGCCGCGCTCCATGGCCCGCTGCGGCGCGCGCCCGTACACTCTGCGCCCATGTCCCCCACGCGCAAGGATCAGAACGCCCGTTGCATGGGCCCCGGCTCCGCTTCGGGCGGCGGCGGCGAGCTCAAGACTCGCCCCGTGACCGAGGTCGAAGGCCTCGATCAGCTCTTCGAAGACAGCCTGCCCGCCTTCGGGGGCGCTTATCTCCGGCGCATCTGGATCCTGCTCGACGAAGCGGTCGGCAAGGGCCTGCCGATGACGATGTCGATCTCGGGTCCGGTGACGGTCTCGGGGCAGCATTATTCGTGGCTCAATCCGCTGCTCGACACCGGCTGGTTCGCCTACATCTCGACCACGGACGCGGTCTGCTACCACGACGGACATCGCGCGCTGAACGGCGCGGCCTCGAACCCGTTCACCGAGGTCGCGATCTTCGGCGACGACGCCGCGCTGCGCGACGAGAAGACGATCCGCGTCACGGACATCGGTTTTCCCGAGGACGTCCTGCTCGAGCAGGATCAGTTCATCAGCGCCGTGCTGCAGGAGCCCGAGTTCCAGCGCCGCATGACCGGCACGGAGTTCCGCAACCTGCTCGGCCAGCGTTTCGCCGCGCAGGAGAAGCACAACGGCGTGCGCGAAGGACTGCTCGCCTTGTGCGAGCGCAAGGCGATCCCGATCTTCGTCGGCGCGCCCGGCGACGGCTCGGTGTTCCTGAACTCGATGAAGCTCTGGGCGCTCGCGCAGCTCGGCGGAGCGGAGCATCGCTTCGATCTCGACCTGCACGCCGAGGTCTTCGAGAGCTGCGCCTATCACCTGTGGGGACTGCGCGAGTCGCCGACGAAGGCCCTGGGCACGCTGATCCTCGGCGGCGGAGTTCCGAAGAACTACAACCTGCAACCCGAGCCCGCGCTCTCGCAGATCTTCGGCCTGCCGGAGATCTCGGGCTACCTCTACGACATCCAGATCACGACCGCGCCGGTCACGGACGGATCGTTGAGCTCCTGCCCGCCCGCCGAAGCCGTGACGTGGGGCAAGGTCGACGAGAAGCACTACCGCTCGACGTGCGAGAGCATGCAAGCGGACTACTCGATGGTCATGCCCTTCCTCGTCAAGGCGCTGCTCGACAAGCGCGCGCGTTTCGAGCTGTGGGCGGAGCGCATGGGACGCGACGCGCTCTTCAAGAAGCACCCCGCCGCGCGCGGCTATCTGCGCGAGCGCGAGGGCTATCGCCTCTTCGCTCGCCGCGACGAGCTCGTGAAGAAGCTCAAGGATGCGGTGACGAAGGAGCAGAAGCGTCTCGTCAAGGAGTCGACGTACGCGCTCGCTCCGCGCGCGACGACCAAGTCCGCGAGCGCGAAACCCGCACCGGCTGCGAAATCCGCGACGACACCGAAGCCCGCTCTCGCGACGAAGCCGCGCGCGAGCAAGCCTCGCCCCGGCGCGCCGACGGGCGGCGCGCGCAAGTGAACACGCTCCTCCACTGCCTCTTCGAGCTCCAGCCATGACCGAAACCAACGAAGCTCCCAACCCCGAACAGCTCGCGCCCTACATGATCGAGCTCGCGCGCTCGAATCGCAGCACGTGCAAGGGCTGCAAGAAGACGATCGACAAGGACACGCCGCGCATCGGCTTCCTGCTCGAAGGCCCCTTCGGCACCGGCTACCTCTGGCACCACCTCCCCTGCCTCGCGCGCAAGGACTTCGCCAAGGTCGAGGAAGCCTACGCCGGCGACTACACCAAGCCCGGCGTGAAGCTCCCGCCGCTCGAGAGCCTGCGCGCCGAAGCGGAAAAAGCCGCGGAGAAGAAGGCCGAGAAGCAGCTCGCCCCGTTCGTCGAGCGCGCCTCCACCGGCCGCTCGAAGTGCGTCCACTGCGGCGAGCTGATCGACGCGGGCGCGTTCCGCTTCGGGTTGTTGCGCGCCGTCGAGTTCTATGGCCAGGAGCGCAAGGCAACCGTGAAGGTGCACCCGCAGTGCGTCACCGCCGCGCTCGCCGACGAAACGAATGCCACGGATCCGGACTCGTTCCCCATGGAAGTGCGCGCCAACAGCAAGCTCGAGAGCGCCGACATCGACGCCGCACTCAAAGAAGCCGAACTCGAGTAGCCGGTCCGCTTCCGCCCCAGCACCCCGCGCGATCGTGGGGCGGTCCTCCGCCCCGCGATCGTGCGGGGTCCGCGATGCGGTAGCACGCGTGTGTGGCGCGTTGCTCCGCATCTTGCCTTCGGCCGGTTCTGGCATTCGCGCCCCGACCGCGCGCCGTCACCGATCGGACTTCACCGCCACAACCAACTCGTCCCCTCGGCAATGCTCGCCGCGGTCACTCTCTTCCCGCACAACCCGTCGAGTATCCCCTTCCCCTTCGCGAGCGCCGACCTCCCGTGCCCGCGCACCACCGACACCACCCACAACACCGGCAACGTCGCCACATCGAACACGAAGAACGACAACCACTGCCCCAACCCCGCGTGCTGCCGCAAGAACCAAACAGAGTTCACCCCCATCATGTACTTGCGCCGCGGGTTGTACCCTCCGCCCGTCGCACCGGCACTCGTGTGCCACGCGCACACCGCCCCTTCGATCTCCACCTTCCACCCCGCGCTCTTCGCACGCAGGCACAGATCGACGTCCTCCATGTACGCGAAGTACTTCGCGTCGAACAACCCGACCTGCTCCAACGTCTCGCGCCGCGCGAGCAACGCACACCCCGGCACGTAATCCACCGTGCGCCGCTCCCGCCACTTCGGCCCATCCGCCTCACGATGCCCGAGCAACGTCGAGACGTTGTGCCGCCACGTGAGCACGCCCCCCGAGCACCACACGACATCGCTCGGCGTCTTGTACAGCACGCGCGGCCCGACGATGCCGAGCTTGGGGTCCTCGCGCAGCGCGCGCGTCAAGCGCTCCAGCGCCCCCGCCTCCAGCGTCATGTCGTTGTTCGCGAAGAGCACGCTCTGCGCGCCGCGCTCGAGCGCCACGCGCGCTCCCTGGTTCGACGCCTCGCCGAAACCGAGGTTCGCGCGGTTCTCGATCACCGTCACCCCCGGGAACGCCTTGCGCACCGACTCGCACGACCCGTCGGTCGAGGCATTGTCGACGAAGATCACGTCCGCGGGCGCAATCCCCTGCACGAGCAGCGAACGCACGCACTCGAGGTTCTCCTCGCCGCCGTTCCAGTTCGCCACGACGGCAACGATGCGTCCGGTTTCGCCCACTCCTTGGAGTCTAGACGCCTCTCGCAAGCCGAGCGAGGCGCGAGGCACGGGAATCACCGCGCCACGCGCGAACTACGCCTTCGGCGCGGTTGCACCCGAGGAATCCGCCGCCGGCAGCGTGCGCTCGACGCGCGACAGCGCCCGCCCATCGGCGAAGAGCGTCTCGATCGCATCCCCCGCCGCGAGACCGGCGATGCTCGTGAGCGGAGCACTCGCTCCGCGCTTGCGCGTGATCGAGTAGCCGCGCGCGAGCACTCGATAGGGCGAGACCGCCTCCAGGCGCGCGGACGCCACGGCCAGGGATTGCTCGCGCCGCGCGAGAGCGCGCTCGAGCGGCGCGCGCAGCCGCTCCTGCGTGCGCTGGTTGCGGGTCGCCAGCTCGCCCAGGCGCACCGCGGGGCTGGCGCTCTCGAGCGCATGCGCGAGCCGCTCGATCCGCGCCTGCATGCGAGCGAGCGCGTTCTCGACGCCCAGTCGCAAGGAACGCGAGCCGGCCTGGAGGCGCTCGACGCGCAGATCGAGCCCGAGCCCCGCTTCGCGCAACGCGCGCGAGCGACCGAGGCGATCGAGCTCGCGCTCGCGCTGCGTGAGCAGCTCGTCCACCGCGCGCTCGAGCTCGCCGGAGGAGCTCTCGAGCTGCGCCGCGAGCGCCGCACGATCGGGGATCACCGTCTGCGCCGCGTCCGTCGGCGTGTGCGCGCGGTGATCAGCGACGAGATCGATCAACGTCGTGTCGGTCTGATGCCCGACGCCCGAGACGACGGGAACGCGCGTCTCCCACACCGCCTCGGCGACCGCGAGCTCGTTGAACGACCACAGGTCCTCGAGCGATCCGCCGCCGCGCACGACGACGATCACGTCGACACCGGCCGCGTCGAGCCTGCGGATCGCCGCCGCGATGTCGCGCGCCGCGTCGCGGCCTTGCACGGCGGTGTGCGCGAGGATCGCTGGATACAGCGGCCAGCGCAGCGCGCGCGTGCGCAGGAAATCCTGCAATGCCGCGCCGTCGCGGCTGGTGACGACGCCGATCGTGCGCGGCAGGAACGGCAGCGGTCGCTTGCGGTCGAACCAGCCGCGCGCACGCAACTCGTCCTTGAGCTTCTCGAGCTGCACGAGCAGCGCGCCGAGCCCCTTCTGCTCGAGACGCTGCACGATCAGGCTGTACGCGCCGCGCGGCCCGTACACGTCGAGCTTGCCGTGCGCGATGATCTGCTGGCCTTCCTCGAGCTCGAACTTCAGCGCGGTCGGGAGCGCGCTGCGCCACACGGTGCAGGCGATCTTCGCGTCGATGTCCTTGAGGTCGAAGTAGACGTGGCCCGAGTTCGCGCGCATGACGCGCGAGACCTCGCCTTCGACGCTCACGCGTCCCAGGCGCTCGAGCGCACCCTGGATCGAGCGCGTGAGTTCGCCGACGGAGTACAGCTTCGGCGCGGCTTCCTCGCGCGGCGCGCGCGCGGGCTCGCGACCGAACGGATCGTCGGCGAAGAGGCCGCCGCTGTCGCTGCGCACCGGCATGCTCGGGAGCGCGCGCTCAGCGCGGCGCGGGCTCCGCGGGCGGAGCCGGCTTGGACACGAGCGGCGCGAGGCCCGGCACGTTCGCGGCGCGCCACTCCGCGAGATCCGCGCGCGGCAGGAAGATCCGGTAGCGGCCGTCGAGGAACGGCGTCTTCACGTCGCCGCGCAGCTGCGCGCCGTCCTCGAGCAGCAGCACGACGCCGTGCTTCTGCTCCTGGACCGTCAAGCGATCGGCGAAGAGCTTCTTCTCGAGGCGGCCCTCGCGGTCGAGCTGGTCGATCTGCACTTCGCGCAGCACGCCTTCGTCGACTCCGCCGAGCGAAACGACGCGCCAGATCCCCGCCGCGGCGTCGATGCGCAACAAGCGATTCAGCGCCAGCACGACTCCCATGCGATCCCAGTGACCGTCGTCGTGGACGACGTGCCGGTCGACGTCGCGGAAGAGCTCCGGCAGCGCGTCGATCCACGGCTGCGGATCGACGTAGGCGAGCACGATGCGACGCTCGCCACGACGCTGCGCGGCGCCCGCGTCCGGTTTCGGTTCGGGACCGGCCGCAGGCGCATGATCCAGGGCGGCGTCGGGCGGAACCGCGAAAGGCGTGCGCTCGGATCCCCGGCGCTCGTAGCCCTCCTCGAGGATCAACGTGAGCGTGCGAGCCGAGAGCGAAGCCTCGAGCTTCATGCGCTCGGCGCACAACGAGCCCAGGGGAACGCCACGATCGTCGAGCGTGCGCAACACGACCGGTCCGATCGCGCCGTCCTGCAGATGGCCGCACTCGAGCAGGTCGAGGCCGGAGATCTGCTCGGAGAAGAAGAGCGCGCGCAACGTGCGCGCGATCTCGAGGTCGCGTCCGTTGCGCGCCCCGGCGTCCGCCTTCGCGGAAGCGTCTCCGCTGGCCGGCTCGATCGTCGCGGGAGCGAGCGCGGGCGCAGCCGAGGGCTCGACCTGCGGCTGGAAGCGCACTTGCGCGAGCTTCGCGAGCTCGTCGAGCTGCGAGATGGAGCGCGTGTACGCGAGCCACTCGTTCTCGCGCGCGACGCGTTCTTCCCGCGCGCGCGCCAATTCCTGTTGCAGGTCGCGCACGCGCGCGCTCGAGCGCTCGAGCTCGCCGCGCAAGCTCTCGACCTCGCGCTCGAGCGCCTCGATGCGCGGCGGATCGGCGAGCGCAGCGGCCGAAGGCGCGGCGCCGCCGTCGATCGTCGGAGAGGCGTCCGTCGAGCCTGCGGTCGCCGGCGCGGGAGCTCCCGGCGCGGCCACGGACGCGGCCGGCACGATCGCGACGAGCGCGGACTCCGGTTCGTCGCCGCCACACGCCCACGCGAGGCCGGCGATGACGAGCCACGACGAACGCGGCTTCATCGTCCCGCCTCGGTGAGCTCACCCGGCTGCGGCTCATTCGGGCTGCGCGCGAGCACGTCCTCGAGCGCATCGGCGTGCCACTGCTGCGCGGTGAACTCGATGGGAGCACCAAGCCAGCCGCTCAAACGAGCCGGCGCGCGCGGAGCTCGCCCCCAGAGCACGACTCGCGTCGATCCCGACGCGCCGAGCACGAGCGTCCGCGCCGTGACGAGAGCGCGCAACGGATCCGCGGGTGCGCCGTCGATCGGAACGGCGAGCTCCGCGATCGGCTCGAGCGCCACGCCCCGCTCGTCGTGCACGCGCAGGAGCGCCGCGTCGATCACGAGCATCGACGCCGATGCGTCGTTCGGGTGCGGCGCCTGTGCGCTGGCGGCCGGTGCGCTCGCGAGCTCGATCTCGAGCGCGAAGGGTTCGCCATCCGCGAGCGCGAGCCGTCGCCGCAAGGCGACTGCGTCGAACGCCTGCAGCTGCGCATCGGCGTGCAGCGGACCGAGCCTCAGACGCACGCTGCCCTGCGGGAGCACGACCTGCGCTTCGAAGCCGCTGACGTCCGCCGCGAGCGCGCGCGACGGCGCGCTCGGGAGCGCAACGATCGCGCGCGGTTCCACCGCCAGCGACCAGCCGAGCCACACCGCGCCCGCCAGCGCGAGAAAGACCGCGATCGAGAGCGCCAGTCGCGCGTGGCTCAATCGGTCTTGTCCCAGTCGTTCTTCTTGTTCTTGTTCCACCAGGTCTGCCACTTCTCGGGATCGCGCTCGTCGTGCTTGGACACGTGCCCGAGGCTGGTGATGATCGGCGCGGCGATCACGTCGTAGCGGTCGCGGATCGCGACGTTGTTCGCGTCCGAGTCGCGCTGGCCCTTGGTGGACATGAGCACCTTGAGCAGCATCTCGAAGACTTCCTTGCGCGTCTCCTGGTCGGCGCCCTCGAACTCGCCCAACGCCTCGGCGGCCGCGCCGACGAGCGAGTTCTGCGGCTTCTCGAGCGTCAGTTTGAGCGTCTTCAGCGCGCGCTTGTCCTTGGTCTTGCCGAGCGCCTTGATCAGCTGGTACTGCAGCGTGAGGTCCTTCTCGAGATTCTTGTGACCGATCCAGCCGGCGAGCACGGGCACGCTCTCCGGTCCCATCAGACCGAGCGCGGCCGCGGCCGCGATGTTGAGCTTGTTGTTCGGCGGCTGGCCGTCGGGCACGAGCCGGCGCTGCTCGAAGCACTTGGAGAGCTCCTTCACCACCGCGGCTCGATCCTTCGGGCCGCACTTCGGAAACTCCTGGAAGAGCTGGTCGATGACGGCCACCGCCTCGGTGTCCTCCTTGCCCTCCTTGCGCATGTGCTTGTCCAGCTTGTCGAGCATCTCCTCGATCTCCGGACGCTTGTCGGGGTTCGTGTTCGGCGCCGGCGCCGGGTCTTGGACGGTGCTTGCGGGGCTCACGGGGCCCGGAGCGGGCGCGGGGAGAGCTGCGGAGGACGCGGAGACGAGCAGCAGGAGAGCAGGGATCAGCATGGCGACACCGGAGGAGGAAAGAGGCGCGGACGAGTGGGCGGAGCGTGCGACGCGTGCTGTGCGTTCGTCGCTCCCATTACCGCAATCGCGGCGCCGCGCTGCAAGCGCCAGTCCGGCGGACGCTCCGTCGATTCGCGCTCGGTTTCCTTCCCGTTCAGGGGCGCTCAAGGTGATCGAGCGCGACGCGATCGTGCTCTGGAGGCTCACGACGGCCCCGAGGGCGTCTGTGCCGAATCGATTTCGCTCCCCAGCACGCGCGCGAGCGCTCGTCCCTTGTCGCGCGTTTCGAGCTCCTCGGCCGCCGGATCCGACGACCACGTCACGCCACCGCCCACGTGAAAGGACATTTCGCCTGCCTCGACCCCGTCGAGCGAGCTCGGGTCCGGGCTCCGCGCTCCGTCCGGGCGCCAGACCAGCGTGCGGATGAGGATGTTCCAGGCCGCTCGGCCGCGAACATCGACGAAGCCTGCCGAACCGGTGAAGAATCCGCGCCCTTCGCCCTCGAGCTCCGCGATCGCGGCGATGCTAGCGAGCTTGGGCGCGCCGGTGATCGAGCCGCCGGGGAAGAGCGCGTCGAGGAGCCCGAACGCGTCGTGCGGCGGCGCGATGTCCGCCACGACGTCGGCGACGAGGTGGTGCACGCTCGCGTAGCTCTCGAGCGCGGCGAAACGCTCGACGCGCACGCCGCCCGCGCGCGCGACGCGACCGAGGTCGTTGCGCTCGAGGTCGACGATCATCGCCAGCTCCGCCCGGTCCTTCGCGCTCGCGAGCAAGTCGGCGGCGCGCCGCGCGTCCTCGCCCGGCGTCGTGCCGCGCGGCGCGGTGCCCTTGATCGGCCGCGTGCGCGCCGTGCGACCGTCGAAGTCGAGCAGCAACTCCGGCGAGCCGGAGAGCAGCGCTCCGCGTCCGGCGACGCGCGCGCCGGAGCTCGTCTCCGGCCGCCAGCGAGCCGCGACCATGTAGCTCGCCGGGTGCAGGCGCCGCAGGCGCGGGTAGAGCTCGAGCGGATCGACGCGCAGGCGGCGCGTGAAGCGCTGCGCGAGGTTGACCTGATAGAAATCGCCGGCGGCGATGCGCTCGCGCGCGGCTTGGACGCGGCGCACGTGCTCGTCGCGCGCGACGTGGCGCACGAGCGGGCCGAGCGCGACGGGCGTGTCGTCGCCGGCAGCCTCGCACACGGCGGGACGCGCAAGGAGCTCGAGAACTCGCTGCCTGCGCTCCGCCAGCGCGGGACGCGCGAGTCGAGGCACGTCGCTCAGCACCAGCCAGCCGGTTCCGGTCGATTCGTCGCGCACGAGGAAGTCGACGTACAGACCGCCGATGACGCGCGGGGAGTCCCACGGATCGCTCGCGTGCCCGACGCGGCGCTCCCCGGCCACGCCGCGGTCGTAGGAGAGCGCGCACAACCAGCCGCCCGCGAAGGGACCGGGCGGCTCGTCGCCACCGCCGCGGGAGAGACGCGCGAGCTCGCGGCGCAACTCCGCCGAATCGAGCGGCGGCGGGCCGAGATCGAGGCGTTCGAGGCCCAGGACGCTGAAGGTCCCGCGCGCGCCGCCGCTGTCGAGCACGAAGAGATCGGAGAGCGAGCGCAGGCGCCGAACGAGTTCGTCGACGGGCGCGATCGGACCGAGCGCGAGTACTTCGCTCGTGAACACCAGCGCGTCCGCTCCCACGCTCTGCCTCCCGCGGATCACTCGCCCGCGGCCGCGGCGGGCGCCGAGCGGCGTGCGAAGCTCGCGCCGAAGCGCGAGCGATAGCCGTTGGCGAGCAGCGCCGCGACGAGCAGCACGCCCGCGCCCACGAGGAACGGCGCGTGCGGCCCGATGGCGTGGAACACCAGGCCGGCGAGCGGCGGGCCGCTCATGCGCGCCAGGCTCGCGACCGACTGGTTCAGACCGAGGTAGGCGCCCTGCTCGTCGGGCGGCGTCGCGCGCGAGATCAAGCCGTTGAGCGACGGGTTGTTGAGGCCGAAGCCCAGAGGCATGAGCAGGCAGCCGACGATCACCATCGTCCAGCTGTTGGCGAGCCCGAGCACGAGCAACGCGACGCCGAGCACGAACTGACCGACGACGGCCAGCGTCGGCTCGCCGAAGCGCGGAACCAGAGGGCGGATCAGCCCGCCTTGAATGATGGCCGAGAGGATTCCGACCAGGCACAGGTAGCGACCCGTGATCGGCGCGGCCGCCATGAGCTGCTCGCGCGTCGCCTCGGCCACCGAGATCGGCACGCCGAACTGTTCGGGGAACACCGCCAGCCCGAAGCGCGCGAACATGGCCTCGAAGTTCGAGAAGGCCATGATCGAGAGGAACGAGAGCACGAAGAGCACGCCGATGCGCGCGTCGGATGCCGCGTGGCGCACCTGAGACATGCCGAACACGCGCGAGCCCGCGCGCGACTTCGGCGGCTCGGCGAGCTTCACGTAGCCGAAGATCGCCGCGACGAGCGAGAGGCCCGCGGCGAAGTAGCCCGGATAGTGCGGCGAGAAGCGCGTCAGCTCGCCGCCGATCAGCGGACCGAAGGTGAAGCCCAGGCCGAACGCCGCTCCGATCAGTCCCATGCCCTTGGCGCGATTCTCGGGCGTCGTGACGTCGGCGATGTAGGCGAGCGCGGTCGATACGTTCGCGCCGAAGAAGCCGGCGAGCAGGCGCGAGACGAAGAGCAGCGGCATCGAGTTCGAGAACGCGAAGAGCACGTAGGACGCGCTGGTCCCGAGCAGTCCGCCGATGAGCACGGGCCGCCGGCCGACGCGATCGGAGAGTCGCCCCCACATCGGAGCGAAGAGGAACTGCATGCCCGAGAAGCACGAGAAGAGCAGTCCGAGCTCGAACTCGCTCGCGCCGTAGGCCTGCGAATACACCGGCAGCAGCGGCAGGACGATGCCGAAGCCCAGGAGATCGATGAAGACGGTGAGGAAGATCACCGCGAGCGGAGAACGCGCGCTCTTCGTGGGCGTGGCTGCGGCCATGGAGGGCGGCAGTATAGGTGGCGGGACGTTTCGGAACGCAGACTCTCCCGCCCACGCGCTCGCAGGCCAGAATCTTTTTCAGCTCCCGCGCGACAACTTCCGATAGGACTCGACATGGAAACCAAGCTCATCGCGCCCCTCGTCGCCGGTGCGGCGCTCCTGGGCGCCCTGGCCTTCGCGCAGACTCCCAAGCCCGCTCCCGCGCCGCAGCCCGCGCCTGCTCCGCAAGGCAAGGGCGGTGACGCGTCGAAGGACGCGGCCGCGTCGGAGCTCGAGGCTCTGCGCATGAAGCAGGATGCGCTCACGCTCGAGCTCGTGCAGACGCGCGCCGCACTCGAACGCGTCGTCGCCTACATCTCGCAGCAATCGCAAGCGGCCAAGGCGATGGAAGCCACGCTCGAGGAGTCGGAGCGCAAGGGTTTCGCGGTCGGCGAGAACTTCGATTCGCGGCGCGTGCTCCTGGCGGGCTGGCGCGAGCAGCTCGCGGCCATGCAGCAGGGCCTGCCCGAGCTCGTCGGGGCCAAGGAAGCGCAGGCGAAGAAGCCCGCGGGCAACTGAGTCCTTCGCGCGTTGCGCACGACGCGCCATGGCGGGGTTCTTCCCCGCGCGCCATGCTGCGCATGTGCTGACGAGCGAGGAGATCCAGGCCCGCGTCCGCTCCGGCGGCGACACGCCCGAGCGCTGGATGATCTGGAAGCGCCACTTCGAGCGTGGTGCTCCGCGGAAGCTCGTGCGGCTCGCGCGCGAGCTCGAGCTCGAGCCGCTTCGCGCGCTCGACCTGGGCTGCGGGTATGGCACGTACCTGCTGCACTTCTCGCGTGCATCCGTAGGTCTCGACAAGCTGGCGGAGCGCGTCGAATTCGCGCGCTCGCTCGATCTCCATGCGGAGGTGCGCGACGTCGAGACGCACGATTGGCGTCGCGACCTCGCGGCTTTCGATCTCGTCTGGGTCTGCGATCTGCTGCCCCATCTCGTCGATCCGGCGCGGTTGCTCGCGGAGCTCCCGGCCGTGCTCGCGCCGCACGGACGCATCGTGATCAGCGAGTGGATCTGGCCGGAGAGCGAGCGCGCGTCGCGCCTGCTCGCGGCGTGCCTGCCCGATGGCCGCGCGACGTTGCTCGCCGGAGACCACCTGCACCGCACGACGCGACGTTCCCTCGCGGCGTGGCTCGACGCGGCCGGGCTCGAGGTCGAGCGCTCGTGGGTGCACTCGGTCGACTCCCGCGTGCTCGCTCGCGTCTTGCGTCCGCTGCTCCCCCCGAGGACGATGCTCGTCCGTCCGCGGTGAACCCGCGCGCGCGAGGAATCGATCGATGCTCCATCTCCACTCGTGGCTGACCGTGTTCGCGCTGGCCGTCGTTCTCCGTCCGGCAGTCGCGGGAGACGGCACGCCGAGCGCGCCCGAAGCGCCCGCGAGTCGAAGCACCGCCACGGGCGGACCCAAGGACACCGAGATCGCGACGGCGATCCTGCGCGGCGCCGCGATCCTGCTCGAGCATCAGGAGGACTACGTCTCCGTCGGCAAGGCGACGCGCTCCGCGAAGGACGAGAAGGACGATGCGCCGCGCGGAAAGGCCGAGGCGAAGACGCCGCCGCGCGAATGGCCCTATGAAGGCGTTCACCGCGCGGCGGGCGACATCCCGATCGGTTATCGCATCGGCGGGACGTCGATCTGCGCGCAGGCGCTGGTCGAAACCGCACCCGGGCAGCTCCCCGTCGAGAGTCGCGCGGCCGTCCTGCGCGCGCTCGAGTTCGTGCTCGACGGCCTGCGCGATCCGATGATGAGCGCGCAGTTCGAGAAGGGCTACGACACCCGCGGCTGGGGCCATGCGTACGGACTCTCGTTCCTCCTGACGCTGCGCGCGCGGGCGCTCGTCCCGGAGCAGCGCAAGCAGGACGTCGATCGCGCGATTCGCGACCTGGTCAAGCTGCTCGCGCGCACCGCGATCGAGAAGGGCGGCTGGAACTACTCGCGTCCGAACGGCTCCGTGGATTCGCCGCCGTCGACGTTCATGACCGCTCCGACGCTCCAGATCCTCTTCGAAGCGGCGAAGCAGGGTGAGCAGGTCGACGCGGCGGTCGTCGAAAAGGCGCTCGCGACGCTCGAGGACGCGCGCCTCGAGACGGGCGCGTTCCAGTACGGCACGAACGTGAAGCGCAGGAGCGGCGAGGGCTTCGAGGCCGTCGAAGGCTCCATCGGCCGCATGCCCGTGTGCGAGACGACGCTGTACCTCGCCGGACGCGGCTCGATCGAGCGCATCCGCGGTGCGGTCGATGCGTTCTTCGCGCACTGGGAGTGGCTCGAGAAGCGTCGCAAGCAGACGGGAACGCACGTTCCGCCCTACATGATCGCACCGTACTACTTCTTCTACGCGCACCGTTACGTCGCGCAGGCGATCGAGTTCCTGCCCGCCACCGAGCGCCCGGCGTATCGCGAGCAGCTCTGCGCGCTCCTGTGGAAGGTGCGCGAGGAGGACGGCGGCTGGAACGATCGAGTCTTCCCGCGCAGCGAGAGCTTCGGCACGGCGATGTCGATGCAGGCGCTGCACGAGCCGGCGGCGGATCGTCCGGCGGCCTGGAAGTCGGCCAAGGCTTCCGCGAAGACGGCGCGCTAGCCGTGGCTTCGGCGGCCGAGACGCGCGCGGCGCGCGAACCGAACGCGCTCGATCGCGCCTGCGATCGGTTCCTGCGCGAACTCGCGGCGACGCGCGGTGCATCGCCGCACACGCTGCGCGCCTACCGCTCCGATCTCGAGCAGTTCTGCGCCTTCCTCGACGAGCGCGGCATCGCTCTGCCCGGCGACGTGAGCTCCCGCACGTTGCGCGCCTACCTCGGATCGATGGAGGATCGGGAGCTCGCGCCGACCTCGATCCAGCGCAAGCTCTCGGCCGCGCGCAGCCTGTTCAAGCACTTGCTGCGCCAGGGAGCGATCGATCAACATCCGGCGGTCGGCCTGCGACGCCGGCGCGGAGCGCGCACCCTTCCGGGCGCGTTGTCGCTCGACGAGGTCGAAGCGCTGCTCGGAGCGCCCGATCTCGCGACTCCCGCAGGACGACGCGACAAGGCGCTGCTCGAGTTCCTCTATTCGGCCGGGACGCGCGCGGCGGAAACGGTCGGGCTCGACCTCGCGGATCTCGACCTCTCGCGCGGCACGGCGCGCGTGCGCGGCAAGGGTCGCAAGGAACGTCTCGTGGCCGTCGGTCGCTACGCGCGCGAAGCGCTCGAGGCGTATCTCTCCGATCCGGCGCGTCCGCGCGGCAGGACCGCGAACTCGGACGCCGTGTTCATCAACCCGCGCGGCGGGCGACTCACGACGCGCTCCCTCGGGCGCATCGTCGAGCGCTGCGTGCTGCGCGGCGGCATTGCGCGGCGCTGCTCGCCCCATACGCTGCGGCACAGTTTCGCCACGCACCTGCTCGACCGGGGCTGCGATCTGCGCTCCGTTCAGGAGCTGCTGGGGCACGCGCATCTCACGACGACGCAGATCTACACGCACGTCTCCATCCAGCGCCTGCGCGAGGTCTACGAGAAGGCGCATCCACGCGCGGGCAAGGGCTGATCGAGGCGCGGCGAGCGCGCGAGACGCTCCAGGAGGGAGCGAGCCGCGCGACCTCGCCGGTCCCGCGGCTCGCTTCGAGCGCAAGCTCGACGCCGGCCTAGAAGATGTTCCAGAGGTACTGGTTCGTCACCTCGTGGTGGTACTGGATCTCGGAGGTCTTGATCTGCGAGCCGAGGCTCTTGGGGCTGCGCTCCGCCGCGGCGAGCTTCAGCTCGGCGAACTTCGCGTGCACGTCCTCGCCGAAGAGATCGGCGCAGAAGCGGCTGCCCTTGAACATGCGGATCGCGTCGTAGATGTTGTCCGGCAGGAAGCGCGTGCGTGCGCGCTTGGTCTCCGTGTCGGCCGGATCCTGCGGGCCTTCGAGTCCGGTGCGCACGAGCGTGTACATCACCATGTACGGGTTCGCGTCGGGCGCGACCGAGCGCACCTCGATGCGCGCGCTCTTCTCGTTGCCGTACGGGATGCGCACCATCGCGCCGCGGTTGATGGCGGAAGCCTTGATCTGGTTGGGCGCCTCGAAGTGCGGATCGAGTCGGCGATAGGCGTTCACGCTCGGGTTCAGCGTCAGGCAGATGTCCTGCGCGCTCGTCAGGATGCGGTCGATGAAGTCCCAGCCTGCGGACGAGAGCTTCTCCTCGCCGTTCTTGTCGAAGAACTGGTTCTTGCCCTTCTTGTTCAGGGACAGATTCGTGTGCATGCCGTTGCCGTTCACTCCGGTCACCGGCTTCGGCAGGAAGCTCGCCGTCATGTCCATGCGCTGCGCGATCTGGCGGCAGAGCAGCTTGTAGATCTGCACCTGGTCGGCGGCGAGCACGACCTCCGCGTACGAGTAGTTCATCTCGAACTGCGACGGCGCGACCTCGGGGTGGTCCTTCTCGTTGGCGAAGCCCATCGCGCGCTGGGCTTCCGCGGCAGCGTCGATGAAGCTGCGCAGGGCGTCGCCGGGCAGCGAGTGGTAGTAGCCGCCGGTGGAGATGAACTCGAAGCGGCCGGTCTCGTGGTAGTGGCGCTCGGCGTCGCGGCCCTTGAAGAGGAAGCCCTCGATCTCGTTCGCCGCGTGGACGATCGTGCCGTCCTTCTCGTAGAGCTTCGCCGTCACGCGCTTCAGTGCCGAGCGCAAATCCGCCGGATACGGCGAACCGTCGCGGCTTAGCACCTCGCCGAAGACGAGCACCTTGCCCGCGCCGAAGACGTCGGAGGGCAGCCAGTAGAACGCGCTCCAGTCGACCGACAAGCGCAGATCGGACTCGGCCTGCTGGCTGAACCCGCGCACCGACGAACCGTCGAAGGTCAGGTTGTCCGCCGACCCGAGAAGGAATTTCTTGTCGTAGTCCAGCATGTGCAGCCGGCCCTCGAGGTCCGTGAAGCACACGGTCACGGCCTTGATGCGCTTCTCACCCGTCAGGTAGCGCACGCGCTCCGCGCGGATCTTGTCGATCGGCAGGCGATCGAGTCGCTGCTGGCGAGCCTCGGTGTTGAGCGCCTCGAGCTCGTCATACGGGATCTCGAGGAAGTCGCGCAGCGCGACGTTGGGCACGCCACGAGCAGCCGCAGCCGCCGGGCGCGTGGAGGAGGTCGTACGAGTGGTCTTGGTCGTTTCCATGGCATTGGGTGGGCCAGCAGAGTGAAGCGCGGGCAACGAGCGCCCGAACCGTAGTTCAGAGCAATCTATCGGACGTCAGATCTAAAAACTACCACCGTAATCCTAAATCCGGCGCAGCTAAGCCTAGATCTCACCGTTTCAAGCCAAGCGTCCTCAGCCGCTTCCGGCCCGGGCCCTCGGCGGAAGACGATCCGCAGCGGATCGACTCCCGCCGCCGGTGGTCCGCCGAGCCGTTCGACGCGCCGCGCGGGCCCCAGACGCCGCGCGACCGGTCGCGATCGAAGCCCAGGCGGCCAGCGAGACACCGCCGACGAGCGCGCCCCCGACTCGGCCCCCGCTACACTCCGCGCATCCATGCACACCTCGAAGCGCTGCGAGTACGCCCTCCGTGCCGTCATCGACATCGGGATGGCCCACGAGTCCGGCCGCGAGGTGCTCCCGATCGCCGAGATCGCCGAACACGAACGCATCCCGATCAAGTTCCTGGAGCAGATCCTCCTGCAATTGCGCGTCGCCGGCTACCTCTCGAGCCGCCGGGGGAAGCACGGCGGCTACGCGCTGGCGAGGAATCCGCGCCAGATCCACATCGGCGACCTCGTGCGCCTGATCGACGGACCGCTCGCCCCCATCTCGTGCGTCAGCAAGACCGCCTACGAGCCGTGCTCCTGCCCGGACGAAGCGCGCTGTGGCTTGCGCCTGCTGATGCTCGACGTGCGCAATTCCATCGCTTCGATCCTCGACCAGCACACGTTGCACGACGTGGTCCAGACTTCGCTCGGACGGTGGTCGCGCGGCAGGCGCAAGCCTCCGTTCGCGCGCACCGTCGCGGCCAAGGCCGCCAGCGGCGCCGGCAAGCGGGCCAAGGCGGCGCCGCGTCGACGCTAGCGCGCGCAGCGCCAGTTTCGCGGCACGGATTGTTTTGTCTACTGAATCAGTAGACATGGTATTGTCGACCAAACGAGTCGGGTATACGCTGGAACACGGCTCTGGCCCGGAGATCGAACATGCGCCGCTTCTCCACCGACGTCCTGCTGTCCTTCCTCGCCGTGTCCGGACTCGGGATCCTGAGCGGCTGCGGCCCGAACCCGCCCCACGCGCCGGGTTCGACGGCGAACCCGGCCGCCGATTCGGCCGGGCCGGCCGGGCCTGTGACGCTGCTCAACGTCTCCTACGATCCCACGCGCGAGTTCTACGCCGAGTTCAACGCGCAGTTCGCCGAGGCGTGGAAGGCCAAGGCAGGCGACGAAGTCGTCGTGCGCCAGTCTCACGGCGGATCGTCGAAACAGGCACGCGCGGTCATCGACGGATTGGAGGCCGACGTCGTCACCTTGGCGCTGGCCTACGACATCGACGCCATCGCCGAGCACTCGCGGCTGGTGAAGGCCGGATGGCGCGACGAGTTCCCCCACGCGAGCGTCCCGTGCACGAGCACGATCGTGTTCCTCGTGCGCGCCGGCAATCCCAAGTCGATCCACGACTGGAGCGACCTCGTGCGCGACGGCGTGCAGGTGATCACGCCCAACCCCAAGACGTCCGGCGGCGCGCGCTGGAACTACCTCGCCGCATGGGGCGCCGCGCTGAAGAGGGAGCTCGGTGACCTGGCGCTCGTCGCGGCCGGCGGCGCGCGCGTCGACGCGGCCCAGGAGAAGGCCAAGGCCTTCGTGAAACAGCTCTACGAGCACGTGCCGGTGCTCGACTCGGGCGCGCGCGGCGCGACGACGACGTTCGTGCAGCGCGAAATCGGCGACGTCCTGCTCGCCTGGGAGAACGAAGCCTTCCTCGCCGTGCAGGAGCTGGGCAAGGGCGAGGTGGAGATCGTCACGCCCGCGCTTTCGATCCGAGCCGAGACTCCGGTCGCGATCGTGGACGGGGTCGTCGAGAAGCGCGGCACCCGCAAGGTCGCCGAGGCGTACCTCAGCGCGCTCTTCGCCCCCGAAGGCCAGGCGCTCGCCGCCAGGCACGGCTACCGGCCGATCGAAACCCAAGGAGTGCCGAAGCAGGCTCTGGAGCGCTTCCCCGAACTCGAGCTCTTCACCATCGACGCGGTCTTCGGCGGCTGGACGAAGGCCCAGAAGGCGCACTTCGACGACGGCGGGATCTTCGACGCCATTTACGCTGGCGCGCGCTGAGTCCTGAACGCGGAATGTGGAGCGCATGGCCTCCCCGTCCGCGAATCGTCGCGTCCTGCCCGGCTTCAAGTTGACGCTGGGCTTCACGGTCGGCTACCTCGCGCTGATCGTCCTCATTCCGCTCTCGAGCCTGTTCACGAAGAGCGCGACGCTCACCTGGCCGGAGTTCCTGGCCAAGGTGAGCAGCGCGCGCGCGATCGCCGCGTACGAGCTGACCTTCGGCACGGCCCTCGTCGGCGCGCTGATCAACGCGGTGTTTGGATCGATCGTCGCCTGGACGCTCACGCGCTACACGTTTCCGGGCCGCCGTGTGCTCGACGCGCTCGTCGACCTGCCGTTCGCGCTGCCCACGGCCGTCTCGGGCATCGCGCTCACGGCGGTGTACGCGAAGAGCGGCTGGATCGGCGGCGCGCTCTCCGAGCTCGGGATCGACGTGGCGTTCACGGCCAAGGGCGTGATGGTCGCGATGACGTTCATCGGGCTGCCGTTCGTCGTGCGCACGCTGCAACCGGCGCTGGAGGAGTTCGAGCCCGAGCTCGAGGAAGCCGCCGCGACGCTCGGCGCGTCGCGCATCGTGACCGTCGCGCGCGTCGTCGCGCCGGCATTGCTGCCCGCGCTGATGACGGGGTTCGCCTTGAGCTTCGCGCGCGCGATCGGCGAGTACGGCTCGGTGATCTTCATCTCGGGCAACATGCCGATGAAGACCGAGATCTCGGCGCTCTTGATCGTCACGCAGCTCGAGCAGTACGACTACGCGGGCGCGACCTCGATCGCCATCGTGATGCTGCTCGCGTCGTTCGTGCTGCTGCTGGCGATCAACGCGTTGCAACGCTCGAGCATGCGGGGAGCGCGCGCGTGAGCTCGGCTCCGCTGCTCCCGCGCTCGGCCTTGCGCGATCCCGCGTGGGTGCGCTGGAGCCTGATCGCGATCTCGATCCTCTTCCTCGCCGGATTCCTCGTGCTGCCGCTCGTGGCCGTCTTCGGCGAGGCGCTGCGCAAGGGATTGCCGGCCTACCTCGCGGCCCTGCGCGATCCCGAGACGCTCGGAGCGGCACGGCTCACGCTGATCGCGACGGCGATCGCGGTGCCCTGCAACGTAGCCTTCGGGCTCGCGGCGGCGTGGTGCCTCGCGCGCTACGAGTTCCGCGGGCGCACGGCGTTGATCACGCTCGTCGATCTGCCCTTCGCGGTCTCGCCGGTCGTGGCGGGGCTGGTCTTCGTGCTCGTCTTCGGCAAGCAGGGCTGGTGCGGAGCATGGCTCGCCGAGCACGGCATCCGAGTCATCTTCGGCGTGCCCGGCATCGTGCTGGCGACGATCTTCGTCACCGTGCCCTTCGTCGCGCGCGAGCTCATTCCGCTGATGCAGCAGCAGGGCGACGACGAGGAGCT